>NZ_DKTN01000022.1:0-521483 GCF_002473065.1 Limnobacter sp. UBA7229 | reverse complement strand
CGAGAGATCGGAACCCAAGCCGAGTGGGCGGTTAAGAAGCGCCGAGAGATCGGAACCCAAGCCGATTGAGCCACCAAGAATGCTCCGAGAGATCGGAACCCAAGCCAATCTGGCTATAAAACCAGCTGGCGATCTAACCAACCCGTTCAATGGTTACTTGCACGTCAAGGGTCTCTTGCCCACCCCCGGTGCGAATGCCACGAATTGGAGAGGCACCTGTGAAGTCTTTGGCCACTGCCAGGCGGCAGTGATTGCCCTGCACCAACGATTTGTGCGTTGCATCCACCCCCAGCCACTGCTGGCGGTTTTCATCGAACACTTCGACCCAGGCGTGGCTGTCGTGCTGCTCCACATTGGGATTGAAAAAGTAGCCGCTCACGTATCGCGCAGGAATGCCGTGTGCACGCAGGCACGCCAGCATCACATGAGAATGGTCCTGGCAAACACCTTGTCCATTTTCAAATGCCTGCATCGCCGAGTCTGCCACAGTGGTACTGCCTTTGGTGTACACAACTCGGTCCGCCACTGCATGCGCCAGGGTGAGTATTCGATGGGCAAACGGAATGTGAGTGTCAGCGACGAAGCTTGCGAATTCGCGCATTTCATCGTTGAATTGCGTAAGCGGCGTGGTAGGTGTGTAGACCAAAGGGTGAAGTGAAAAGGATTGATGTGGGGTGTAGCCATCATCGAGCGAATCAATTTCAACATGGCCATGGGACTGCACAGTCAGCTCCCGGTGTTGCTGGTTCACCGAGAATGTGTGCACTGCGTTGCCATGGTGATCGCAGGCGCTGTGGTGTTTGGCTGGTGTTCTTATTTTCCAGTCAAGAATGCGTTGTTTGATGTCCTGTTGCGGGGTAAGGCGCACGTGCTGAATGCTGTACAGCACGGGCCAGGTGTAGCGGTAGGTGGTGTGGTGTTGAATGCGCAGTTTCATGCCTCAAGTGGCACCAGGAAATCTTTGCTGATCCGGTTGCCCAAATCATTGACTCGTTCAAGAAAGTTGGTGAGGTAGGCGTGCAAACCCATTTGCAAAATGTCGTCGATTTGGCTGTACAACAGTTCAGCACGCAGCTTGCCAGCACGCCGTTCTGTGTTGGCCGAGTAATCGTTCCGAATCATTTCAAGGTTGGCACACACTTCATTCAATGAAGCCAACAGAGAGCGAGGCATGTCGTCGCGCAGGATCAGCAATTCAGCAACGCGGTCGGGCGTGATTACATCCCGGTATACCTTTCGGTAAGTTTCAAAAGCAGACACCGAGCGCAAAATGGCGGCCCAGTGGTAATAATCGGCATGGGGGTCAGCAGTGCTCAAATTGGCCAAGGGGCTAAAAGGCATGCTGTGAAACTTCACATCCAACAATCGTGCGGTGTTGTCTGCACGTTCCAGAAACGTACCCAAGCGAATGAACCGGAATGCATCGTCTTTCAACATGGTGCCAATGGTGACACCACGGGACAAATGACTGCGAAATTTCACCCACTCAAAGAACTCAGAGGGGTCGCGTTCAACCGTGCCGTCAGCCAATACTTTCTTTAGTTCAAGCCATGTGGTGTTGTTGGTTTCCCAAACTTCGGTGGTCAACGCACCACGCACGGCACGTGCATTCTCGCGGGCACCTTGAAGGCAGCAGTAAATGCTGGAGGGGTTGTTGGGGTCTTTTACCATGAAGTCGATCACGGCCTCTGCGCTGACCTCATCGTGTTTTTTTGCAAATGCTTCGGTCAGTTCACAAATCGACAGCATGGCTCGCCAGCCTTGTTCTGCATTCTCAGGATCTTGCGGAAGCAGGGCGGTTTGCACATTCACATCAAGCATGCGGGCGGTGTTCTCGGCGCGTTCAATGTAACGGGCCATCCAGAACAAATGGTCAGCAGTTCTACTCAGCATGGTGTTTGCTCCTTATCGTTCCAGTACCCAGGTGTCTTTGGTGCCGCCGCCCTGGCTGCTATTCACCACAAGCGATCCTTCTCGCAGTGCCACCCGGCTTAGTCCACCAGGGATCAGGCTGACTTTGCTGCCCGACAATACAAACGGCCGAAGATCAATGTGGCGGGGGGCCAAGCCCTGTTCTACAAAAGTTGGGCAGGTTGACAATGCCAGTGTGGGTTGGGCAATGAATTTTGCAGGGTCTGCAATCAGCTTCTGACGAAATTCTTCAATTTGCGCTTTGGTAGACGCCGGGCCCACCAACATGCCGTAGCCGCCTGCGCCGTGCACTTCTTTTACAACCAACTCGGGTAGTTTGGCCAATACTTCTTTCAACTGATCTGGTTTTCGGCATTGCCAGGTAGGTACGTTTTGAATAATGGGTTCTTCGCTCAAATAAAAACGAATCATGTCGGGCACATAGGGGTAAATCGATTTGTCGTCGGCCACACCGGTACCAATTGCATTGGCAAGGGTCACATTGCCTGCCCGGTAAACAGAAAGCAGACCGGGCACGCCAAGTTGTGAATCTTCGCGGAATGCCAGTGGGTCAAGAAAATCGTCATCCAGCCTGCGGTAAATAACATCAACACGTTTGGGACCTTGTGTAGTGCGCATGTAAAGCACTTCTTCATCCACAAACATGTCTTTGCCTTCCACCAGTTCAATGCCCATTTGTTGAGCCAGAAATGCATGTTCGAAATAGGCCGAGTTGTACATGCCCGGTGTCAGTAACACCACGGTGGGGTCGCTGCTGTTTTGGGGTGAAACTGAACGCAGGTTTTCAAGCAGATTGTCGGGATAATGTTCAACCGGGGCCACGCGATTGCGTGCAAACAGTTCCGGAAACAGGCGCATCATCATTTTCCGGTTTTCGAGCATGTAGCTAACGCCTGACGGTACGCGCAGGTTGTCCTCGAGTACGTAAAACTCACCCTCACCGGCACGCACTACATCAACGCCCGCAATGTGGGCGTAGATGTCGCCTGCCACTTTCACACCCTGCATTTCCGGGCGGTATTGTTCGTTGTTGAAAATCTGTTCAGGCGGAATAAGCCCCGTGCCCAGTATTTTTTGTTCGTTGTAGATGTCTTTCAAAAACATGTTCAAGGCTTGAACACGCTGGCGCAAGCCTGCTTCAAGTGTTTTCCATTCAGACGCTTTAATTACCCGCGGCACAATATCGAATGGAATTAACCTTTCGGTACCAGATTCTTCGCCGTACACGGCAAAGGTAATTCCGACCCTTCTGAAAATAAGGTCGGCTTCCGCACGCTTGTTCTGCAATTTTTCAGAGGATTGCATCTCAAGCCAACGCGAAAAGTCCTGATAATGCGGGCGAACTTCACCGCTTGGCGTGTACATTTCGTCGAAGGGTGTTGATGACATAAGTTGATTATTCCTGTTCTGTGTAGTCTTGAAGTAACAAGAAGCATGCCAAGCGCATGCAGGCTGATTGTGTCGCGCACAGCCATAAAGTTAACAGTCTTAACGACCTTTTGCACCGCTTTCGTGCATGTGCCAGTAACGCTGACGTAGCGCGTGTGCATTGTCCACTTCGGGTTGGAAGTCCAGGTGCTTAAACCTCCATTTCATTGCACCATTTTGGGCGGTATTCGACCATTGGACGCCCATGGCTTCGTATCGTTCAATCACGGCCTTGTGCGGGTGACCAAACTGGTTCTCCCAGCCTGCTTGTATCAGTGCATATTCAGGCCGCACGGCTTGAAGAAAGGGCATGGTGGAGGAGGTTTTGGAGCCATGATGCGGCACAATCAGAACACGTGATTTCAAGGCATTTGCACCGTGTTGGGTTAGCAATGCTATTTCTGAAATCGCTTCAATGTCGCCGGTCAGCAGCACACTGTGATTCGCATTGCTGACTTTTAACACGCAACTTTGATTGTTCTTGGCCAATAATTTTTGGTGTGAATGTGCGGGCGTATCAAGCCCGATTGGTGTGAATGTGACGCCATCCCAGGTCCATGGCTTGAGCACGTGGCATTGCGCTGTGTCGCTTTTCAGGGTTTGCGCGAGCAGGTTTAAGCTGTGTTGTTTGTTGATCGAGGACGCGAACTGTACGGGCGGTGCCTTTTGTAGCAGCAGGGGCGCGCCGCCTGAATGGTCTGCATCATCATGCGACAGCATGAACATATCGGCCCGCCGATAACCATGCGCTGCCATCCAGGGCAGCACTACACGCCGGGCCGAATCAGCGCGCGCGTTGAACGCAGGGCCTGCATCGTAAATCAGCAGATGGTTTTGGGTTTGAATGCTGATGGCCGTACCTTGACCGACGTCCATCAAGGTCATCCAGAAATCATGGTGTTCGGGCCTTGGCGGTGGAAGTAGAAGCAGGGCAATCAGCGTGATTCCTGTCCACCTCGGAACCAACCCCGCCGGCAGAATCAAAATCAAGCAACCCAAGCCCACCAAGCCATTGACCCACCATGGCTGGTTGTGTATCGGCAAAGTGGCCCAACTCAATTCATTGAAGAACACAAGCCACTCGCGTTGCAGCGAAAGACTGTTGCCCGCAAGCCAAAGCAACACGGGCTGCTGTGTAAGCCCACCGAGCAGAGCCAGTGGCGTGCTCACGAAACTCATCCATGGAATGGACAGGGCATTGGCCAAGGGGCTGATCAGCGACTGCTGGTTAAACAGCATCGCGCAGGGCAGTACCAATCCGATGGTCACCGTGTATTGGGCTTTCACTGCGTTGGCGATGAATTCATGCTTCGGTTTGATGAAGTGGTAGTGTCCCTGTGTCACGAAAATAAGGACTGCCACGGCACCGAAAGAGAGAATGAAGCCCGCATCCAGCACAGCCCAGTTGTCAAAGGCAAGGGTTAAAAACAAGGCGAGAAAAAAGGTGTCCCAACTGCTTTGCATGCCACCACGTACTTGCCCAACAAACAACGCAAACAACATGAACACCGTGCGTTGGGCTGGCACTCCCCAGCCTGCAACCAGGCCGTACAACACTGCAAACAGCAATCCAAATGCGCTACCTGCCAAAGGGGCCGGTACGCGAAGGCACAACCGGGTTGATCGACGCCAAAGCGCGCCGAAAAGTTTGCCTGCAAGCATGGCGAACAGGGTAATGTGCAAACCGGAAATGGCAACCAAATGTGCAATGCCAGTGGCGCTGAACATTTCCCGATCCTCTGGGCTGATCAGGCCTTGATCACCCACCACCATTGCTAGCACCAAGGCTTGCTCAGGGTGGCTTTGTAAAGCAGTGACGATCGTGCCTGCAATCTGTAGGCGTGCCCGTTCCATCCAGACCAGCGGGTTCAATGTGGTTTGTTCAGGCAGTTGTTCAAGCTTGCTTTTGAATTGAGCTGTGCCCGCAATTCGGTTGGCAAACCAGTGGCGATGAACATCAAAACCTTCCAGTTGCAAAGGCGCCTTGGGCGATTTGATGCGAACGGTTGCCCGAAAATACTCGCCTGGCTGAAGCGCTCGATACGTAGATACCGTTTCGACAAAAGTTTGCAAGCGTGCACCTGTGACCAGGCATTGTGTCGCAACCGCATGGTCTCGCGGCGTGTGTTCGATCAACCAGGTTTGTGCGTTGTTGTCGCGAAACGCTTTTTCAAGAAGCCGAAATTCAGATTGAATGGTTTGCTTGTTGCAGGCCAGGGGCACTTGCGCTTGTTGATGTGCGGCGGCCTGAATGCCTGTACAAAGCTGCGCCATCGCAAAACCCAGAATGAACCAGCCTAGTTTTTCAGTGGCTTGTCGACTGACTCCGCCCCGAATACCCAACAACAGGAAAACTGCCGACCAAGCGAATAAAATGACGCTTTTTTCGCCGAAAGTGTCAAAGGCCATGCTCCAAATCCATGGCAGCGTGGCTTGGCCGTGAAACAGCAAAAGGCTAAGCAGGTAGGCTGTGGTGAACAGCGGCAGGGAAGGCACAACTTGAATTTGATGTGGACGCAGTTTTGCAAGCGTGCACCAATGCGCGTACGTTCACCAATGATGAACACGACCGGGTGATGCCTTTGGTTAGCCATGAAGGGCCAGGGCGGGCAAAACCCGCTGCGCGTTCAATTGTGTTTGCCTGGAGAGTACTTCCACGCTTGACTGACGCAGTTCAGCGATTGTTTCTGCAATTCTTGGCAAATGTTCGGGCGCATTGCGTTGTTTGTTGATCCACTCCGGCGCAATGTCTGGCCCATCAGTTTCAAGTACCATGGCGTCTTCTGGCAGTTTGGCGGCCAATCTACGCAACTGTAGTGCCCGAGTAAAGGTACTGGCACCGCCAAATCCAAGACACATGTTCAAGTTCAGAAAATGATCCGCTTGCTGAAAGCTGCCGTTGAATGCGTGGGCAATGCCGCTGCGTGGTTTGTAAATTCGAAGGCCTTTTAAAACGGGGTCTTGCGCTTTGCGAACATGCATCACTACCGGCACATCGAAATCACGGGCCAATTTGAGCTGTGCATGAAAAAATTGAACCTGTTTGTCCCAGTTCAAGCCAGGCACAAAGCCATCGAGTCCTATCTCTCCCAAACCCGCGAATTTTGAGTCGTCGATCGAGGCCTGAATTTTTTGCTTTAAAGTCAGCAGGTCTTCTTCTTTGGCTTTGTCGACAAACATGGGGTGTATACCTAGGCAATACACTGCACCCGGGATGCTGTGAGCCAGGCTTTTTACCTCATCAAAATTGAAAGCGCCCACGGCGGGCAATACAAACCGGGTAACATGCAATTCACGCGCACGTTGAACCACCGCGAGGCGATCGCTGTCGTATTCAGAAGCATCAAGATGAAGGTGCGTGTCGGTCCACATACTTTAAAGTTTGCCATGTTTCGTCGGAAAATTCGCAAGTACCTTCCCACTGTCGACCACTTCGAGCGTTTGCCTTGGGCTCGGCCGTTCAAGCGCTTCCTCGGGCATCCCAATATTTGGGCGTTGAATCGAAAAAGCATTGCGGGCGGGGTGGCTGCGGGTTTGTTCTGTGGGCTAATTCCCGGACCCTTTCAAATTTTTGGCTCTCTCATTTGGGTGTTGGTTGCCAAAGTCAATTTGCCGGTGGCCTTTGCGGTTACCTTGTACACCAACCCGCTCACCATTGTGCCGCTGTATTTGATCGCTGTTGCTTACGGACAGTTTTTATTAGGGGAAATTGGCGAGGCCAATATGCAGCCCTTGCCGCAATGGAACTGGTCAGCGTGGGGTGATTCCACCCACGCGATGGTGGACTGGATGTTGTCTATGGGCCCTTCGCTGGCGGTTGGTTTGCCCGCACTGATGGTGACTTTGTCGATACTCGGATATTTCAGTGTGCGTTTGGCCTGGAACATTGGTGTTCGAATTGCTGTGGTTCGCAGGCGCAGGCGGAATCTCTCCGCCATTCGCTAACCCAGCTAATTCATTCCGCTTTCAGTTCACCTTTCTCAAGACGCAACACCTTGCTGCATTTGCGGGCCAGTTCCATGGAATGCGTCACGATAATCAAGGCTGATTTGTTGGCCGCCTTGCTGTGAATCAGGCTTTCAAACACTTGGTCGGCGGTGTCCTGGTCCAGATTACCCGTGGGTTCGTCGGCCAAAATGGCTTTCGGATTGGTCACCATGGCGCGGGCAATCGCCACGCGTTGGCGTTCACCACCGGACAATTCCGCGGGGCGATGGTTCAGCCTGTGCTCCAAGCCAAATTGTTTCAGCAGCACCGCACTTTTTTCACGGGCCACCTGTTTGTTCTCACCGCCAATGCGAAGGGCCATGGCCACATTGTCCAGCGCATGGAATTCGGGCAGCAAATGGTGAAACTGGTAAATGAAGCCCAGGGTTTTATTGCGTTCCATGCCCAGTTTGCGAACAGACCATGGCTCGATGGCCTGGCCCGCCCAAAGCACTGAACCGCTGTCGGCTTTTTCAAGACCACCCAGCACATGCAGCAAGGTACTTTTACCCGCACCAGAGGCACCCACAATCGCGACGGTTTCGCCAGCCTGCACTTGAAAGTTCAGGTTTTTGATGACCTGCGTGGCTTGGTCATTCGCAGTGATCCCCTTGAATGCCTTGCTGAGGTTTTTGGTTTCCAGAACAACATTACTCATAACGCAGGGCCTCCGCAGGTTCGGCACGCGATGCACGCCAGCTTGGGTAAATGGTGCTGAGCACGCTGAGTACCAAGGCCACGGTTACGATGGTGACCACATCGCTTGCGCGAGGGTCGGAAGGCAACTGGCTGATGAAGTAAATTGATTTTGGCAAAAACTCAACGCTGAGCGCCCGTTCAATGGCGGGCACAATTGTGCCCAAATTAATGGCAAGCAACCAACCTGCTGTTACACCCAAGAAAGTACCGATCCAGCCGACCAGTGCACCTTGCAACATGAAAATTCGCTGAATGGCAAACGGACTGGCGCCCAAGGTACGCAGAATGGCGATTTCCCCGCGCTTGTCTTTCACGGTCATGACCAGCATTGACACAAGGTTAAATGCGGCTACCGCAATAATCAGGGTCAAGATAATGAACATCATGCGTTTTTCGGTTTGTACCGCGGCAAACCAGGTGCGGTTTTGCACCGACCAATCGCGAACCCACACCGTGGGTGGCAATTGGCGTTCAATGTCGCGGGCGACAAACGGCGCTGCATCCATGTCGTTCAACTTCACGCGAATACCGGTTGGTCCAAGGCTGCGGTAAAAGCGGGCAGCGTCGTCGAGGTTCATCAACACCAGGCCGCTGTCGTACTCATAGTGGCCGGTGCTCACCAATGCGGTAATTTCGAATGCTTTCAGGCGCGGAATCATGCCGGCGGGCGTCATTTGGCCGGAAGGAGCAATCAGCGTGATGCGGTCACCCACGCTGACTCCAATTTGTTTGGCCAACTCGATCCCCAGCACCACGCGGAATTCGCCTGCTTGCAAGTTGCTCAGGCTTCCGGAAATGACTTCTTTGAAATCAGATACTTCGCGTTCCTGGGCAGGGTCGATGCCACGAACAATGGCAGGGCGCAGAAGATCGCCGTGCGCCAGCATGCTTTCGCCAGCGACATAGGGCGCAGCACCAATCACTTTGGGGTTGGCCGCCTTGATTGCACCGACCAAGGCCTCGGGGTTGTCAAAGCCCTCTTGGGGCGCCAGTACCTCGATGTGTGCAATCACCGACAGCATGCGATCGCGCACCTCTTTTTGAAAGCCGTTCATGACGGACAACACCACGATCAGCGCTGCGACACCAAGCCCAATGCCAGCCATGGACAATCCGGAAATAAAGGAAATGAATTTGTCACGGCTTCTATGGCCACCACCGCGCACATAGCGCAGTGCAATTTCAACATCAAAGGGTAAACTAATCACAAATTGTCCCGAATTGTTCAAATGCGCTCTTGAAGTTTCAAGGCGCTCTCATTGTAGTGTGAATAAAACCGTGTCCAAACCTAGCAATGCGCCTTTGTGGGTGTTCGTTCCCAACATTCTTGTGCCCGAAATGGCGCTGGAACGCCTGTCTGCCAATTCGCGGGCCCAGTCTTTTGCGGGCCTGCCAGCCGGTTTGTTACAAACCATGGCCCGAAACGCTGCGCCTGAATATCAAAATGCCGATGGGCTGGACCGTATCGAAGCCTGGCTGATGCGCTACTTGGATTCCCAAGCGCAAGCAAAGTTCGACCAGTACCCGGCCTGGGCCATGCTTGAAATGCCCAAGCTTGAGGCCGACGCAGCGCAAGTAACGCCTTTCACCCGGTTTTGGAGCACGGTTGGGTGTCTTGAAATTGAGCGGGATGGTGTGCGTTTTTCGCCGCCCGAGGTATTGCTGGTGGGCCAGTCTGACCTGGATGCCTTCTGGAACGTGGTGATGCCCCTGTTGCAGCAACACGGTTGGACATTCAACACACCGGCAGGTTTTCACAGCCTGCTCAGCAACCCGACGCCAGTGCCTATGGAACAGGCGTCGCCCTGGTCGGTGCAGGGTATTCGATTGACGGACTACCTGCCCATGAACCATGAATGCAGCGACTGGCGGCGCATGTGGCTGAATATGCAGGTGGAGTTGCACAACGCCGAATTCAACAAGGTTCGCGAAGCCAAGGGTTTGAAGCCCCTGAATGCGTTGTGGTTTTGGGGTGGCGGTGAGGCTTGGCAAACCGATGTCGCCTTGCCACGTGTGAAATCCGTTTCCGAAGACGGTGTATTTGATGCCGTAAAAATGACCGATGGCGCAGATGAGGCCGTGAATCGATTTGTGTTCTGGACCCAACTGTTAAGTCAGCTTGGTACGGGCACGGATGTAAAACCCGACCATGTCTACTGCGTGAACTTTCAAGGTTGGGGCGGCAATATTGGCGTGTTCAAACTGCTGGAAAGCGAGGTGCTGCAACCCATGCGCCTGGCCGGTCTGGCCTTCAACTGGGTGCTGTTGGGCAACAATGGCTGGAAAACTTTAAAAAGCAACTGGATGAATCGATTCAAGTTTTGGCAAAACAAACCCGATTGGGCCTTACTGGGCGAGCCTGAAATGCAGGAAGGTCCTTCCGAGGAAGACCTTCAAGCCGCTTGGCAACAGGGTCAGCGAGACCAAGACAGCATTCAGGCTGAATGGGAGGGCCGGTAATGAATACCAATATAGTTCAGCACCGGGTTAGAACCCCTCGCCCTCAAGTTGAAGCAGTACTTCGCAGCCAGGGCATGCACCCCTTGATGGCACGCCTCATGGCAGCGCGGGGCGTGGATTCTCAGGCCGAAGCTGAAACCCGGCTGGCCGATTTGATTCCACCGGCTCAGCTCAAGGGCATTGAGCAGGCCGCAGAAATTCTGGCAGACGCGCTGGAAGCTGGAGCCCGCATTGTGGTGGTGGGTGATTACGATTGCGATGGCGCCACAGCCACGGCGGTGGGTGTTCGTGGTTTGCGCATGTTGCTGCAAAGCCTGGGTGCTGACGAAGAAGCCGCCAAGTACCACATCGATTTTTTGGTGCCCAACCGGTTTGAATACGGTTACGGCCTGAGTCCTGAAATTGTTCAACTTGCTGCTCAGCAGTTTGAGCCCGATTTGCTGGTGACCGTGGACAACGGCATTGCCAGTGTGGAAGGCGTGAACGAAGCCAATGAACTGGGCATTGGTGTCATTGTGACCGATCACCATTTGCCCGGCGACCAGTTGCCCCAAGCACTGGCCATTGTGAACCCCAACCAGTCTGGTTGTGAATTTCCGAGCAAGTCGATTGCCGGGGTGGGGGTGATGTTTTATGTGTTGTTGGCCACCCGTGCAGTGTTGCGTGAGCGTGGCGTTTTTGATGCGGCCACTCAGCCCCGTATCGATTCTCTGCTTGATTTGGTGGCTTTGGGCACTGTGGCTGATGTGGTGAAACTGGACGCCAACAACCGCCGTTTGGTGGCGCATGGTTTGCAGCGCATTCGCGCGGGCCGTGCCCAGCCTGGCATGTTGGCCTTGTTTCACGAGGCTGGCCGTGACCCCCGCAAGGCCACAGCCGCTGACATGGGCTTTGCCCTGGGCCCGCGCTTAAATGCAGCTGGCCGTTTGGCCGACATGGCCATTGGTATCCGTACCCTGTTGGCCGACGACGCAGGCGAGGCCGGCGCTTTGGCTGCCCAGCTTGGGAAAATGAACGAAGAACGCAAGCGCATTGAAGCCGACATGAAACGCGATGCCTTGGAAGACATCGAAAAATTCATTAGTCAGGACGAACCTGCAGCCGGCATTGTGGTGGCGCACAGCACCTGGCACCAGGGGGTAATCGGTATTTTGGCCTCACGAATCAAAGAGCGCCTATACCGCCCCACCATTGCACTGGCCCCGGGCGATGACGGTTTCTGGAAGGGCAGTGGTCGCTCCGTGCAGGGTGTTCATTTGCGCGACGTACTGGATTTGGTGTGCAAGCGACTGCCTGAAGGCAGCATGCCCAAGTTTGGTGGCCACGCCATGGCGGCGGGTTTAACCATTGCGGAAGGCGCGATTGAACAGTTCAAAATTGAATTTGCCAAAGCCATTCTGGATTTAAGCGATCCCAGCGCGCTGACGCAGGTGGTAGAAACCGATGGTTCAATTCCCGCCGACTACATAGCAGCAAGTGCGGCCGATTTGCTGGAAACCCAGGTGTGGGGGCAGGGCTTCCCGGCACCCTTGTTCTGTGACGAATTTGAAGTGCTTGAACACCGTTTGCTGAAGAATGCACACAGCAAATTCACCTTGCGCCGCGAGGGTAAAACCTTTGTGGCCTTGCGTTGGCGTGCTGTAGAAGCGTTGCCGGCCAAAGTAAAGCTGGCTTACCGGTTTGAACGGGACACGTTCACGGGTGGTGATGCGGTACAAATCATTGTGGAACACGTGTTGTAGGGCGGCTTGCGTTACAATATCGGGTTACGCACATTGAATTTGTTAGAGAAACATGGAAGCCGAACGCCTGAATGCCATCATCAACGCCCTGACTGACCTTGCCGACCGCGCTGGCCAGTTGCGGAGGTATCTTTGACGTCGACCGCAAGGCCGAACGACTCACGGTAGTTGACGCCGAACTGGAAGATCCCAACGTTTGGAACGACCCCAAACATGCGCAGGAACTGGGCAAAGAAAAAAAGATGCTCGATGGCGTGGTAGTCACCATGAACACTGTGCAAGCCAACATTAGCGACGCGCAAGAACTGGTTGAAATGGCGCAAGCCGAAAGCGACTTCGACACGCTTGAAGCAATTGAAAGCGATGTGGCCGAATATGAAAAGATCATTGCCGATCTGGAATTCCGCCGCATGTTCAGCAACCCGGCCGACCCGGCCAATTGCTTTATCGACATCACCGCAGGTGCGGGTGGCACCGAAGCCCAAGACTGGGCTAGCATTTTGTTGCGCCAGTACTTACGCTACTGCGAACGCAAAGGCTTCAAAGTCGAGGTGATGGAACAATCCGACGGCGATGTGGCGGGTATCAAATCGGCCACAGTCAAAGTGGAGGGTGAATATGCTTTCGGCTATTTGCGCACCGAAACGGGTGTGCACCGCCTGGTTCGCAAATCACCTTTCGATTCCTCCGGTGGTCGCCATACCTCTTTCGCATCGCTGTTTGTGTACCCGGAAGTGGACGATTCCTTTGAAATCGAAATCAACCCAGCCGATGTTCGCACCGACACCTACCGTGCCAGTGGTGCAGGTGGCCAGCACATTAACAAAACCGATTCTGCGGTTCGCTTAACCCACATTCCAACCGGTATTGTGGTGCAGTGCCAGAACGACCGTTCCCAGCACCGCAACCGCGATGAAGCCTGGGGCATGTTGAAAGCCAAGCTGTACGAGTTTGAAATGCGCAAGCGCATGGCCGAGCAACAGGCCTTGGAAGACACCAAAACCGATGTGGGCTGGGGCCATCAAATTCGCAGCTATGTGCTGGACAACAGCCGCATCAAAGACCTGCGAACAGGTGTGGAAATTTCCAACACCCAGCGCGTACTCGATGGCGACCTCGACCCATTCATTGAAGCCAGCTTGAAGCAAGGTATCTAAACCATGAACGACAAAATACAAGCCGCTGGTGACGAACAGCCAGTTGACGAGAATCAGATTATTGCCGAGCGCCGTGGCAAGCTGGCCAAATTGCGTGAGAAAGGCCAGCCTTTCCCCAACAGCTTCAAACCTGAGCACCGCGCTGCCGATTTGCATGCCAAATATGGCTTGCTGGACAAAGAAACCCTCGATCCGCAGGGCATGGAAGTGTCTGTTTCTGGTCGCATGATGTTAAAGCGCGTGATGGGCAAGGCCAGTTTTGCAACCGTGCAAGATGGCACCGGCCGCATTCAGTTTTACATCAACAACGAAGGCGTTGGCGAAGACGTTCACGGTGAATTCAAGCACTGGGATTTGGGCGATATTATTGCGGCCAAAGGCAAGCTGTTTAAAACCAACAAGGGCGAGTTGAGCGTGCACTGCACGGAAATTCACTTGCTGGCGAAAAGCCTGCGCCCGCTGCCCGACAAGTTTCATGGCTTGGCCGATCAGGAAATCAAGTACCGCCAGCGTTACGTGGACTTGATCGTTTCCGAGCAAACACGTGACACCTTTGTTGCGCGTTCACGGGCCATGTCGTCTGTTCGCAATTTCATGGCAAACCACGGCTTTCTGGAAGTGGAAACACCCATGTTGCACCCCATTCCTGGCGGTGCATCGGCGAAGCCTTTCATTACCCACCACAATGCGCTGGACATGGAAATGTACCTGCGCATTGCACCTGAGCTGTATTTGAAGCGCCTGATTGTGGGTGGTTTCGAGCGTGTGTTCGAGATTAACCGCAATTTCCGCAATGAGGGTGTCAGCCCACGCCACAACCCGGAATTCACGATGATGGAATTCTATGCGGCGTACTGGAACTATCGCGACTTGATGGACTTCACCGAGCAGGTGATTCAGCATGCGGCCACCACTGCAACCGGTAGTGCGAAGTTGACTTATCAGGGCCGTGAACTGGATTTGTCCAAGCCTTTTGCGCGCCTGACGATTGTTGAAGCCATTCAAAAGTACTTCCCGGAATATGGCACAGAAGATTTGCAAAACATCGACTACCTGAAAAAGGCCCTGGCCAAGAAAGGTGTACATGTGGACAAAGAACCCGCGTTGAAAAACGCAGGTATTGGTGCCTTGCAGTTGGCCTTGTTTGAAGAAACGTCTGAAAGCCTGTTGTGGGAACCCACTTTCATCGTGGACTACCCGGTTGAAGTGTCGCCCTTGGCGCGTGCCTCGGACGCCAATTCACAAATTACTGAACGGTTTGAATTGTTCATCACTGGCCGTGAAATTGCCAACGGTTTTTCTGAGTTGAACGATCCAGAAGACCAAGCCGACCGGTTCAAAAAGCAGGTTGAAGCCAAAGAAGCGGGCGACGACGAAGCCATGTTCTTTGACGCCGACTTCATTCGTGCACTTGAATACGGCATGCCGCCCACCGGTGGTTGCGGCATTGGTATCGACCGTTTGATGATGCTGATCACCGATAGCCCCAACATTCGCGATGTGATTTTGTTTCCGCATCTAAGGCGCGAAGACTAATCAAGTTTGACTCACCGTGCATGCGTGTTCACACCACCGTGCGCGGTTTGTATTCGATGTACTTGTTGGTTCTCCCCACTTGTAAGTTCACCACACGTGTCGCACCGTTCCGCCTTGGCGGGCTTTATCCCTTCTTGATTGCTGGCTCGGTTCATGCGAAACGCAAAAGCGTGTTCGCATCGATTGCTTTCGCAATCGCCCCTCGCTGCGCATCAAGCGGGAAGCCCACCTGAAGTCGGCAGAACGGCGCGACACATGCGGTGAACCTTTGTCTGGTGACACAGAACTGAGCATTTAATTTGCTTACTGCGGTCATGCCAGTACACTGAGCACCCAGAATATTTCCCGGCTCACTATGCGTCGTTCAGCCTTTGTTGTATTCCTTGCTTCCCTTCCGATTGTTTCTGCATGTTCCGCGTCAGATCAACGACTTTCAACTCAACTGTTTGTGCATTCGAAAACAACATGCGAGTTGACATTCAAATCTCATGAAATGCTAATCATCGAGAATTTTTGGGACACTGATCAGAGACCAATCTTAATCAAGACGGCTGATCACGAAATCAGGTCTGACTGGATCGATGAACGGACTAGCCGCTTTCTCTTTCAGGAAGGTTGCGCCAGTTCAGATGAATGTTTCTATGAGTTGAGTACAAACGAAGCCGGGGTGCGTGGCCGCTTCTCATATCGAATCAACATGACTGAAGGTGAATACAGCTTTGAGGTAGGCGCATCTGGGCAACCGAAGGTGTTGTCCGAGTCATCGAAGGACAGCGCATCCTGAATCTAAAGGTCTATGCGCTTTGTTGCATTCATCTCGCCGAGTTCAGGTGGGCTGCCCGCTTGATGCACAGCGAGGGGCGCTTCCGCCAGGAAGCGATGCGAACACGCTTTTGCGTTTCGCATGAACCGAGCCAGCAATCAAGAAGGGATAAAAGCCCGCCAAGGCGGGATGAAGCGACATGCGCAGAGGCCGTCAAGAAACCGGCGGGATTATGCAACATACGCAGAGGCCATCAAGAAACTGGCGGGATGAAGCGACATACGCAGAGGCCATCAAAAAACTGGCGGGATGAAGCAACATGCGCAGAGGCCATCAAGAAACTGGCGATGCCTAGAACACCGTCACCGCCACCTTCAAGGTATGTTCTCCGCCCCCATGGACCACACCCCGCATCGGCGGCACATCCGCGTAGTCTCGCCCAACTGCCACGGTCACATACCTGGTATCAGGCAACTGGTTGTTGGTCGGGTCGAAGTCTACCCACCCCACATCAGGACCACACCACAGCGAAACCCAGGCATGGCTTGCATCTGCGCCCAACAGCTTGGGTTGACCGGGCGGTGGTTCCGTCAGCATGTAGCCACTCACGTAGCGAGCTGAAAGGCCCAGCGAGCGTAGCACCCCCAACATCACATGCGCGAAGTCCTGGCAAACGCCCTCGCGGCTTTGCATCACTTCTTCCACAGTGGTGTGGATGGTGGTGGAACCACTTTGGTAGCTGAATTCCCGAAAAATACGCTGCATCAAAGCCTGCCCGGCGTGCACAACCTGGCGCCCGGGCCAGAAATCGAGACTGCCGTAATCGCGCAGCGAATCGAGCAAGGGCACATGCTTGGATTCAAACCTGAACTGGTAATCGTCGGAAATGGCCTGGCCTGCCTGGTAACGCAGTTGGTCCACCAACTCATTCCAGCTTGGGCTGATCAAATCGTCAATTGGCCCTTTGTGCAAAAAGCTGCTCACCTCGACTTCGCTCTCGCTATGCACTTCGAGGTGATCGTGCGGGTAATTCATCTCGAAGTGGTGAACCACATTGCCGAAGGAATCGGTATTGCTTTGCACGGTCGACGGGTTCGGGCGAATTTTTAGCGTATGCGAAATCAGCCTTTGGCCCTTGCGCAATGGGCCCGCTTCCATGCCTTCGCCTTCTTGCGGTTGCAAAATGCAAATTTGCTGCGAGCATTCCGCAGGTTGTTGATAGTCGTAGTCGGTGACATGGGTCACCTTTCTTCTTTCCGAGAAGGGCATTGATTTATCTTCCCTGAATGACTTGGTCGGGCAACTCTGCCAGTCTGAAATATTGGGCACCTACCAGGTCTGAAACCTTGTAAGCCGTGTCGAGTAATTCTTGCAGCCAGGCGCGCAATTTGCGCCCGGTATCGGCCGGGAAGGGCGGTTGAAGTCCTTCCAGGCTAAGACCATCCGGCATGTCGCCATTGCGGTACACGCTGTCGAACAGTTGTCGAATCTGGCTGGTGTCGCCAGGCAAACGATCAATCACAATGTCCAGCTTATACAGAATTCGGCGAATGGCATAGGGCGCATCTTCGTCAAATATCAACAGGTCAAGCGTGGGCAACCATTCAAACCGGTGCTGGTAGCGCGATCGGTAAGTAATGGTGCTGTCCGCCAGTGCAATGGCCAAAGCAAGGCCATGTTCACCGGCACGCCCGGGCATGCTGGTTAGTGACAGCAAACAATCACAGGCACCGCACAGGCGTTCAAGCTGGCGGCCCAGTTGCAAAAAGCGCCAGCCGTTGTCGCGCGTCATGTGATCGCTTTGCTCGCCATGCATGGCCAGCAAATACAACTGTACCTGCTCAAGCGAGGCGGTGGGCAGCGTGCGTTGAAAACGAACCCACTCGGGTTCGATCAGCACTTTGGCGCAGTCATTCAACAGTCGCCAGTGGCCGCTGCTAAGCCGTTCACGCAATTGGCCAGCCACATTCGCCAAGCCATTCAGTTGCCCCGCCAGGCCCACCGCAGCGGATTCGTCCACACCGGTTTTGTACCAAAGGCGTTCAAGAATATTCGCCTCTAGTTCATCTTGGGTCAGTGGTTCGGCTGGGTCAAACTCGGTGCTCAATCCCTGCTTTCCACACAATTCATGCAACAAACCCAGGGTGGTGGTGTCCAGGTATTCCTCTTCGTTCAGCAGCAATTGCGCACGCATCAACAGGCGCAATGAAAAACTGGCGCGCTCGGTGTAACGCCCAAGCCAAAACAAATGCTCGGCAGCCCGGCTAGACACGGGCCTGCGCAGCGCCTGCAAATCTTTGGCTTGCAGTTTCTCTTTCAGGTTAGTTGTGCGTTCAACAGGTTCGCCACTGCGCACCCAGGTGTCCAGGCTGGTGCCACCCTTTTGCATGCTCACAATGCCGTGCTGGTCACCGGCCACACGGGTCAGCCCACCCGGCATCACCGTGTAGTTGCCTTGCCCGTCGGTTACAGCAAACAGACGCAGCATCATGGCGCGTTCTTCAATACCGCCCGCACCGGTCCAAATGGGCACGCGCGAGAGCGGTATCAATTCTTGCAAGGTGTATTGTGATGGCCTTTGGCTGATCTTGGATAACCAGGCGCGCTTTTCAATTTCATCCAGTTCAGACCCCATGATGGAATCCATGGTGCGCCCGCGGCGGTTTGGCCCGGTCGATTTGATCACCAGATTGTTCAGCCGCTCGCTGGCTTGTGCCCAGGCAGGCGACTCACCGCACCACCAACTGGGCACGCTGGGCAACAGCAAATCTTCTTGAAGGTAATGTTGTCCAAGCCCCGGCATGAAGCCATGAATGGCCGGGCTTTCCAGCCAGCCCGAGCCTGGCATGTTCGCCATGACAACGCCACCTGTGCGGATGGCTTGCAATAAGCCAGGCACGCCCAGTTGGGAGTCCTCGCGCAGTTCAAGCGGATCTAGCCATTGGTCGTCTGTTCGGCGAATCAAACCGTCAATTGGCTCAAGTCCGTTGACTGTTTTCAGAAACACACTGTTGTTGCGCACGGTGAGGTCGCTGCCTTCAACCAGCGAAATACCCAGGTAACGCGCAAGGTAGGTGTGTTCAAAGTAAGTTTCGTTGTATGGCCCCGGAGTCAGCAGGGCAATGCGCGCGCTGTCTCCCTTGGGCGAAAGCCTGCGTATGCCATCGATGTAGTCGCGGTAAAAACCGGCCAAATGCTGAATGTGCATTTCACGAAAACCGCGCGTGAAGCTGCGCGAAATACTCAGGCGGTTTTCAAGGGCATAGCCAAGGCCCGAGGGTGCCTGCATGCGATGGGTGATTACCCACCATTTGCCATCTGGGCTGCGGCCAAGGTCGAACGCTACCATGTGCAGCCACACCTTGTTAGGTGGTTCCGTGCCTTGCATTTGCGGCAAGTAGCCAGAATGCCCATAGACCAGGTCTGCGGGCAGCAGGCCTTTGGAAAGCAATTCGCGCTTGCCATACACATCGGCCATCATGGCATTCAACAGGCGCGCGCGCTGGGCAATGCCGGTTTGCAGCACCGCCCAATCAGCCTGGTCAATGATGAAAGGCAGCAAGTCGAGCGACCAGGGGCGTGAAGTGCCCTGTGCGTGGTCAGCGTACACATTGTAGGTAATGCCGTTGTCGCGAATTTGCTTGGCCAGGGCATTGAGCTTGCTGTCCAGGTGATCGCTAAGCCCAGTGGTGGGCAATCGGCTGAGAAAATCTGCCCAGGCTGGGCGCAGAACACCTTTGACCGCCAGCTCGCTGTAGTACGCGCTGGTGCCTTGAAGGATGCTCTGCTGCCAGGGCACCTCGACATTTGCTAGGGTGGTGTTCGGGTTCGCGCTCAAAGCGGTCACTGCCTAAAGTTCGGTGCCCTATTGTAAATGCCTAACACCATCTTAGGTCCAGTGTGATGGGGAACTCGGGTCTTCCACTTGGGCTTTTTACACTAACCTTGCCATGGGTATGGCCCATGCGGAAGAAGCGGGTTAGGCGTCGGCTTTCTGCTTCGAAGGCATTCACCGGAAATAGGTCATAATTGCGCCCGCCCGGGTGGGCCACATGGTACTGGCAACCGCCCAGGCTGCGGCCATTCCATGTGTCGATCAAATCGAACACCAAGGGGGTGTGTACGCCAATGGTGGGGTGCAGGGCATTGGGTGGTTGCCAGGCCCTGTAGCGCACGCCAGCCACGTATTCGCCCTCGGTGCCAGTGCTGTGCAGGGGCACTTTCACACCATTGCAGGTCAGGGTGTAGCGTTCATCTACAAAGTTTTTTACTTTCACTTCCAGGCGTTCAAGTGAAGAATCGACATACCGCACAGTGCCACCGGGTGCGCCTTCCTCGCCCAATACGTGCCAGGGCTCCAGCGCGCTGAATAGCTCCACTTCAACACCACGGCTGGAAAAGTCGCCCATCTTCGGAAAACGGAATGCAAAGTGCGGTGCAAACCAGTCCATCTGGAACGGGAAACCGGCAGCATTCAGATCGGCCACAACATCTGCGATGTCGTTTTTGACGAAGGTGGAGAGCATGAACTGGTCGTGCAGGCGGGTACCCCATTTCACAAGCCTCGCCGTGTAGGGCGTTTTCCAGAATTTCGCAATCAGGGTGCGCAGCAGCAGTTGCTGTGCCAGGCTCATTTGCGCATTGGGTGGCATCTCGAACGCACGCAACTCAAGCAGGCCCAGGCGGCCTGTGGAGGTGTCGGGGCTGTACAGCTTGTCGATACAAAATTCGCTGCGGTGGGTGTTGCCAGTCGAATCGATCAAAATGTTGCGCAAAAGGCGATCGATAATCCACGGCGGCGGGTTGCCTCCATGCTTTTGCATTTGCCGATCCAGCTCAGTGAGTGCAAGTTCAAGTTCGTGAACCTGATCGCTGCGTGCTTCGTCTACGCGCGGGGCCTGGCTGGTGGGGCCAATAAACAGGCCTGAGAACAAATAGGATAAGCCTGGGTGGTTGTGCCAGTAACGCAGCAGGCTGCCCAGCAAATCAGGGCGACGCAAAAAAGGGCTGTGTTCGGGTGTTTCACCGCCCATCACGAAATGGTTGCCTCCACCCGTTCCACTGTGCCTGCCATCCAGCATGAATTTTTCGGTAGAAAGGCCAATCAGTCGTGCTTCTTCATACAAATTCGTGGTCAGGTGCAGCAGTTCACCCCAGTTTTTGCTGGGTTGAACATTCACCTCGAGCACGCCGGGGTCGGGTGTGACCTGCAGCATGGTCATGCGCTTGTCGCGTGGGGGCGGGTACCCTTCCAGCACCACAGGCTGGTTCATTGCCTCGGCGGTGTCCTCGATGCGGGCCACCAGTTCCAGGTAATCGTCCAGTACTTCCAAGGGTGGCATGAACACGTACAAGTGCCCGTTTCGGGCTTGAACGCACATTGCAGTGCGCACAATGTGCGTGGCCGATTCTTTCAATACCGGGGCTTTGTCATCGGCTACACTTGCTTTGGCCCCGGGCTTTTGCAGGGCCACGCGTGAAGGTGCTTCTGGTGCAAAAGGGTCGGCAGGAATTGTGTAGGGAAAATCTTTCTTGGCCACCCACGGTTGAGAATCCAGTGGCAGGCGGTAACCCATGGCTGAATCGCCCGGCACCAGATACATGCGTTCATCGCGCAAAAACCATTGCCCTGTGCGCCATTGACCTTTCGCCGATTGAATGGGCAGGCAATAGCCCACTTCCTCGGTCAGCCCTTGGGTAAACACCTTGTTCAGGCGTTTGCGTTCAAGTGGGTCGTCCAGCCTTGAGTCGAATGGATCGACGTTCACAGGCAGTTTGCGCTCTCGCCACATGTAGTACCAGGCATCTTCGAAACCGGGCATGACATAGCGTGGGTGAAGCCCCAAGCGGCTGCACAACCCTTCGATGAATTGTTTGGCAGTGGCATTGCCGACTTTGCCATGCGCTTGTTCATGGCTGAGCAGTTTCGGATTCTTCCAGATGGCTTCGCCACTTTTCAGCCAGTACATCGACAGCGCCCAACGCGGCAGTTGCTCGCCGGGGTACCACTTGCCTTGCCCAAAGTGATACAGGCCTCCCTTGCCGTAATACTTGGCCAGCTTGTTCAGCATCTTGATGCCGTATTCGCGTTTGGTGGGGCCCAGCGCGTCGATATTCCACTCGGCAGCACCTCGATCAGTGTTGGCCACAAAAGTGGGTTCGCCACCCATGGTCAGGCGCACGTCGAGCGAGTCCAGTGCCTTGTCCACTTCGAAGCCCAGCGCCTCAATGCCTTTCCATTGTTCTTCGTTGTAGGGCTTGCTGGTGCGCGGCGACTCATACACCCGCTGCACGCTCATTTCATGTTCAAATTCAACTTCACATTCATCCAGCGTGCCAGTGATGGGGGCTGCACTGCCAGGCTCGGGAGTGCACGCCAAGGGTATGTGCCCTTCGCCAGCCAGCAAACCAGAAGTGGGGTCCAGCCCTATCCAGCCGGCACCGGGCAAATACACCTCGCACCAGGCATGCAGGTCGGTGAAATCTTTCTCCGGGCCATCAGGGCCGTCGATGGCTTTGACATCGCTTGTGAGTTGGATCAGGTAGCCCGAGGCAAACCTTGCCGCCATGCCCAGCCGGCGGAATATTTGTACCATGAGCCATGCCGTGTCACGGCAGGAACCCGACCCACTGTTCAGTGTTTCATCCGGCGTTTGCACGCCCGGTTCCATGCGGATCAGGTACTTGATTCGTTTCGCCAAATCCTGATTCAGGGCCACCAGAAAGTCGATGGTTTTAACCCGGCTCAGGTTCATCTCGGCCATGTAGGCGTTGAATGCCTTGCCCGTGTGGCAGGGCACCAGATAAGGTGCAAGTTCCTGGTCCAGTGATTCGTCGTATTTGAAGGGGAAGAATTCGGCCGCTTCTTCGAGGAAAAAATCGAAGGGATTCAGCACCGACATTTCAGCCACAAGATCCACCGCGATTTCCAGCATCTCGGTGCGCTCTGGAAATATCAAGCGCCCCATGTAATTGCTTTGCGGGTCTTGTTGCCAATTGATGAAGTGGGTTTGCGGCAACACCTTCATGCTGTATGAAAGGATGCGCGTGCGGCAGTGCGGGGCTGGGCGTAAACGCACCACTTGGGGGCCCAGGTTGATCAGGCGATCGTAGCGGTAGCGTGTAATATGGCGCAGAGCAACGTGAATAGACACTGTGTAATCCCAAAAATGAAGCCGAACAAACAAAACCTGTTTACGGCATGGAGAGAAGCATGAACCATGCCGAAGAAATCTGGAAAACTTTGGTGCGCGCCACGGTGGACAAAAAACACCCTTGGCGTGTCGTGGGTTTCAGCACGGCAGGCCCGAAAGGCCCCCAAGTACGCTCGGTCATCTTGAGGGCCGTCAACACTGACAGTCATCAACTGGTGTTTTACACCGATCGCCGAAGCCAGAAAATGGCCGATATTGCCCACGATTCACGTGTGGCGCTTTTGTTTTGGAACCCACGAAGCAACACCCAGCTTCGAGTATGTGGCATTGCAGCGCCGCAGACCAGTGAATTGATTGTGAACAGTCTTTGGGCACGTATCCCCGAATACGCCCGAAAAGACTACGCAACCCTGAGCGCCCCCGGTGACGCACTCACAGGGGGAGATCTGGTTTACGACCTTGATAGAGCGCGTGCCAACTTTGTGGTGTTGAACGTGAAAGTATTGAGTCTTGAACTGCTGGAATTGAAACGGGAAGGGCATGTCAGGTTTCGTTGCGATCTTGACGAAACTGGACACTGGGTTCATCAAAACATGATCCCCTAAGGGTATCCTGAACCTTGAGTTTTTTTGAGTAGTCAGCAAAGTGAGGTTTTAGCCATGAGCGACACGAAATATACACCACCCAAAGTTTGGGTTTGGGACAAGGAAAGCGGCGGCAAGTTTGCCAATATCAATCGCCCGATTGCCGGTGCTACACACAACAAAGAATTGCCTGTGGGCGAGCATCCCTTGCAGCTTTATTCACTGGCCACGCCCAACGGCGTGAAGGTCACAGTGATGCTGGAAGAATTGCTCGCTCTTGGCCACACAGGTGCTGAATACGACGCCTGGTTGATCAATATTTCCAACGGCGACCAGTTCAGCAGTGGCTTCGTGGACGTGAACCCCAACAGTAAAATTCCAGCCCTGCTGGACCGCAGTACGAACCCGGCGACGCGGGTTTTTGAGTCGGGCTCAATCCTGTTGTACCTCGCCGAAAAGTTCAAGGCATTCTTGCCCACTGACCCAGCCAAGCGAACAGAAACCTTGTCTTGGTTGTTCTGGCAAATGGGCAGTGCGCCGATGCTGGGTGGTGGTTTTGGGCACTTTTACGCCTATGCACCCGAGAAGTATGAGTACCCAATCAACCGCTACGCAATGGAAGTGAAACGCCAGCTTGATGTGCTGGATCGTCAGCTGGCCAACCACGAGTACATTTCTGGCAGCGAATACACGATTGCGGACATGGCCATTTGGCCTTGGTACGGTGCATTGGTCACCAACAAGGTGTACGAGGCTGCCGAGTTTCTGGAGGCCCACACTTACACCAATGTGCTGCGCTGGACCCATGAAATTGCCAAACGCCCAGCGGTTATTCGCGGGCGAATGGTGAATCGCGCTTGGGGTGAACCCAATGAGCAGGTGCTTGAGCGGCACAGTGCCAGCGATTTCGACGGCAAAGCCATTTAACGGCCGCCGGCTGGGGCACAATGTGCCCTTTCTTTGATTGGCAGTGGAGTTTTATTGTGTACAAACTTGCGTTTGCATTGGTAGTGGCTGGTTTGGCGGGTTGCGCGTCAACCCATGACTTGTCCAAAGGCAGCAACATGCTGGGTGGTGGTTACAAACAAGAGGAAATGGGCTCAGGCTTGTTTTACATTTATGCGCGTTCTAATCACGCCCCTTGGACCAATCTTGAAGCCGCCCGAACAACTTGGCGTACCGGAGCGGAGCGGGCTTGCGCGTCTGCTGAATACGATGAACTCGCCATTGAAGAAAACGAGAAAGACACCGGTCTGCAAAACAGCAGTGGCGTGCGTTACCTGGTCACTGAGCGAACCGGGTATGCCAAATGCGATTCATCGACGTTAAGCAGCGCAGAGATCAATCAGATTATCGGAAAGGACTCCGCAGTTCGATAATCACCGGGGAGAGTGAATGCGTTTGTTCAGCGCAGTTTTCGTTGTGTGCTTCATGTTAGTAAGCACCGTGCATAGCGCATCCACACCCGTGGTGCATGAACGACAGGACTGGAAAACATTTTTCGATCAGCACGATGCCGTGGGCACGCTCGTCGTGTTGGACCAACGCAGCGCCAATGCTGTTTTCCAGGTTTACAACTCCAAGCGAGCCAGCACCCCTTACCTGCCAGCCTCCACTTACAAAATTCCTCATGCCTTGTTTGCACTGGAACATGGTGTGGTGAAAGACGAGTTTCAGGTTTTTAAGTGGGATGGAAAAAAGCGCGATTTCGACGTGTGGAATTCTGATCACAACTTGCGCTCGTCCATGCGTGGCTCTGTGGTGTGGGTGTATCAGTGGATGGCGCAACAAATTGGTGAACAAGCCGCCAAAACCTATCTTGAAAAAGCAGACTACGGCAACGCAGACCCCAGTGGTGGAAAAGACGGTTACTGGCTGGATGGAAACATTCGAATCAATGCTTTTGAGCAAATCAGTTTTCTACAAAAACTGTATGCGAACAGTTTGCCTTTCAGGGTAGAGCATCAGCGCCTTGTGAAAGACATCATTGTTGTCGAGGCGGGACGAGACTGGATACTGCGCGCAAAAACAGGCTGGGAGGGCAGCTTTGGCTGGTGGGTCGGTTACGTTGAATGGCCTAACGGCCCGGTATTTTTTGCTTTGAACATCGACACACCCAACCGTATAGGCGACCTGCCCAAGCGAGAAGCGATTACCCGGGCAGTGCTGCAGTCGATGCAGGCCTTGCCTGCAACAGACCGGTAAGTGTCGAATCAGCCCAACTCAGGGTTGATCAGTCCTGTTCTTCAATCCAGGTCATCTGGATTGCTTCCAGAATTTTCTCATTCGATTTTTCTGGATCATCGTTGAAGCCTGGCAGGGCGCATACCCACTTGTGCAAATCCGTGAAGCGAATGTACTGCGGGTCAACATCAGGATGAGCGTCAATCAGCTCCAGCGCAATGTCCAGCGTGTCGGTCCATTTCATGTTGCTGCCTCCTTGATCAGTGATTCTCACGTGCGTGGTTGATCGTGTACTTCGGCAATTCAACCACCAGGTTTTTGTCAGCCACTTTCACCTGGCAAGACAAACGGCTTTGAGGTGTCAGGCCCCAGGCCATGTCCAGCAAATCATCTTCGTCATCATCGCTTTCGTTCAGGCTGTTGAAGCCCTCCTTGATCACCACATGGCAGGTGGTGCAGGCACAGCTCATTTCGCAGGCATGTTCCAGTGCAATGTCGTTTTTCAGAATGGCTTCGCAAAGCTGTGCGCCCACCGGCACTTCAAATGTTTTGCCTTCCGGGCACAAACTTTCATGGGGCAAAATTTTAATAATCGGCATTTCTCAATCTCTCGTGTTCTGTTGTGTTGCGTTTATTTCGCAGCGCCACCCAGGGTGGTGCTCACAGTGTCAATGGTTTTACCTGTCAATGCTTTGCGTATACCAGCGTCCATGCGGCGCGCTGCAAAGTCCTCTGTCAGATGGCTCAAGTCTTCAATGCCCTTTTCAATGGCGCGTAAATCGTCTGTTTGCGCCAATTCACGCAATGCATTCACACTGGCGTTGATCGTTTCAAGCTCGCTGGCGTCAAGCAGTTCACTGTCCTTGCCAATCGCAGCTTCAACCGATTCCACCAAGCGCATGGCCTCAACTTGTTGCTCGCGAAGCTGACGTGCATTCATGTCGGCTTCGGCGAATTCAAAGCTGTTTTTCAGCATGCCTGCGATTTGATCGTCGTCCAACCCGTAGGAAGGTTTCACGGTGATGTTGGCTGAAACACCTGAACCGGTTTCCATGGCATTCACAGCCAGCAAGCCGTCGGCATCCACCTGGAAGGTGACGCGAATGCGCGCAGCACCGGCCACCATGGGTGGAATACCCCGCAATTCGAACCTTGCAAGTGAACGATTTTCAGACACAAGCTCGCGTTCGCCCTGAACCACGTGAATGGCCATGGCAGTTTGACCGTCTTTGAAGGTGGTGAATTCTTGCGCACGCGCCACAGGAATGGTGCTGTTGCGGTTGATCACGCGCTCGGTTAAACCACCCATGGTTTCAAGGCCAAGGCTTAAGGGTATTACGTCAAGCAACAGCAGCTCATCGTCGCTGCGGTTGCCCGCCAAGGTGTCTGCTTGAATGGCAGCACCAATGGCCACAACCTCATCCGGGTTCAAATTCACCAGCGGGTCTTTGCCAAAAAATGCTTTCACTGCTTTGCGAATGACTGGCATACGGGTAGAACCGCCCACCATGACCACACCATCAATTTCCTCGGTACTTAAGCCAGCATCTCGAAGGGTTTTGCGTGCGGCCTGAATGGTGCGTTTCACCAGCGGTTCAACAATGGTCTCGAATTGCTCGGCGGTCACTGTTTCAGCGATGGTTTCGCCGCTTTTGAATTCAACACTGAGAAAGGCAGTGTGCTCATGCGAAATTTGTTCCTTCACTCGGCGGCAAGCCATCACAAGGCGCGAACGTTGTTGTGGGTTCAGTTCCTGAAACCCGTGCGTGGCAATAAAGTGATCAGCCATTGCGCGATCGAAATCATCGCCACCCAAGGCAGAATCGCCACCCGTGGCCAGCACCTCAAATACACCACCTTGCAATCGCAAAATGGATACATCAAATGTGCCGCCACCCAAATCGAACACCACAAATTGCCCTTGCGCTTTTTGATCAAGGCCATAAGCCACAGCGGCGGCGGTGGGTTCGTTGATTAGTCGCAGTACGTTCAAGCCGGCCAGTTGAGCAGCGTCTTTGGTGGCCTGGCGTTGGGCGTCGTCAAAGTAAGCGGGCACAGTTATCACAGCGCCCACCAGCTCACCACCCAAGGTGGCCTCTGCACGTTTGCGCAAGTTGCGCAGAATATCGGCAGACACTTCAACCGGGCTCTTGGTGCCGTAATCAGTTTCAATTTCAACCATGCCGCCTGAATCTTTGACACGGTAGGGCAGGTTCAAGCCTTCTACGTCCTTGAAGCCGCGACCCATCAGGCGTTTGACGGAGAACACCGTGTTGAACGGGTCGGTGTCGGCGCAGGCCAAAGCATCTTCGCCCATGTTTTTTACGCCGGTTTCGCCGTAGCGAACCACGCTGGGCAAAATAACGCGGCCAGAAGAATCGGGTAAACATTCGGCACTGCCGCTTCGCACGCTGGCCACCAGCGAGTGCGTGGTGCCCAGGTCGATGCCCGCAGCAAGCCTGTGCTCGTGGGGCGCAGTCGACATGCCGGGTTCGGCAATTTGTAACAAAGCCATTAGCTGGCGTCCTCCAGTTGCTCCAATTTCTTGGTCAACTCAATCATGAATTTGTCGATAAACAGCAAGGCCTGCGCGGTGGCGTTGGCCGCCTGCGCATTCTTCTCGCTGTCAATTTGCTGCGCAATCAGTGCAAGACAACGTTTCTTTTCTGCAGCCACTTCATCCAGCAAGTTTTCGAGTGCCTCAACGCTGTCAATTTCTTCCAGTGCTTCACGCCACTCCATTTGCTGCATCAGCAGGGCGGGTGGCAAGTTGCTTTGCTGCCCACGCGGGTTTTCACCGTTTAGCTCACACCAGTAAATGGCGCGTTCCATGGGGTTCTGCAAGCGCTTGTATGCTTCGTTAACCCGTGTGGCCCATTGCACCGCCAGCCGTTTTTCTTGAGCGCTGGAATTTGCAAAACGGTCGGGGTGAGTTTGACTTTGCAGGCGCAGGTACGAAGCAGAAAGGGCTGCGCTGTCCAGATCAAACTGGCAGGGCAACCCAAAAATTTCAAAGTCGTTGTCGCTAAGCTTGATTGCTGACTTATTTGCCGAATTAGCCATTACACTGTGAAGCTTTCACCACAGCCGCAGCGCGCCTTTTCGTTGGGGTTGTTGAATTTGAAACCCTCATTCAGACCTTCGCGTGCGAAGTCCAGTTCAATGCCCTCAAGGTAGGGCATGCTTTTCGGGTCCACAAACAGTTTTACACCATGGGCCTCGAACACATTGTCCTCAATGGCTACAACATCGACAAACTCAAGTTTGTAAGCCATGCCGGAACAGCCGGTGGTGCGCACACCAATACGCAAGCCAATTCCCTTTCCGCGTTTGGTCAGGAACTTGCTGATGTGGTCGGCGGCGCGCTCAGTCAATGTAATCGCCATGGTGTTCAATTCCTTTTCAACAACTTTTCAACGATCAAGCATGCTTCTTTTTGTAATCTTCAACTGCGGCCTTGATGGCGTCTTCAGCCAAAATGGAGCAGTGAATTTTTACAGGCGGCAATGCCAGTTCTTCGGCGATGGCGGTGTTCTTGATTTCCAAAGCCTGATCCAGAGTTTTGCCCTTGACCCACTCGGTTACCAATGAAGACGATGCAATGGCTGAGCCACAGCCATAAGTTTTAAACTTTGCATCGGTAATTACGCCATCTTCACCCACCTTGATTTGCAGCTTCATTACGTCGCCGCAAGCAGGTGCACCCACCATGCCTGTGCCCACTTCGTCGTCGCCCTTTTCGAACGAACCTACGTTGCGGGGGTTTTCATAGTGGTCCAAAACTTTTTCGCTGTATGCCATGGTACTTCTCCTCAATCTTTAAATATTTCAGTGCTCTGCCCATTGAACGGTGCTCAAATCGACGCCGTCCAGGTGCATTTCCCACAGGGGCGACAATTCGCGCAACTTCGCCACTTTGGTTTTCATCAGTTCGATGGTGAAATCAACATCCGCTTCGGTGGTGAAACGGCCAATCGAGAAACGAATGGAGCTGTGCGCCAATTCGTCGCTGCGACCCAAGGCGCGCAACACATAAGAAGGCTCCAGCGATGCCGATGTACAGGCTGAACCGGAGGACACAGCAATGTCTTTCACGGCCATGATCAGCGATTCGCCTTCCACAAAATTGAAGCTCACGTTCAGGTTGTGTGGAATACGTTTTTCCAGGTCGCCATTCACATAAATTTCGTCAATCACTTTCAGGCCGTTCAGCAAGCGGTCACGCAGTGCTTTCATGCGGGGCAGTTCGCTGGCCATTTCTTCTTTGGCAATTCGGAAAGCTTCCCCCATGCCCACAATTTGATGGGTGGCCAAGGTGCCGGAGCGCATGCCGCGCTCGTGGCCGCCACCGTGAATTTGTGCGTCGATTCGAATGCGGGGCTTGCGACGCACATACAATGCACCAATGCCTTTGGGACCGTATGTTTTGTGGGCGCAGAAGCTCATCAAATCGACTTTCAGCTTTTGCAGGTCAATTTCAACTTTGCCTGTGGCTTGTGCGGCATCCACGTGGAAAATGATGCCTTTCTCGCGGCACAGTTCGCCAATGGCTGGAATGTCTTGAATCACGCCAATTTCGTTGTTCACGAACATCACTGAAATCAATACTGTATCGGGGCGAATGGCGGCTTTCAAAGCGTCCATGTCCAACAATCCATTTTCCTGAACGTCCATGTAGGTGGCTTCAAAGCCATGGCGTTCCAGGTCGCGGAAGGTGTCCAGCACGGCCTTGTGTTCAGTTTTTACAGTAATAATGTGCTTGCCTTTGGTTTCGCCGTAAAACAGCGCCGCACCTTTGATGGCCAGGTTGTTCGATTCGGTTGCGCCAGAGGTCCACACGATTTCACGTGGGTCGGCATTCACCAAAGCGGCAACATCTTCACGGGCTTTTTCAACTGCTTCCTCGGCGGTCCAGCCATAGGCATGGCTGCGAGATGCCGGGTTGCCAAAGCTTTCACGCAGGAAAGGGATCATGGCGTCGGCTACACGCGGATCCACAGGTGTGGTGGCGCTGTAATCGAGGTAAATCGGCATCTTCATAGTGTGTGTGCTCCAATCAACTGCTGTTTAATGTGTGTGCTGTGCGGCTGCCGCATTAGATGCTGCTGGCCTTTCACGAAACTGAATGGTTCGTTCCGCGTCTTTCTGTTTGTGCTTTTCAACCAGGCATTGCAAGGTCACCGAGCCCAGGTATTCAAGCATTTTGGTATTCAGGCTGCTCCACAGGTCGTGCGTCATGCACTGGCCTTCGTCGGTGCAGTTTTCCTTGCCGCCGCATTGCGTGGCGTCCAGAGGTTCGTCCACTGCCAAAATAACGTCGGCGACGCTGACTTCCTTCAGGGCGCGGGCAATATGATAACCGCCACCGGGACCTCGAACGCTTTCGACCAGCTCGTGGCGGCGCAACTTGGAGAACAACTGCTCCAGGTACGACAGTGAAATGTTCTGGCGCTGGCTGATGCCGGCGAGCGAAACCGGCCCCGTGTCTTGCTGCAAGGCAAGATCAATCATGGCTGTGACGGCAAATCTGCCTTTCGTGGTCAATCGCATGGCAACCCTTTTTAATTCCTACTATTTTGGTCAAGTATAGCAAAGTTGACTGTTTTACTCAAGTATTCAAGCGGTTTGAAAGGCTAGGGGAAACCTTGATTTGACGCGGGGAATCGACAAACAAAAACCGCCAGCCAAGGCCAGCGGTTTTTGATTTCAGCGCCCGCCAATGGCGGTTTGTGCCGTTTTATGCGGCAGCGAACTGAAACACGCGCTTGCGCAACACCTCCAACAAGCCCGTGCAGCTGTCTTCAATGTAGTTCAGTACGGTGTCGAAACCATCGGGGCCGCCATAATAGGGGTCGGGCACGGTGGCTTCGTCGTGTTCAGTGGCGTAGCGCATCATCAACTGAATTTTGTGCGCGTACTGGCGTGGGCACTGCTGTTGCAGCAGGCTCATATTGTCCCAGTCCATGGCCAAAATCATGTCGCTGTCGCGGAAATCGTCTGCTGTGACCTGGCGTGAAATCAGGCCGGAAATGTCGTAACCACGCTTGGCAGCGGCAGCAACCGCGCGGGGATCGGGCGTTTTGTCCAAATGGTAGGCATGCGTGCCGGCTGACTCAACAGAAATTTCATGGTCAAGACCCGCTTCGCTTACCATCTGCCTGAAAACGCCTTCCGCTGTTGGTGAGCGGCAGATGTTTCCCATGCACACAAACAAAACTTTGCTTTTCATATTGGCTTCCTATTGTCCTGAACCCATTAAAGTAAAACTCTTAAAACCTGTACGACGCGCTGCATCACCTTGTCAGGCGCTGCGCTTGGCATCCAGCGATGTCACATTCGAATCGCCCTTGCTGCCAAACAACTGTTCTTTCAACAAACCCAACTGGTCGCGGGCCTGGGCTGCTTTTTCAAACTCCAGGTTCTTCGCGTGGTCCAGCATGAGTTTCTCAAGCCGTTTAATTTCTTTTGCCAACTGCTTTTCACCCAGCGGTGCAACTTCCATGGCCTTGTCGGCCTTGCGTTGCCTTGAAGCATTTGGATCAAACACGCCGTCAATAAGTTCCTTGATCTGCTTGTTCACGCCCCGTGGGGTAATACCATTGGCCGTGTTGAACTCAATTTGCTTGTTTCTGCGGCGGGTGGTTTCGCCAATCGCCAATTCCATGGAATTGGTAACCCGGTCTGCATACAAAATGGCTTTGCCGTTCAAGTTGCGGGCGGCGCGGCCAATGGTTTGAATCAAACTGCGTTCACTGCGCAAAAAGCCTTCTTTGTCGGCATCCAGTATTGCAACTAGGGACACTTCCGGAATATCCAAGCCCTCGCGCAACAAATTAATTCCGACCAGCACATCAAATTCACCCAAACGCAGGTCACGGATAATTTCAACGCGCTCTACGGTGTCGATGTCAGAGTGCAAATAGCGCACGCGCACGCCATTGTCGCTGAGGTAATCAGTGAGGTCTTCGGCCATGCGCTTGGTCAACGTTGTGACCAATACTCGATCGCCAGCTCGAGTTCGTTCGTGAATCTCGCTGAGCAGGTCATCGACCTGGGTGGTGGCAGGGCGCACCTCAATCACAGGATCAATCAGCCCTGTGGGGCGCACCACTTGTTCAACCACTTGGCCAGAATGCTCTTTCTCGTAATTCGAGGGCGTGGCTGAAACAAACACTGTTTGCCGCATTTTGGACTCGAATTCTTCGAAACGCAAGGGGCGGTTGTCCATGGCAGATGGTAGACGAAAGCCGAAGTTAACCAAAGTTTCCTTGCGAGACCTGTCTCCACGGTACATTCCGCCCAGTTGGCCAATGGTGACGTGGCTTTCGTCAATGATCATCAAGCCGTCTTTGGGCAGGTAATCGATTAGCGTGGGGGGCGGCTCACCTGGTGCTGCGCCTGACATGTGGCGGCTGTAGTTCTCGATGCCTTTGCAAAAACCAAGTTCGGCCAGCATTTCCAGGTCGAAACGGGTGCGCTGTTCAAGGCGTTGGGCCTCGACCAGTTTTCCGGTTTTCACAAAGAAATCAAGCTGTTCGCGCAATTCGTCCTTGATGGTTTCAATTGCACGCAGCACCGTGGCGCGGGGCGTCACATAGTGGCTGCTTGGGTAAATCGTGAAACGGGGCAGCTTTTGGCGAATTTTACCGGTGAGCGGGTCAAACAGCTGAATACCGTCAATTTCATCATCAAACAGGTCAATTCGAACCGCCAGTTCAGAATGTTCGGCTGGGTATACGTCGATCGTGTCGCCTCGAACCCGGAAGGTGCCTCGTGTGAAATCCAGGTCGTTGCGCTTGTACTGCATGGCAATCAAGCGCTTCAGAATATCGCGCTGGCTGAGCTTGTCACCATGGCGAATGCTCAGAATCATGGCGTGGTAATCGGATGGATCACCAATGCCGTAAATGCAGCTTACAGTGCCAACAATAATGGTATCGCGGCGTTCCAGCAGGCTTTTTGTGGCTGAAAGCCGCATTTGTTCAATGTGCTCGTTGATCGAGCTGTCTTTCTCGATGAACAGGTCGCGGCTGGGTACGTACGCCTCGGGCTGGTAGTAGTCGTAATAGCTGACGAAGTATTCCACCGCGTTTTTGGGGAAGAATTCGCGCATTTCGGCATACAACTGGGCAGCCAGTGTTTTGTTGGGGGCCAGCACCAGGGCAGGGCGTCCAGTTTGGGCTATTACATTGGCCATGGTGAAGGTTTTGCCTGAACCCGTTACACCCAGCAGGGTTTGGAATACCTCACCGTCGTTAACGCCCTCAACCAGTTTTTCGATCGCAGTCGGTTGGTCGCCAGCCGGGGAATAGGGCTGGTAAAGCTCGAACGGACTGTTGGGGTAACTGATAAATCCAGGGGCCATGTTAAACTGCAAGTCTTGATGCGAGGCAACCACAAAGCACACAGGTTTTAGCCAATGATTAACCCAACGGGTTGAACCTTCTGGCCAATCCCGTAGAATTACGGAGTTGCATCATTGGGCTGATGGCTGCAGAAATTTCGCAGCATTTTGTGATAAGCCAATCCTGCATTATCGTCGGAAACTAGTTTTATTTCCAGACTTGACTTTTTCTTTTTCCACTCCCAGACAACGGAATCATGCTTTCAAATCGCGCACTTACGATCAAACCTTCCCCTACACTTGCCGTGACAGCCAAGGCGGCCCAACTGAAAGCCGAGGGTAAAGACATTATCGGCTTGGGCGCAGGTGAACCCGACTTCGATACCCCTGACCACATCAAGGAAGCTGCCAAGAAAGCGATTGACGCCGGTTTTACCAAGTACACCGCAGTGGGCGGCACAGTTGGTTTGAAAAACGCGGTGATCGCCAAACTGAAGCGCGACAATGGCCTTGAATACAAGCCCAATGAAGTGGTGGTGGGCGTGGGCGGCAAGCAATGTATTTTCAACATGATTCTGGCCACCATCAACGATGGTGACGAGGTAGTAATTCCTGCCCCTTACTGGGTGAGCTACGCAGACATCGTTGAGATTGCCGGTGGCGTGCCCAAACTGGTGTTTGCCGGCATTGAGCAGGGCTTCAAAATGACAGCTGCCCAACTGGAAGCTGCTATTACCCCCAAAACAAAGATGTTCATGATCAACAGCCCGAGCAACCCTACAGGCGCTGTTTACACCAAAGAAGAACTGGCTGCATTGGGCGAAGTGCTGTTGAAGCACCCCAATATTTTGGTGGCCACCGATGACATGTACGAGCACATCAACCTGACTGGTACACCGTTTGTGAATATTGTGAACGCCTGCCCAGCCCTGAAAGACCGCACCATCGTGTTGAATGGCGTTTCCAAGGCTTACAGCATGACCGGTTGGCGCATTGGTTTTGCCGCAGGCCCAGCCAAGCTGATTGATGTGATGACCAACCTGCAAAGCCAGTCCACTTCCAACCCCACTTCAATTTCACAAGTGGCTGCGGAAGCTGCCTTGAATGGCGACCAGGATTGTTTGAAGCCTATGGTGGCTGCATTCCGTGAGCGCAACGAGTTTGTGACCAAGGCTTTGAACGCTGTTCCCACCATTCAGTGTTTGAAAGCGGAAGGTGCTTTCTACGCGTTTGTGGATGCGCGCAAGGCGATCGAAAAGTTGGCTGCTGAAGGCAAGATCAAGGCTGCAAACGACCTGGAGTTGACGGCTTACCTGCTGGAAGCCGGTGTGGCGGTGGTGCCTGGTTCTGCTTTTGGTGCGGAAGGTTACTTCCGTATTTCATTTGCAACCAGCATGAGCAACCTGGAAAAAGCCTGCGATCGCATTGCGAAAGCATTGGGTTAAGGGTCAGAAAGGGTCAGATTGACTAAGGATTAGGCAAGCGGGAAGGTTTTTGTCATTGATTTGCCTTAAATGGCCACTAAGTGTTTATTTAGGGTTGCGCAAAAAAATTTCGCTGCTATAATCTCGGCTCTTTCCCCGATAGCTCAGTCGGTAGAGCGACGGACTGTTAATCCGCAGGTCCCTGGTTCGAGTCCAGGTCGGGGAGCCAAATAAAACAAGGGCTTGCAGCGATGCAAGCCCTTTTGTTTTGGTGTTTTGGTCATTTGATAGCGCAAATGATAGCGATTGATAGCGCTATCAACAACCAAGTGTTGCGCATGCGTGCGCTTCACTGCGGTGATGGTGCTGGGTTGAAAAGTCTGCCATCGCAACTTGGATGGTATGAAGTTCAGTCGATATCACTGACTCAAAAAAACACATCAATCATTTTTTGCATTTCCAGTTTTTCAATTCGACTGGAGTTCAATGCAAGATGTCTAAATCCACAAAACCATTTCGATACCGAGGCCGCTGGCGTGCCACTTTGACGCTGCCCAACGGCACGCGTCCCACGAAAGATTTCGAGTCGTACGATGACGCGCTCTTGTTTCTTGCAGAACAGCGCGCCATTGCTTCAGACATGAACGCGCCTGAGTTGGGCGGCCCCACCATGGCCACCCTAGCGCAAGCGCTTGGGCATTATGCGCAGCTGATGACAGTGGCCAAGAAAGGCGCAAGGGCAGAGCTGAATCGAATCAACCATTATTTAAAAGCGGATGGTTCGCCAATCTTTAAGCTAGTACTGAATGGAGAGAATTCCTGGGCCTTGCAAGCGTATGAACCAACTGTGCCCAAAGGCTTTACAGCGCATCTAAAGCGCCGTCAGGCTCAAGGTAACTTGGTTACCCAGGTCATCAAAAAATTGGCAGTGCTGCGGTGCAGTCAATTGAATGGCGTTCGCTTTCGCGAACTCATGACGGCGATGCGGGCATCGGGTCTATCAGAGAGCACCATACAAAAAGAAATTGCCTTGATTCGCCACATGTTCAACGTTGCACGCACGGAGTGGGGCTGGCGAGGTTTTGAAAATCCAACTCTGGGATTGAAACTGGGTAAATCAGAGATTCGTTTTGTGAAGCTCACTGACGCCCAGCGCCAAGCTGTTTTTAAGGCTCTTCAAGAGTGTAGGAGCCCTTACATATGGCCCATGGCGCAAATTGCGCTAGAGACCACCCTGAGGGTGGGCAGTCTATTAAGTATGCGGTGGTCACAAACTGATTTAGAAAATCGCGTTGTAGTGACTGAGAGCAAGACAGGGCCAGTGGCCATCCCGTTATCGATTCATGCCGTCCAAGTCTTGACTGATTTATATGAACGCCCAGGTCGAGACCGAGAGGACGACCGCGTGTTTCCGATGACGTACAACGCGGTTCAAATGGCTTGGGAGGGTGTGCGAGAAAAAGCCGGTGTGCCCACCTTGCAGTTCAAAGACCTTCGCCATGTGGGTGCGACGGATTACGCGAAACTTGGACTGAATGCTCATGAGCTGAAGGTCATTCTTGGTCATAAGTCTACAAGGATGGCTGAAGTGTATGTGAATCTTGCTGCGGTGGATTTGCTTCAAAAATTAGACCAAGCCGCGCCCCGCGGGCCGAGCACACGTGTTTTAGGGCAGGGTACGAATTCAGGGCCTAAAGTTCTGCCCTTTGGTAGGGTTGCCAAAAGGCGGTAGGCGTCACCATTAGCTCACTTTATTGTTAATTCGAACAGACAATTTAAAACTCAAAAGCAAACAGAGGTTTGGGGTTGTACTTGGCGCCCTTGGTCCACCACCAATCGCTTTGGTGGTGATGGCCACCAGGAACTTGTACCAAATCAGAAACGAGAAGGGGCGCGCCACAGCGTTTTTGCAGTCCCAGCTTTTTTGTTGAAGTACTACTTGGTCATTTGTTCGTCATGGGCGTGGCAAGAAAGCATGTTCTTGGAGCCTTCAGTTTCCATGTGGTCCATGGAGGTGATTTTCTGGTGTCAGATTGCTGTCGTGTTGCTGTCGTGTTGCTGTCGTGTTGCTGTCGTGTTGCTGTCGTGGTCTCAAATGCTCACAATCAAGATACTAAGGATGTCTGAATTTAAAAAAGGAATCCGGGAAAATGTCTAACACCACACACCATGCAGAGCCACGTCTTTTGACTGATGCTGAAATCGGACGGTTAATCAAACTGTTGAGAGAAATAAGGCAGTGGTCTCAAGAGCAGCTTGCAGACATTGCCAAAATACATGTGAGAACCGTTCAGCGCGTTGAGAACGGAAAAGGTGCCAGTTCTGTCACGCGGCGAGCTTTGGCTGTTGCGTTTGATTTTGAAGACATCGATGCGTTGAACAAACCGTTTGCCATTCCGACCCAGGCCCAAGCGGAAGAGCAGAAAAGAAAGTTTGAACAAGAGAACATCACACTGAAAGTTGAAACGTTGTGTGACGGTCGTCAGCTGGGTCGGTTAGTGGAGGGCGCGATGGGGCTACAAATGACCGAAGCCGCAGAGCTCAGTGCGCAGGCGGCAGCCTCTTTTGCTCAGCTTACAGACTATCTTACTGACTATGCCGATTGCCATGAGCTATATTCCGCGACTGATAAGCTGACTTTTTATGAAGAGTTGTCCAACATGTTGACAGAACTTTCAGAGCAAGGATTTTCAGTTGTGGGTGGACTAAGAAATATGGCTTTAAAGAGCACCCAGGACCAACCAGAGATGCCCATCAAAGTGGCTTATTTGGCTGCGTTTGCTAAAGGGTCCGAACCCAAGCAATTCGCGGTTTCACGGCATGTGCGCTTTGGATGAGAAATTTGCTTAATGGCTCAGTGATGGGTTTGGCCAGGGTTGCCGTTTGCCAGCCCCAATCCAATCCTGGGGACTGGCAAACAAGGCTGTGACAGTTGACGCTGTTTAGCAAACTTATCACGAGTGATAATTGATTGAACTTCGGGCGATTTCTGTTTGCATCAATCTCAACTAAATTTTGAACTTGGCGACAAGTGCGACAAATTAAGGTGATTGATTTTATTGGGAAAATGTAATTATTCAACAGGTGTTTGCTGGCGACACTATTAATTTGATTTGGCTGGGTTTTGTTAATTTATCACTTGCGATAACTGAAAGAGAGTTTGAGTTTTTTGTTTTGTTTACCTTGCCATCTCTACACATGTTTCAACTTAAAAAGGAACGTGTGATGACCAAGACAGCCCAACCCCAGCCTTTCAAATTTCGTAACGGCTACCGCGCACAAGTTACAAATCCAACCACAAAAAAGCGTGAGACCAAAGATTTTTCAACTCGTCGCGAAGCTCAGCTCTGGATTCATGAACGCCTGCATGCGTTGGCCACATTGTCAAAAGGTCGCCTGGGCGGGCCCGAGATGTGCACGCTGGCCGAGTTCTTGATTGAATATGCACACAGCAACATCCTTGCAAACGCGGGTTATGTTCAAGAATTAAATCGCGTGAGCTGTTATCTCGAAGCAGCCGGGCTGAAGCGCATCAAGGCTGTAAAAATTGGAGAAGTCGTTCGTATCGAAGAGCAAGAGGAAGTCAGCGAGAAAATGGCTGAATACCTGAAAAAAGCGCGTGAGTCGATTGAACCAGTCTGGGAATTGCGCGCTGAACTCGCTTCGAAACTCTGCAGCGAGTTGACTCGGGACGATTTTGCACAGTTGCAAAGTACTATGGCTCTTTGTGGCAACAGCCCAAGCACTATTCAAAAAGAGATTGCACTTATTCGAGCAGCGTTTAACGAAGCGATTGCCAACTGGGGTTGGACTGCGTTTAAAAACCCAACCGCGGGCTTCACATTAGGGAAGTCTAAGGTCGTGATTCCGAAGTACGAGATTGAACAAGTCGCCGACCTGGTTGTGAAGGCCAAAGAGCACAGCAACTCCCACATAGCCCCAGTTATTGAGTTAGCGCTGGAGACTTTGGTCCGCAAAGGCCAGCTTGTGTCTTTGAGATGGAGCGATATTGACTTTGCGAATTCATGCTGTACTGTCCGCATAAAGAAGTCCGCTCGAGCTGGAGGCGAGACGACAACTATTCCATTGACTCGTCATGCGGTTGGTGTCCTACGTTCAGTTCATGCTCAGAATCCAGACTCCAATCTTGTGTTCGAAGGTTTAACTGCTGAAATGCTAGACAACGCATTTGAGTCTTTACGTGAAAAGGTTGGTCTGACAGCCCTTCGATTCCACGACCTACGGCATATTGGCGCGACCTTATGCGCGAGGGCAAATATGAGTGCTCATCAATTAAGGCTTATGCTAGGGCACAAGACTCTGAATATGGCGCTCGTATATGTGAATCTCGCAGTGCAGGATGTGAAGAATTTTCTAGATGGTCATATGGGGGGTGCAGTTTTCAATCTCGAGCGCACCTATGCTGCCTAGGGCTGCCCTCGTTCTTCTTCTCACAAAGCAATTTGCGTTGAGTCAAAAGTGTCACAGCGCAGATTGCCCAAAGTTGATTTCTAACTCTCGCACTTGGTTTGGATGGACGTTCCAGAAACGCCCTGCATTCGCCAGGTAGCGCAGTATTTCTGTCAAGTTGTTCCCTGGTGTTCTAAGGCCTACCTTCTATTTTGACGGATGCGCTCTTTCGCTGGGTTCAGCTTTAACCGTCACTGTGTCTCCTTTCCACTCCCGGTAACGGCCGCTTTTGGGGATTCTGAGCGTGCATTAATCATGCACCTTTATGCACATATTGTGTATATGCAACTTATTGTAATTATTATAAAATCGGATATTAGAAGGATAGAGTGAACAGGTATTGGTCTAAAAGGTCACCTGATGAAGTTGGAAGATAGAATGGTTCGGTCGATTGCGCTTCGCAAAGGGTTTGTTGTGCTGCGTTCAGATTTTACTGACATGGGTGTGAGCGATTCTCAAATTACCCGTGTGCTTAATAAGTTGATTGCGCGGGGATTCATTCAGCGAGTCAGCCATGGGGCTTTTGTGAAAACTAGACTCAACAAGTTCACTGGGGAGTTGACACCAGCTGCCTCGCTCGAAGTGGTTGCAAAGGAGCTTTTTGAGAAACTCAAGGTTGATGTTCTGCCAAGTAATGGCTTGGTTGAATACAACTCCGGACTCACCACGCAAATCCCGCCAGGGGGCGCCGTAAGAGTCAAAGGCCGCAGAATAAATAGAAAGATTGTAGTCGCTGGACGAGAGATTCGTTATGAGAAAAGTCCCCGCAAGCCACTAGCTCATTTATGAGTGCCTCGAATCAAAAGAGTATTGTTTAGTGCTTGATGGTCAGGAGACCTGAAATTTAAAGATGGGGTGTTGATTGTGAGTAAGCAAATCAAAAAACAGCCAGAAACCGACGAAGAATTCGCAGACAGGGCAAGAATAGCCGCATCAAAAAGGCTTCGTGATGCCCAAACTCCTTTTAATTTAGAGGCTGTAGAAGCGGCGATATCAATGTCTGACGAAACTCATTTTGGAAACCTAAGCAAAAAAGTAGACAAAAAGGCTAGGTAGTATTTTCTATCATTTCTCTCGCTCAACCGTCCCTTGAAAGGACTTGGGCACCTGCCTAATAAGGCCCCTGTACAAGAAAAATCCGCCCATGCTGCGGCGGATTTTAAATCAATCATTGTTCAGTGGATTCATCTTTATTCTCGATACTTTGGCCGTGCTATGTGCTGCCTTCTTTCGTTTCGAGGTACTCCCGCAGGATTGCTGTGCGCACGGAACCACAGAGTATCAAGCTCACAATCATGTCGAGTTTATCTTCCGTTGATTCTGAGCTTTGGCTCAAGATTTCGTAAGTTAAACAAGCAATCAGTTCAAGTTCGTTCTCGGGGTCGAATGGCCTAGAATTCTTCTCATGAATTAAGCGGTGACCGTACTGGGTCAGCTTTAAATAATGTTCGACAATGCCCAGCTGCTTGCCTTTGGTTCGCAGTTGCTTGAAAAACCGCACTGCTCTGTACCGTTCTGATTTCATATAGCCTCCTTATTTGTGAGTCACTTATTTGCTCACTTGCGGTATAGGAAGCCCGTTTACAGGGGGTACCAGGTGTATTCAGAAAGTTGAGATTGCATCTCTTATACGTATTTCCAACATAACTACATTTAGGAAATACGATGACATCCAACAGAATTCCAAAAGCACCTTTCTATCGTTCTGGTGATTCGGCTGAAGAACTGCGTAACGATTATTCATCTGACACGGGAGCTTCAACAAACGTGGACGATTCCCAGGCTGGCTCAATTCTAGACTTTCACCTTCGCCAATCTAACGTTTCGGCTTTAACCCTTGGCAAAAGTAAATCACTCAACACACGCTATGGCCACGAAAGTCGTTTGTTAGCACAGCATGTTGAATCGGCTAAAAGCGGATTCTCTTGGGAGAATCCCCGTCCGCTTGATGCATTACTAGACACCCAAATTGAATTTCCAGTGGAAGCTTGTGGTGAGTTTCTGTCCCCGGTCGTGGCTGAAATTGCTGAGATTTGTCAGGCGCCCGTGGGTCTCGCCGCGAACGCTGTGTTGTCAGCCAGTGCTTTTGCCGTGCAGCGTTTGTACAACTGCGGACAGATGGGGCCATTGCCCCCTGAACCATGTTCCTTGTTTGTATTGTCTATTGCTGAGTCGGGTGATAGGAAAAGTGCTGTAGACGGGATGGCTTGCAGAGCAATTCGCCGCTGGGAGGAGAATTGCGTACGCAGCGGCGGTTATCCATTTGTCCGTCCCGCTGATGAAAAATTGCAAGAGGCTCAAAGTGGAAATTGGCCAAGTTCATCAATTGTCTTATTCACCGATGTTACATATGCAGATTTCAGTTCGCGCCTTATAAAAGGTAACTATCCAGCCGTCGGGATTTTTAGTGACGAGGCGGGTACGTTTTTTGGTAACTACTCAATGACTGCAGCGACACGACAATCTGCGGTCAGTGGTTACGTGACTCTGTGGAACAGCGGTGAGGTCTCACGTTATCGTCTAACCGACGAGAAAGGTAGCGGGAAGATTTTCAACCGACGGTTGACAATTAACCTTATGGCCCAGCCAATCTCCATGAAAGACACGCTTGCTGACCCTTACCTGCAGGCTCAAGGATTCCTGCCGCGTTTTTTAATTACCAACCCACCTTCACGAGCAGGTGGCCGATTTTTGCAGTACGAACAGTTTTGTGGCCAGCGAAAACTGTCCAAGAGTCTTCAAGATTACGAGTCGCGAATTCAGATGTTGCTTGAAACCCCGGTGTCAATCAATGGTGGGGCTGGGTTGATTACAAGAAATATTGAGGTTTCTGATGCCGCTCAATATCAATTCGTCAATCTTTACAACGAGTTTGAGAAAGACCTGAGGACAGATGATTTGGCTTTTCCTGCACAGCTTAGGCCATTCCAAGCGCGAGTAGCTCAACATGCGAGACGAATCGCTACTGTCTTGGCGGTCATGAATGGTGAACAGTCAGTCAGTGAAACCACCATGGTTTCTGCTTTTCAAATTGCTGAACATTCTCTTGATACCTGGAGAAATTTAATCGGCTGTAATAATGCCGAACGCATTTATTCAGAGGCACAGCAACTATTGAATTGGATGGCTCAAAAACCCAAATACAGAACCATCAGGGACCTACAGCGTTATGGTCCGCGATTTGTACGCGAATGTTCTTCTCGATTAAGAAGTCTTGTGGAGTTGTTGGAAGAGTATCATTGGATTCGATATGATATTAATAGTAAATCACTGGATATTAATTTAACTGTATTAAAAAATTAATTTTAAAATGTTTCTATTTTATAGTTTAAAAATATACATTTATTTTTAAAAAATTTATAAAAATAAACGTATGTATAAAATAATTTTCTATACTCCAAGCAATTTTGCAAAGAAAAATTGCTTGGATGTTCACGACATTTTAATCTATAGGTTGATAACCGGAAGTTTTTCTCTGTGAGTTATTTATTTTTTATTTTCAATGTGTTATAAAAGTATCGTTAATTTATTTGGTATTTTTATTTTGATTGAAAAAAATGTAAATAAGATTTCTGATTCATACCGATTCGGCTCGTTATCAGCGCCTAGTAAAGTGTCGTTTTCATTGTCCAAGCTACATATCGTGGACGATAAAATGATAGCTATGAAATATACGACGCTGCTGTCTGTGGCGCTCAATGTTGTGCGGAACGATTCAGACTCTGACGCTCCTGAAAAGACTGCTGCTAACTTTGCTTCAATCGTACGAAGCTGGTTGACTTTTATAGGAAAAGATGAGTACAAGCACAATGTTGGCGCTGAACTGAATACTTCTTTTGAGACTGTGCTCGCCGAGTACCTCAACGATATGGTGGCTTCTGGCTTTTCACCAAACACTATAAGGGACAGAAAAAGTGCTGTTCGTCGACTTCATACGATTTATCAAACTCAACTTTCAATTGCAAGAAATGAGCGAAGTTCTGAATTAGGCGTAGAGCTCAGGCGAATTTTGCTAAAGGCTGAGTTGACCGGAAAAGATTTGGCGAGGTTAGCCAAGGTTAGCCCATCTTTTATTCAGCGTGTTTTGAGTGGAGTGCGGCCACAAAAAGAGGCTGGTTTAAAGAACTTTCGCCGTATTGAATCAGTGCTATTATCATTAGGAGTGATTAGTTCAAAGGGGCATTTTTTAGATTTACTCCGACTAGACACTTCAGAGAAGAGTTGTGATAAGAAAAACTCAAGCCTTAGTTCAATTAGCGTTGAAGAGGCTAATAAATGTTACTGCAGGAAATCGAAAAGTCCGTTACGCCTCTGGAGTCTTGAGGAGTTAAAAAAAAATACTCCAGAATTAAACTCATTTCTTGAACGCTATGTGCAGCATAAGAATCGGGAGCGGGCTTGGTCTTTAAAACGACCCTCTAGAAAAGAACTGGCGGCCCCACGTTTATGGGCGTTTAAGTATAATGGAAAAACCGTACATTCACCCACCTTTGAAAGATACTTATCCGATGTTGTCTCCATTCTCGCTTTTAAGAGCGATTATCAAGATATACCGTTATCAAAGTTGAATGACCCATGCATCTTCGCAGACAAAGAAACGTACTTATCGTATATTGACTTTCTAGCGGAACGTAGAGGGGGAAGAATAGGTAAAGCTGGTGCTAGTGTTGTAACGCTCGCCGGGGAGTTTGCAAAGGAAATTGCGCGACAAGAAGGGGATGGAACCCTGCCCAAGCTAGCTCGACCTATCAATGTTAATGATGTTGTTTCTTCTGTGAAACAATACTTTAAGCGATTTGCGAATTCTGGCCGAGTCCGCGACCCCTGGAAACGAGCAGCGCCTTTTTTAGAGCTTGATGACCCGGCAAGGCCGTTAGCTGAACTTTCCATGCAGTTGCAGAAGGGTGCTTTGATTCCGCATACCTTCGTATCTCATGCGGTAGATTTAAGGGATTCCTTTTTAATTGCGCTTTTGCTGGCGGTGCCTCTTAGGGAGAGGACTTGCATACAGTTAACTTACAAATCGGACGGAACTGGCCATCTGCGGTACTCTAAAAAGGACCAGGCTTGGCGCATCGAATTGCCCGCAAATCAGGTGAAAAACCAAAGAATTATCTCTCGAACGTTACCGGTTTTTCTAAATGCGAGCATAGAGCGTTACTTAGGTGAAGCTCGTCCGAGGCTTTTGAATACCTGGGGAAGCGACGCAGAAAACATCGATTTTCTCTTTATAAGTTCCTACCGAAAATGTGATTCGACCAAAGTGATTGATGAGTTGACCGGTGACTTGTACGAGTTGACACAAGGGCAAATGTCAGTCTCCTCTCGACTTGGATTCATTACAAAGAAGCATCTTGGTTTGTCGGTCAGGGCACATGCGTTCCGTCACATTACAGCCTCCCGGTTTTTAAAACTCAACCCAGGGCAGTACCAAGCGTGTGCAGACCTACTTGCAGACTCCGTGGAGACTGTGATGAAGCACTATGCCTACCATGACGCTTCGTGGAATGAAAAAATGTTGAATGACAGTATTTCTAAAGCATTTGCTTGCGAAAACAATTAGGTGGGGATGGCTTCTCGTTAGCCCTTTTGATGTCAGCGATTTTATAAAAGTCTTGAAAGGCTGGTAGACATCCCCCAAATTGCGGGGTGGATATTGAAGAAATATATGCAATGAAGTACCTTGATGCAAAGCGCAAGCGTTTTGCATACATTAAAGGGAAAAAATGTCTTCAGCAAAGTCCGAGGCTGTCAGCGTCAGAGTTGAGCCCGAAATCAAAGCTGCCCTACTCAAAGCAGCCGACCGTGAAATGCGCAGCTTGGCCAATATGGTCGAGGTGATGGTCATAGCTTACTGCCGCAGTCATGGCTACCCGCTGGATGGAATCCCAGAGGACAAGCTTCCTGGCATCGCTACTCGGAAGGTTTGATTCGATGCCCAATTCGAAAGACCTACTCAAGAAGCTCGGCTTCAAGTTCGGTATCAATGGCGTTCATGCGGCTCGTACGATGATGTTCTCTGACATCCAGAAGTTGCTGCGTCACGCCTCATCTCAAGCCACACGTGATGATTACAAACAGTTGGTCGTCAGTGAAAATCTGCTTGGGAAACCAAGTAGCAAAGCCCGTGAGCTTGCATTTCGGCACCTTGTCGATTTGTACGACCTTGATTTAACGAATCCACTTTTCCGCATGTTGTTGCAGGTGTGGCATTTGGATGAGTCCGCTCAGCCAGTTTTAGCGCTGCTAGTTGCCCTGGCTCGTGACCCACTTTTGCGCAAAACCAAAACTCTGATTTTGGAAAAGCAGTTGGGCGAATCGCTTCATCGCGAGGAGATGGAGGCACTTTTGGAGAAAGAGTTCCCCCAGCGATTTAGTGAAGCCTCTTTAAAGTCATTCGCACAAAACGTGAATGGCACCTGGACTGATGCTGGTTACCTTGTTGGCAGAAACCGTAAACACCGCTCCACGCCAGTTTTAACGCCAGAGATTCTGACTTTTGCGCTTTTTCTAGGGCACTTGGAAGGGCGTAGTGGCACCCGGCTTTTTAGCTCGACCTGGATGTCAATTTTGCCTGGCTCACCGGATGAGCTAGAGTCGCTAGTAAAATCGGCATCTGACCGAGGTCAGCTCGTGTTCATGAATGCTGGCGGTGTCAAGGAGATTCGCTTTCCTGGGGCATTAAGCAAAGAAGAAGAACTATTGAGACAAGAGGTCAGCAATGTCGTCTAAATTGACACGACTTATCGGTGCTTACCGAAATCACATCACAGTGCCTTGGCAGTCTGGCTTGGCCGCTATTCAGCGCGTCATTTTCGCGGTTTACGACAAAACTGATGAACTCAAACTGCGTGCGCAGGTTGAGGAGTTTTCACTTGTCACTCAGGATGCCGGGAAAAAGTGGTTGCTCATCGACATTACCAATTCTTTCCCGAAATGGATGATGGGCTTGGAATACAGAGACGCTTATTTCGAATCACCAGAGGACCTGGCTGGATATCAGGCAGGTGAGCTTACTGAGTTCGTCAATCATCTGGTGGCTGAACTAAAAGCCAAAATTCACAGCGAAGCAGATGAAAACACCGTGGTCGCAATCATGGGTGTGGGAACCTTGTTTGGTCTTGCCCGCGTGTCGTCAGTAGTCGAGGGTATTAAAGACAATATTCCAGGTCGCTTACTGGTATTTTTTCCGGGCGAGTATCACGCAGAAACACACTCTTACAGATTGCTTGATGCGCGGGACGGGTGGAATTATTTAGCAGTACCCTTGCTGGCCAAAGAGGCTTAGACCGCGCAGTTAAATTTAAGAATATTTTCAATTACAAAACAATATGCAGGTTGATGTGATGCTAAACAAAGAGATATACAACAAGCTTCCCCAGGAAAACAGGCTTGCCAACAATGGCGTGGCTGAGGTGTCAGAAGACCATTCCGAGTCCGCACAGCAAGTACTTCGTTATGAATTAGAGTCGTTCGTTTGCGATGGCCAGTACGAAAAAGGTCTTGAAACAATTCTAGATAAGTTTTTGTTGAACCTGGATTCGCGAACTGAGCAGCCAGGCGTCTGGATTTCTGGATTCTACGGCAGTGGTAAATCTCATTTGGCCAAGATGCTACGTACCCTATGGACTGATTACAAATTCAGCGATGGTGCGACGGCGAGAGGTTTGGCAAGTATCCCTGAATCAGTGTTGCAGCACTTCAAAGAGTTGACGGTTCAATCCCGAAGGTTTGGTGGTCTTCATGCCGCAGCCGGTAAGTTGGGCGCTGGTGCTGGTGACAAGGTACGTATGGCCCTGCTGGGCATTGTTTTTAAGTCAGCTGGACTCCCTGAGCAATACAACCAAGCTCAATTAATGATGTGGTTGAAATCAGAGGGGCTGTTAGAAACCGTCTCTTCTGAGCTTCATGCGGTGGGTCGTACATTGGCCCAAGAACTTCCTCACATGTATGTATCTCAACACTTGGCAAAGGCAATTCTGAATGCCAGACCTGGTCTTGCCAATTCTGAGCCCGATATGCGAAAGCTGCTTAAAGAGCAGTTTCCTCAAACGGTAGACGTTACTAATGAGCAGATGACGCAGGCCATCGAACGAGCGCTCATTAAAGACGGTCAGTTTCCCCTGACCCTTGTTGTCCTGGATGAGGTACAGCAGTACATCGGTAATGATGCTGAAAAAGCTTACCAAGTGCAGGAAATCACAGAAACGCTTTCTAAACATTTCAACGGCAAACTTTTGTTTGTTGGCACAGGCCAGTCAGCCCTATCTGGAATGCCTGCTTTGCAGCGCCTTCTGGGCCGTTTTCCGGTTCAAATTCAACTGGGTGACTGGGATGTTGAGAACGTTACACGCCAAATCATTCTTGCAAAAAAGCCTAGCTTGCAGCCCCAAGTTGAAAAGGTGTGGCGAGATAATTTGGGTGAAATCTCACGGCACCTGCGTGGTACTAAGCTTGAGCACGTGACTGATGATGAGTCAGTTATGACGCAAGACTATCCACTGTTACCGGTGCGCCGACGTTTCTGGGAGCGAGTTCTTCGCACAATCGACAGCACGGGAACTGTGTCTCAGCTCCGAAGCCAATTGCGTGTTGTGCATGAAGCCGTACTAGCCACGGCCGAAAAGCCAGTCGGCCATGTGGTAGCTGGTGATTTTTTGTACGACCAGATTTCAAGCAGTTTGGTGTCAACGGCTCAATTGTCAAAAGAAGTGTATGAGAATGTGCAGCGCTTCGCAGCTGGCGATGAGTCTGAGAAGCTGAAGTCCCAACTTCTCAAATTGATTTACCTCATCAACAAGCTTCCTACTGACGCTGCTTTGGATATTGGCCTTAAAGCGACTGAGCATGTATTGGCTGATTTGTTGGTTACGAATTTATCTGAAGGCTCAGCTCAACTGCGTGGAAAAATCCCTGCCCTGCTTGAGGAACTTCAAATCACCGACCGATTGGTCATGTCCATCAATGGGGCTGATGGTGTTGAGTATCGCTTACAAACCCGGGAATCTAGTGCTTGGTACGATGAGTACCGTGCGCAAGAGGCAGAGTTTAAAGCTGCACCACAGCGGGTGGAGCAAAAGCGCGTGGACCTGCTCAAGGCGCGTGTTGGTGAGTACATGCGCAAAGTCCGTGCGGTGCAGGGCAAAGAGAATATCGAACGCAGTTGCTCTGTTTCCTATGACGACACCTTGCCACGAGACAGCGACAAAAACCTGTATGTGTGGGTTCAGGATGGCTGGCAATCAGAGGAACGCTCAGTGATTGCTGAGGCCTCAGCCAAGTCCGCAAACAACCCGACCATTTTTGTTTTCATTCCAGCGCAACACAAAACAGAGTTGGCTAATGCAATCGTTTCACTTGAAGCTGCTAAGACAACATTGCAACGTAAGGGTCGGCCGCAGCCCGGCAGCGAGGCTGAGGACGCAATGCGTTCTATCGAAAGCCGTCAGATTTCTTCTGAACGCGATTTAAAAGAGCAATTAGACCTTCTGTTTGCCGGCGTTCGAGTCTTCCAAGCCGGTGGACAAGAAGTCACTGAGGGCTCAGAACTCTCAGATAAGGTTAATTACGCAGCCAAAGTCTCAGTGGCCAGGCTTTATAACGAGTTTGGGACTGCTGACCAAGCCAATTGGGGAAAGGCGCTTGAGGAAGCCCGAAAAGGCAATCAGGAGTGTTTGAAAGCGATTGCTCATGAGCGTGAAGTGGACCAGCATCCTGTATGCGCTAAGTTGTTGGCCTTTATCGGACCGGGTAAGAAAGGTTCTGAAATTCGAGACAATTTCAACGACCCGCCTTATGGCTGGTCTAGGGATGCAATCGACGGGGCCATTTACGCGTTGTTGGTATCAGGGCATATCAAGGCTCAGGATGCCAGTCTTCGCGCTGTGGATGCTAAAAGCCTGGACCGAGCCAAGCTTACGCAGGCGTCATTCCAGCGCGAATCTGTCACGCTATCGGTGCCCCAACTGCTTAAGATTCGCGGAGTGTTTTCCAAAGCAGGGGTTTCTTGTCAGCCAAAAGAAGAACTCGCCAAACTTCCGCAACTGTTAGCCAGGCTGAAAGAACTTGCCCAATCGGCAGGTGGTGTGCCACCTGCTCCCCCTGCACCCAAGCTGGACTCAATACCTTTGATTGAAGGGCAGAGCGGTAATGCGCAATTGTTTGAGGTTTTTAACCATGCACAAGCGATTGCAGATTTTGTCGACCAGTGCCAAACCCAAGCGAAAGAGCTTTCGAAGCGACAGCCTGCATGGGCCTCTTTAAGTCAGCTTATAGAGCATGCAAAAGACTTGCAGCCCTACACTTCGCTAAAAGCTGAAATAGACGCTGTTCGAGCACAGCAATCTCTTTTGGTCAACCCTGACCCCGTTAAACCACTCTTAGATTCCGCTGTTGAATTACTTCGCGCTTCGCTCAATAAGCGAGTTCAGGATTTCAATGACAAGTTTGAGGAGTTAACTCAACAATTGGAGTCGGATGCCGATTGGCGGAAGCTCAGCCCGGAGCAGCAGCAGACGCTTTGGCGTTCGCACAACTTGGGTGAAAAAGCGGCAGTGGACACATCCAGTGCCGAAAGTCTTCAAGACTGTCTAGACGCCTGTAATTTAGAACACTGGGGTTCAAAAACCCAAGCATTGGGGTCACGGTTTGATGCAGCTAGACTGTCTGCTGTTCAATTGTTAAAGCCCAATGTCGTGTATTTTACTCTGCCGAAACGCACATTGAACAATGAAGATGAATTAGCCGTATGGCTTGCTGAAACTGAACAGCTACTGAAGGAAAAGCTTAAGCAAGGGCCTGTGAGTTTGTCCTAAGAGGTGCGGTTGTGCAGTGGGAAGTTTGCCCAGAAGCATCTCACTCCACTTGGATGTGAATACAAAAAAATTAATTGGCTATAGACAATGAATCAGCAACCCCTTGAAAAGTCACTACGAAGCAAACTTGAAAACACTGTAAAAGCGGCCCGCGAATTGGCCGAAGGTGCAGCGAAAGCTGTTATTGAACAATTGGGAGTAGGGCAGCTAAAGCCGCCAGCGTATCTCGATGAGAATCAGAAAGCCCTTCGCCGTAGGCTGCGAGCGCATGGTAGGGCGCTGGGTGATGTAAAACACCTTGATGATGCTCAAGGTACCCAACACTTGGTTTGGGAGATTGCTTACGAACATTGGCACCGCATGTTGTTTGCCAGGTTCTTGGCAGAAAACGGCCAGCTGCTTTGGGAAATTGGCTCCCCGGTTTCTCTTGAAGACTGTGAGGTATTAGTCGCCGACCCAGACCCCATCAGTAATTTAGGTGCAAAGTCAAAATGGGAACTCGCGGGAAAGCTAGCGGCACGAATGCTGCCACAAGTTTTCAAGCCGCAAAGCCCTGTATTCGAGATTGCCTTTGCGATTGACCAGCAGCGTGCCTTAGAAAAGCTTCTGGATGACCTGAGCCCAGAAGTGTTCAAGGCTAGTGACAGCCTGGGCTGGGTTTACCAGTTCTGGCAGGCCAAGCGCAAGGACGAGGTCAACGCCTCGGAGGTGAAAATTGGCGCTGACGAGCTGCCGGCGGTCACTCAGCTCTTCACAGAGCCCTACATGGTGGACTTCCTGCTCCACAACTCGCTGGGTGCGTGGTGGATTACACGTCATCCTGGTAAGCCTTGTCCGGTGCAGCTGACTTATCTGCGTACACTTGAGGACGGCACGCCGGCAGCCGGCAAGTTCGAAAGCTGGCCGGATGAACTTAAAGACTTCAAACTACTTGACCCATGCTGCGGCTCAGGCCACTTCCTAGTGGCGGCCTTCCTGCTGCTGGTGCCCATGCGCATGGCGGCTGAGGGCCTGAGCGCGATGGACGCGGTGGACGTCGTTCTGGCTAATAACCTGCACGGCCTGGAGTTGGACGCCCGTTGCGTGGAAATCGCAGCATTCGCATTGGCCCTGGCTGCTTGGCGCTTTCCAGACGAAGAAGGCGACCCGCTGGGCGTGCGCGCCGATATGCCTGCGCCGCAAGTGGCCTGCTGCGGATTGAAGGTGGCTGCTAAGCCCGAGGACTGGATGGCCCTGGTGCCGGATGACGTCGCCAACGCTGCTTACCTGCGGCAGGAACTGCGCGTGCTGCACGCCAGCTTCGCCCAAGCACCGCTTCTTGGCAGCCTGCTGGACCCGGCGCGCAGCCTAAAAAAGGACCTGGCCCACTCCCAATACGGAACCAGCGTTGACACCTTGCGCGACCTGCTGGGGCTGGCGCTAGCCACCGAGCGCCCAGCCACGCTGTGGGGGCAGGCCAATGAGTTGCAGGACGACAGCTGGGATTTGGTGCTCACCGCCAAGGGCTTGCTGGATGCGGCCCGACTACTCGATGGGCGCTACCATTTAGTGGTCACTAATGTGCCGTACCTGGCGCGCAGCAAGCAGCATGACTTGCTGAAGGACTATTGCGAGGCTCACTACCCCGAGGCCAAGAATGACTTGGCCAACGTATTCCTGGAGCGCTGCCTGGAACTCAGTCGAGACCAGGGGAGCGGCGTTGTGCAAATTGTCATGCCACAGAACTGGCTTTCACTATCCGGGTACACTAAGCAAAGGCACTCGCTGTTAAAACGTGTACGGTTTAACTTCATGAGCTTGCTGGGTGCAAAGGGTTTTCAAACGCCTATGTGGGATTTCAATGTTCAACTCTTAACTCTCACGAATTCCCCGGTTTCTGATACCCATGTGCTCTTCGGATTGGATGTTAGCGCCCATAGAACTCCCACTGAAAAGGCTACAAAAATTTGCACAATTCCTCTCCTCAGAGTTAGTCAGAGAGGACTTGAGTCCAACCCAGATGCTCAAATTGCCTTGTCAGAGATTCTAAAGGGACCACTTCTCGGAGAATATGCGACCTCAATTCAGGGCTTGGCAACCGCAGATAATCCAGCCTTTGTTACTCAGTTTTGGGAAATCGGGAGTATCGGTGACTCTTGGCGTTTCCTACAAGGCCCGGTCTCGCAAACACAAAACTATGGTGGACGAAGCTCACTTCTTTTATGGGAAGGCGGTCAGGGAAGATACTTAAGACACGCTCTAGCGCTTAAGCAGGAGGGGCGGTTGGGCGGGTGGAAATCTGGCGGTGAAGCCTGGGGGCAGGAGGGTATTTCGATTTCAGAGATGGGGGCGATGCCTTGTACGATATACAAGGGAGACATGTTTGACCATTCAGCTCATGTGATTGTCCCAAAGAACCCTCAACACCTTCTTGCAGTGTGGGAGTTTTGTCGCTCTGGGGCGATTCACGATGCAGTTAGGGTTACACAGCGGGGTGTGAAAGTCACCAATCATGCATTTTTGAAGGTACCTTTTGACCTAGCCAATTGGGAAGAAATCGCGAAAGAACTAAATCCTGATGGTTTGCCTAAACCGTACTCCGACGACCCCACTCAATGGTTGTTTCACGGCCACCCGCAGCCCTCAATCGACCCACTGCAAGTCGCAGTCGCCCGCCTTGCGGGTTACCGCTGGCCCGCTGAGACCGATACTGAAATCGAACTGGCCGGTGAGGCCCGTAATTGGATTACCCACTGCGAGAAGCTCACCGAGCACACCGACGACGATGGCATCGTCTGTTTGCCCTCGGTGCGAGGCGAACCGCCAGCGCACGACCGGCTGCTCAAATTGCTGATTGCCGCCTGGGAGACGGTTCAGCCCGGCAGTTGGAAGCCCGCCGTACTCGACAGGCTGCTTACTGACGCCGAGTGCGCTGGCAAGGGGCTGGACGTCTGGCTTCGCGAGAAGTTCTTCGAGCAGCACGCCAAGCGCTTTCACCACCGTCCCTTTATCTGGCACGTGTGGGACGGACAGAAGGACGGCTTCGCCGCGCTGGTGAATTATCACAAGCTTGACCAAAAGAAGCTGGAGCGCCTCATACACACCTACCTTGGCGATTGGATTCGGCAGCAGGAGGCCGGCGTTCGCTCGGGCGTTGATGGCGCCCCAATACGCCTCGCTGCCGCGCAAGACCTTAAACGCCGGCTGGAGCTCATCCTTGAAGGCGAGCCACCTTACGACATTTTTGTACGCTGGAAGAAGCTCTCGGAACAGCCCATCGGCTGGAACCCCGACCTCAACGACGGTGTGCGACTCAATATCCGCCCCTTCATGATTGCTGAAGTCCTGCGCCACAACAAGAAGCCCAAGCTTAATATCACTTGGGATAAAGACAGAGGTAAGGATGTGGAAAGTGCGCCTTGGTTCAAAGTGTTTGGGGGTGACCGAATTAACGACCATCACCTAACGCTCTCTGAAAAACTGGCCGCACGAACAGAACAGGACAAAGTCAATGGGAAGTAAGCTGTTAGATGCGATTATTGGCGCAATTCGTTCTTCCCATCACGGGAACTCCTCTCTCTCGACTCAAGCGGCTGCAATACTGTGGACAGACGGAGACTCGCAATGGAAGTCCGTTTTTTCTCAGCTTCAAAATGTTAAGGGTGAGTTTCTGACACTTGGTGATTATCAACCTGAGAAAAATTCGGGACCCGCGATTTGGGTGAAAACGGCGATTACCGGCATGGTGCCAGAGCTTGAGATGAGGGGAACTTCAATAATTTACTGTCCGGGGGTCAGCCGCTCAGACCTTCGCGCAATCGAAACTTGCCCCCGGGACCTTCAACCACTTGCAGAGCTTCAATATCGAGGCACTTTCTGGAGTCAAGCAAATGGTAAGGATTGGACTGTAAACGCGTTTCTCACTTCTGCGAACGGTGGTCTCGGCCTAAATGTTGCTCAAGATAAGGAAACGCAAGAATTGCTCCTTGAGGTATTGAAGGCTGGCCTACTGTTGGATATGTCTGTTGCAGACCTCAAAGGGCGGCAAATAAATGCTGCTTGGTTAAACAGCTTACTAGCACCAAACCCATCGCGGGATTTGCTCGTTTGGATGAATAATCCCAAGGCAGCTCAAGACGGCTGGAAAGGTCCGAAGTGGGATGCCTTTTGCAAGTGGAGTAAAAAAGATTTTGGCTTTGACCCCCTGGCCGATGGCGAGTTGGCTGCTGCGGAAAAGCTTGCCAGTCGCCAAGGCAAATGGCTATCCGTTTTTGAGCTGTATCAGGATTCATATACGAGTTTTCCCAATATTCTTGGCTCATTAAAACGACTGACCCCACCTGGGCTTGACGGGTTATTCCCTGAATTTGCAGCGTATGAAACTTATCCCGGTGCTAATTTAAAATTCGAAAATGATTTGCGCAACGACCTCCACGCCCATGGTGCGCTCACTGCCGGCGAATGCCGAGCCGCTGTGCTCAAGAGTGAGGAAGTTCACGGATTGAGGAGACAATGGTTATGGGCTCGTATTGGCCATTCGCCAATGGCTCAAGCGCTTTTACATTTGTCGCACCTGGCTAAGCTAACTGCGACGTTACCTGTTGGCGAGTCTGCTGAAGAACTTGCGAATACTTATCAAGAATGGGGTTGGAAGGTTGACGATGCTGTAATTAAGGCCCTTGCGTGTGTGTCAGCCGCGCCGGATAAAGCTGCGGTATCAGCAGTGGTTCGTTCGATGTATTTGCCCTGGTCGAATGAATGCGCAATTCGGTTGCAAAATGTCGTCTCTAAAGAGGGCGGTTTCAGTCCTTTATCTACAGGCGTAATGAACACCGATGCCTCACCAGGCACTTGCTTTGTATTTGTTGATGGTCTGCGATACGACGTTGCTGTGGATTTAGCCACAAGATTTGAGGAACTCGGTAAAGTCGACTTAAGTGCTCAGTGGACTTCCTTACCCTCTGTTACAGCATCGGGTAAAGCTTGGTGTTCTCCTGTTGCAAATAAGGTGGCTGGAACTTCCGAGGATATGGAGTTTCAGCCCCGCGTCGCGGGGACTGATAAATCACTGAGTGGCTACAACTTTCGCAAACTTTTGGAAGATGAATGGGTTCAACCATTATCAAAAGAGGAAGTTGGCGCTCCAAGTGGTATTGCTTGGACAGAATGTGGCGACCTGGACCACTACGGCCATGAGCATGGTATTCGGCTTGCGAGGGACCTGGGTCTTCAACTCGATACGGTGCAAGAAAGGATAGCTGAGCTGATTGCCGCAGGTTGGAAAAAATTCCGAATCGTGACTGACCATGGCTGGCTCTTGATGCCAGGTGGATTGCCCAAAGCTGAGCTTGCCAAGCATCAAGCGGAGACGAAGTGGGGGCGTTGTGCCGTTCTCAAGTCGTCAGCTCAGTCCGATGGGCTTACGTTTGGTTGGGATTGGTGCAAGGAAGTTCAAATTGCATACCCACCTGGAATTGCCTCGTTTAAAGCTGGTGAAGAGTACAGCCATGGTGGAATTTCATTTCAAGAATCACTGGTTCCAATTATTGAATTGCAAGTGGAGTCCAGCACTGTCGACTTCGCGAATATCAAGTCGATTGGTTGGCGTGGATTACGTTGCAATATTGAAGTGGTGTCCGATGCAGTTGGGTTGCGTGTCGATTTGAGAACAAAACCTGCTGTCGCGGATACGTCCATCGTGGCTGCGATGAAGGCAGTAGAGGATGGAAAGGCAAGTCTAGCCGTGGCTGATGATAGTTATGAGGGCCAAGCGGCGGTTGTTGTGGTGCTTGACCCAAGTGGAAACATTATCCAAAAGCAGGTAACCACAGTTGGTGGGTAAGAATAATGATTTGGTATAGGGCGAAAACTTTGGCCCCCAAAAGGACGTGCGATGCAATTAGATGAATTAGACAGAAAGTCAGCCTCGGTATTTGAAGGCTATGTTGTGCGCAAAGACCTGGTGCGAGCGTTCAGCCGCCAGTTTCCAGTACCAACATATGTTGTGGAGTTTTTGCTTGGTCGCTACTGTGCAACGACTGATGAAACAGAAATTCAAGAAGGTATCGATATTGTCCAGAAGCAGCTGAGTTCGCGCACTGTGAAGGCAGGGGAAGAGGAGCTCTTCAAGGCTCGTGCCAAGGAATCTGGTAGCGTAAAAATTCTCGATATCATCTCGGCCCGACTGGACTCAAAGGCAGATTGTTATGTGGCAAGTCTGCCCAGCCTGCGGCTAAACGACGTTCGAATCGCGCCAGAGATGATTCGTGAAAACGAGCGGATGTTGACTGGTGGTTTCTATGCTGAAATTTCGTTGGGCTATGACGCCTCAATCGCGCAGGAAAATGGCGGACGCCCGTTTGGTATCCAGTCGCTTCGGCCCATACAGCTATCCAAGCGCGAAGTGCTGGATGTGATGGCCAAGGGTCGGGAATCCTATACCACGGCCGAGTGGAAAGACTTTTTACTCCGCAGTGTTGGCTTCGAGCCAGAGACATTCTCCGACCGAGCCAAAGATGCATTGCTGCTTCGAATGGTTCCATTCGTGGAGCGTAATTACAATTTGGTTGAATTGGGCCCACGCGGTACTGGTAAATCACATCTCTTTCAGCAGGTTTCTCCATACGCTCATTTGATTTCTGGCGGCAAGGCCACTGTGGCACGCATGTTTGTGCACAACGGTACCGGGCAGAGAGGGCTGGTCTGTCAATACGACGTCGTGTGCTTTGACGAAGTCTCAGGTGTGTCATTTGACCAAAAAGATGGCGTGAACATCATGAAAGGCTATATGGAAAGCGGCGAATTCTCTCGTGGTAAAGAGAGTATTCGCGCTGATGGCTCAATTGTGTTGGTAGGTAATTTCGATGTGGATGTTGAACATCAGCAGCGCATAGGTCACTTGTTCGGTCCATTGCCACCGGAAATGCGAGACGACACCGCATTCATGGACCGTATTCATTGCTTCCTGCCTGGATGGGATGTTCCGAAGCTGAACCCAAGTTTGTTCACTGGGCATTTTGGGTTAGTTAGCGACTTCTTGTCGGAGTGCTTTACTCAGCTTCGGAACCAAAGCCGCATGAGCCACTTTCAGGGCAAGGTGTTCTGGGGAGGGGCACTTAGCGGCCGTGACATAACGGGTGTAAGCAAAACCGTCAGCGGTTTGTTGAAACTGTTGTATCCAAATCCTGATTCACCAATTGCCGATGAAGACCTTGAGTGGGCAGTGCGCCTTGCTCTTGAAGTACGTCGTCGCGTGAAGGAACAGCAAAAGCGCATTGGTTCGGCTGAATTCCGCAATACCCACTTTAGCTACACAATCGGTACCGAAGGAGTAGAGAAATTCGTATCCACTCCAGAACTACAAAGCCAAAGTGGAATAGGGGACGAACCATTGGATTGCGGCCAAATCTGGGCGCTAAGCCCAGGTGGGCAGGACGAGTATCCTGGACTATTCCGTTTAGAGGTAAACGAAGGCCCAGGGAGCGGTGTGAAAATTCTGAACAATCCAGTTCCACCCGCGTTTCGCGAATCTGTTCGCTGTGCGGAGCAAAACCTGTATGCCAGGGCTCAGCAGCTTGTTGGCGATAGAGACCCAAGGTCGCACGAGTTCTCGGTTCAATTGCGCGGTTTTGATGCGGCTAAGTCTGGTGCGAAAACCAGTGTGGCCACATTGATTGCGCTCAGTAGCGCATTGCTCCGTAAATCTGTCCGTGGTGGATTGGTGGTGGTAGGTGAAGTGAGCCTGGGAGGCACCATTGAGCCCATTCACAATGCGGTGTCATTGGCAGAACACGCAGTGGAGAAGGGGGCCAAGGCGCTATTGCTCCCGGTTTCGTGCCGTCGGCAGTTGTTTGATTTGTCGGATGACATGGCGACGAAGCTGGACATCGAGTTTTACCAAGATGGGCGGGATGCGTTGTTGAAAGCATTAGCAGACTAGTGCGATAAGAGGATTGCACAGTTGTAATTGAAACAAAAGAAGACGTGGGGTGATTAGTGTCGATTGTAAAAGAGGAATATGAAAACCTCACGCCGCAAGGTGAAAGACTATGTGATGTTGTAGTTCTTGCTCAGGCCTGGAAGAAATCGCATACCTACATACGTCGTCATAACTGGTATTCAGACGTGCTTGAGCTGGACATGTCCACAATCGATTTAGAAAATAAATTGGCTGAATGGGCTGAGGCGTTAAAAACCCCAGAATTTCGCCCTGCTGAGCTGATGCTTGTTCCCGCACCGAAGAACACACGTTGGATTTTTCGCCAAAAGCAGGAGCCCCAAAATTTTGATGAGCTCGCCAAATCAAACTGGAATGGGCTGTTCGGTTTAACACCACCTTTTGAATATTGGGTACCAGCTAAGACTAAGGTTTCTTACAATGAGTTCGGATTCCCTCAGTCTAATGAATACGAGCGGAATGCGAAACTAAGACCCTTAGCTCACTTATCTATCCGGGACCAAACGTTGATGACCGCCGCGATGATGTGTCTTGCTGAGGCTGTGGAGTCTGCGCAGGGTGACACGATGGGCGATGACGTCAGTACGATGCGCAAAGCTGGTGTTGTGAGCTATGGCAACAGATTGGATGGGTCGTGGTTATCTAGTACTGGCGGCGCATCACGATTTCGTTTTTCATGGGGCAACAGTCGGACGTATCGCCAATATTTTCAGGATTACAGAACGTTCCTCGCTCGTCCAAGACGAGTGTGCGCAGAACTAGTCTCAATTTTGGATAGTAAGACCGATTTGTATGTGGTCTCACTCGACATCAAGTCATTTTTCGACCGAATAGACCGCGATGCACTGATAAGCGAGTTAAGAAAACTAGACTCTGAGCATTCTGTAGTGCATGGACTTCCCGACCAAATCAAGTCAGATTCGATGTTTTGGGACAGACTTTCGAAACTGTTTGCCTGGGAGTGGCGTAAAGAGGACCATCAAAAGGCATCATTAATCTCGTCTGAGAATGAGGGGTTACTGGACCTTGGGTTACCGCAAGGGTTGATGGCATCCGGTTTTTTTGCAAACGCTTACATGGTTCGTTTTGACCGTTCAATTCACCAGGCTACCACAGAAGGGGTAGTCATAGACCCTAATATAAAACTGCTTGACTACTGTCGGTATGTCGACGACATGCGTATCGTCGTTGAAGTCAAAAAGACAAGTTATTCTTTCGATAAGTCATCAGTTCTTGAAGCCGTAAAAAAATTCATTGAGAAGGAATTACGGCACCATTGCAAGATTATTGGCGCAAATGTGAATCTCGAATTGTCTGAGGATAAGTGTGTTGCGACTCCTTACAAGGCAATCTCGACACAAAGTCATGTTTCAGCGCTCATGGAAACCTTAAATGCTGAGTTGAGTGGCACGTTTGATATGGAGTCGCTCACACAGGCTGCTGGAGGATTGGATGGGCTTCTTTGGATGTCTGAACAGATTGAAACTTCAATAGAACCACTGGATTCGCCCCTATCCCTGGCGACTATTGCTGTACCAAACACTGATGTACGCGATGACACTGTAAAACGATTTGTGGCAACCAGAATATCGCAGTTGATGCGGCAGCGGCTTGCGATGACAGATTTGGAAGGACCTGTCAGTAATTCAGAAGCATTGACTGACAACGTAACCCAAGGAGTTTTGCTATCTCATGAGTTCGAGTCCACTGGTCGTAAGCTAATAAAGTGCTGGGCGGAGAATCCAGCACTTGTTCTCTTATTGCGTTGTGGGTTGGACCTGTTCCCTCACCCAAAATTACTTAGACCGGTAATTGAGGCGATTAATACAAAATTGTTCGATGTTCCTGAGGAATCTAATATTCCACAGAAAAAAGAGGTTTTAGTTGCCGAGTACGTTCTTGCTGATTTGTTTCGGGCTGGTGCGGTCGAGACTGGTTTTCGACATACAGAGGAGTACCCAGAAGGCGTAGACATTGCTGGGTATCGTGAGGAGCTAGGTGCCGTAGCTCGGTGCATATTGACAGACCGACCGACTTCGCCCTGGTATCTTCGCCAGCAAGCGCGTCTATTCTTAGCCTCCATCGGCGATGTGTCTTTGGCAACCTCGAAAGAGACTCTACCAGAGGTCAAGATTTATGCAGACCTACAAAGAGCTGCATTGTATGAACCTGTTGAAGGTAAAAAATTATCGAGTGCCATTCCATTGGCTCTGGTTACACAGCAACTTCAACCCAATCCTCGACGTTTTGGTGTTTGGTTTTCAGAAGCGATGGGCAAAAGCAAGCTAAGTGAAAAAGAGGAGGAGCATATCGTACTCACCGTGGCTTCTAGCAGACCCGATTTACTCCTAGCAGCGTTGAATGTTAAGCGCTCGGTGGCTTGGAGAGGATACGTACCTGCTGCTCTTATTGAAGCAAGCAAAAAATCAAATTCACGTGGAAAACAACTGAGGTCTCAGACACTACTTCAATTAATTCTTGGACCGAACAACCTGTTTGACCAAGAAAATTCCTTGCTAATGCTGGCGTCAGCCTTATTACGGTATTCGGAAATTCAAAACTTATCCGCTTGTGGGGTAAGCGCTGCCGAAATTGTTTTGGAATGCGACGATTGGTCACGGTTGGTAGAGTTACCAACTGACGTGGATTTTTTGAAAGTGGCAAGAATAAACCCAGTTGATAGAATTAATCCGTTGTATTCCTGTCCGCCCTGGGTCACCGAGCAAAAGGCATGGCTTTATGGCTTGGGTCGAATTTTGCGTTCAGCTTTGACCGGTGAGTTCGATTTCACTAGCCGCCGTTATCTCGTAACCGAAGATATTGGCCGTTACAGTGGGTTACGTAGTACCTGGTTTAAACGCAGATTTGGAATGTTAAATTCAGGTCAAGGTCTGCTTGATGAACCAGGTCCGGTGTCGCCATGGCTATCGGGTTTGTTGTCCACTCTTCTTCAATGGCCGGGTGTGGAATTCCGCGCGAACTCGGTATCCAATGCCGGAATGGTAAGAACTCCATCAGAGCTTTTAATGCTGATAGACGAGCGAATGACCACTCAACGAAAACTATTTGGGTACCGTAGCAAAAGTCCAATGTATGTAGTACCAGTTGACGACCATCAGCCATTACAAGACCGTCCACTGAGGGTTGCTATAGTCCAGCCCATGAGGCCTACACGAGATGAATTTAATCCTAAGGACTTGACTCATTGGACCGCGGGCACCTTAGCTGAGCATCGTCGTCATCTTGCTGAAGTATGTCGGTTAACTCATCAGAAATTAAAAACTTGGGCTTCAGCAAAAAGTAGCGGTATGGCTGCCGAAAAGAATGAGCCTGTTGTTGACGTAATACTATTTCCCGAGTTAGCAGTACATTCTGAACATGTTTTTTTGTTGAGACGTTTATCAGATAAGTTACGAGCCAATATATTTGCCGGATTGACTTTTTTTCATTCGGAGAAGGCTGGTGGTGTCGTTAACCAAGGCCTTTGGCTTATTAGGACTGAATCTCCAGGTCACGGTCGCTCCTTCCAGTATGTCTGGCAAGGAAAGAAAAATCCGATGAAAGAGGAGTCCAAGCTCGGGGTTAAAGGCCACCGACCGAGCGTTACACTTGTGGAATTACCGATTGGTTCAAAGTCTAGAACTAGAATCGCAGCCGCGATTTGTTATGACGCCACAGATTTAGACTTGGTCTCTGACCTTCGCGACCGTTCAGATATGTTCCTTGTGGCCGCTTTAAATCAAGACGTTCAGACCTTTGACAATATGGTTGCCGCCTTGCATTTTCATATGTACCAACCTGTCATCCTTGCGAACTCGGGCGAGTTTGGTGGTTCAACAGCACAAATTCCGCTGCCAAAACACGAACGTCTGATTGCTCACGTTCATGGTAGTCAACAGGTGGCCGTCAGTGTTTTTGAAGTTGACCCATCACCCTTTAAGTCGTTAGCCACCCCAAAAGCTTCTAAAACTCTTAAGGCACATCCAGCTGGGTACAAGGGGAGGGATTAAAAATGGATTCATTCGTTGGTTTGGACATTCCTGTTAACGAAGGTCTTCTAGTCTCAGAGGCCGATATTTGTACTGCTTTGTCAATCTCACCGCAAACTTTGCGCGAGGAGGTTGAGGAGAATCGGATGTTTTCGGTTGCGTATCAGAATCGCGAACTTTACCCACTCTTTTTTTCAGACAAACAATTTCCTAGGGATGAGTTGGCTGAAGTGTGTAAAGCTTTGGAAAGGTTACCGAGCGTAGGAAAGTGGCTTTTTTTAACCAATCCCTCTTATTCGCTCGGTGGAATTTCTCCGCTGGAAGCTTTAAAGCAAAGAAAATTTAAGCAAGTTCTTGTTCTGGCATACGCTTTCGCAGATTTATAGGAGAGTAGCCCGAAGTTGAATCCGGAAGCTTTTCCAGTGTAGAAAGCTACCCTTAAAGTGCAGTCTAATGAAGCGTTCGACGGCTTTGGGTACAAATCAAATATGAATCCTCTGTATCAGTGCCTTTAAAGAATGGATTAACTGCGTGGGCAAGATACAACTCAACCTGTTTGTTTTCAGGAGAACCTGGTTCAATCTCGCTTATTTTGGTTGGCCAGTCTGGAAACAAATACAAAAGCGCAGAATCAAGTGTTGCATTGATTAAATAATCAAACACAATTGCATTTTGGAAAAACCCCTTTTTATTGTTTGGAAAGTATTCATCAGCCGCATCGATACGCATGAACTTCGCATTCCAGCTGTTTTCCGCATTGTCTCGATACCAGTCTGCATATTCATCGTTAGCAGCAAGCCCAAAAATAAATGCTTTGAGCTCTGGGTTCATGATGTGGACAAGCCCGAAATCATTCGTGGCTTGTTGATTCTCGAGCAGAGTCTCCTTAGCAGCTAATTTGAGCAGAAATGTAATCGATTCCTCTATGTCGTCAGCCTGGTAAATTTGAGGTTTCGACTTAAGTGCCTTAGCCAATGGTTCGAGGTCAATGGCGACTTTACGTAATGTTTTACTCAAGAGTTGCGTTGTTAAAGATTTGTGTTCAATCATGATTGTCCTCTTCATAGGTTACTGTTGAAACCTGTGTAGTGACTTCGTTCTCAAGTCTCCCTGATGAAGTACGGAAAGGAAATCTTGAATGTTATTTTCGTACCGGTGATAAGTGGCGTATTTAAAAACATGGCGCCACCCGATTGGTCTTACGTGCGAGCTAGCAATAAGACATCGCGCACCGAAAACCGAAGTGCGCGATGGGATTGATGAGGATGTGGTGGGGCCTTAGTGTCGATTAAGCCGACTCATAGAGCGTTTCGAGGACGTTTTAAAATCTAACTGTTTGACAAATTGCGCCTCAAGCCACATTTCAATCACCTCTCGAGACCAATAAAGTTTTTTCCCGATTTTTACGCCTGGGGGAAATTTTTGTTCCCGGACAATGTTTTCTAAGTTGCGCTCTGAAATCGCCAGCGTTTCAAGAACTGCTGCCTTGGTAATATATTTTGAACTGATTAAATTTTCCATTTCAATTTACTTGGTTGTTTGTGACGAGACCGTCTAGTCACCAATGAGTAAACTCCGGGTTATTCTTTCTTGTAATTTGTTTACCTGTGATAACTCAAATAATCCAAGATTTTTTTCGTGCCCATTTGTAGGCGCCAGTTGCACTCAGGCTCTTATGCTCAGTTGAGTTCATTTGCTCCGTTTAGATGTACGGTCCCTAGCCAACAATGCGAACGGAGCGGAAGACCTCACTAAGCTGCACAGCGGCCGCGCGCCTATCGCCCATGTCCACTAGCCGGTCGAGTGCTCTCAAGAGCTTCTGTGCCATATCGAGCGGCAAGGGTTGTTGGCGTTCGCTGTAGCGCTGAATTAACCCTGAAAGCTGCGCTGGTAAATATGTTCCGCGCCATCCAGGAGGTATTCCTTCTCCTACCAGGAGGTACCCAAGGTTGTCGACGAAGTGCTGAACTGGGTAGTACTCGAGGCTACTTTCGCAAAGGTCCATCCAGGCGCGAGCGACGAAGGTGACTGACCCGTGGGTACGCAATATTGGTTCGAAGACTGGAATTACAACTCCAACTTCGGACCAGTTGCGGTTCGCAAAGCGAACTGCCCCACCTGCGTACATAAAGTCTGAAAAGAACAGGTGCTTGACGATGTCGACGAAGTCTTGTTCTGAGTGACCGCCGTGACCAGCGTAGCGCCACTCCCTGTAAGCCAGAACGCGTTGTGTGATGACGGATAGCAGTTGCAACGCTGTTTGAGGTATTTCTTTGTTATCCGCAATTTGAGTAATCAGATGACTGGTAAATCTTTCACATAGACTGAAACAGGCTTCGTCATGCGTGGCCATGGCCGGTCGCAGGAAACGTCTCGTGCCGTCCTCTGCAGGCAGCATTAATGATAGGCGAGCCAAAAAGTGGTAGAGATGACGGCGCCACTCGAAGTAGTCTGGGCCGTAGTTGTCATCAAGGTCTCTTCGGCTTCTCGACCATGCAGGCGCTATTCGCTCTGCAGTCCATTTGGCCAAGCCTTCGCACCAGTCCAAGAAAAGTGCCTTGTGTGCTTCGTCCGCCAATGCGGCCTCCAAGGGAATAACATGCAGAACCTTCTCCAGAAGCGAGGTGTCGACGTGCATTGGATTGGTCCGCCACTGGGCATCTGCAGTGCGACCACGCCGCCTATGTGCTTGAACAACCTCGCCTTCAGTAATGGGCAGCCACGGTTCAGGCCAGGCTGGGAAATCGTTAGCTACAGGAGCGCCATCTTGAATACGTTGGAGTTCTTCATTGACTACGCTCTGTATTCGCGCGTAGCGCAACACACCAGTGTCTCCTTCTGGACCAAATTCAACCTCGTAGACTGAAATCGCCGTTGCCAGGCGCAACGCAGCCCATGCGGTATGTGGATATTTTGGCCAGGTACTCAGTAAGGAATCGAATGCAGCGGCTGCGATTTCCTCATAAGGATGGGCACACAGCTTTGTGAGTAAAGACTGCAGCGGCTTGATATCCTCGTCGTTTCCCGCAATAGCGAATAATGCGCGTAGCCCCTTGGTGGCATAGAGCACAGGATGGTGCATGAGACTCGCGTTACGACCGAAAAACTGTTGTGGTACCTCTGGAGTCCTGGCCGCACGAGCGCACACATCAGCAGCCCATTCGATGTGCGCTTCAGCGTTCTCCAGCAAAAGGATTGCAGCGACAGCAGCAACAGCCGATTGCCGTTGATGCGTCAATTCAACGTGGTCGTGTCCAGAGGCGAAAAGGTTTCCGGAGTCTAGGGCTTTAGCCGCAGTTGAAGCTGCTTCCAGTGTTAGTGACTCCTTGAGCTTACCGTCATCAAAGTAGGAGTGGGCCCAGTTCAAAAGAGTGAGATTGCGCCCCATCTCGCTGTGGTGTGCCTGTATCGCCTGTATGTCCTCTCCTGTCGCCTTGGGATTCTCGTGAGAGATTACTATCTGGGATTCATCCAAGCTGACCTCTGCCCGATAATTCTCTGGCTTGCCGATTTCAGCCCAAATCTCCGCAGTTCTTGCTAGGTCGGAACGCGCTCCAGTATTCGTTCGTTGCTCAGCGTAGTCAAAGGGAAGGTCTCCTGGGAAGTCTTGGATGGCTGCTGCTGCTTGCGCGCCAAGCGCTCCTCCCCGTAGCACCATGAGAGTACCGAGCGAGCGGATATCCGAGCGACGCACCGGCCGTTCGTTACCTTCTTTCACGGCCAGGCTGTGAGGTCTATCCTGCGGTTTGAAGAACCCGATGAGATTTGCCATCTGCGACATGTCCTCGACGTGGCGTCGAATGTCCCAGTGCCAAAGGCGCTGATTGGTTGCGATGGGCTGACTTACTGCAGAAGTGTGTTGGGCCTGTAACGCTACAGCAGCAGCAACGGCCAGTGCACCTACAGACTGCTGCCCTTCCAGAACCGCCTTGAGGATGTCGTCTACCGGAGTACCCTTATCAATTTCTCGAAAAGCCCATTCCTCAAGAGCCATCCAGCCCGAATTAACGGTTGAAGACCCGAAAAGACCACGCGCGCCCAGATAGAGACGGCTGTCTCCCCAGAACACTTGTCTCCCCCAAGGAAATTGCATAACGAGTGGGATGGGTGTTCCTTCCTTGTGGTGAGCTAGTCGATGCAACTGCCGCCACGACCGAATCGCGTGATTAGCAATTTCCCGAATCAATCTCCTACCTTGGTCTGGTGCTTGCATCAGTAGCGAGTGGAATGGCTCCCTGGTGGGAGCCGAAGGAGAGAAGGAAAAGTAGTCGTCGATAGAGAGATGGTCCCATTCGAAGTTGCTAAAGCTGTGTGAAATTAGATAGTCGCGACCTCGCATCTCCTTCTGCACAACAACAGGAAGTTTTTTACGTAATACAGAGAGGGAAAAGTCGACCAACTCCGCCGGACAAACACGCGATAGTAATTGGGCATGCGTGAAAACGGACTGAACGGCCTGCTGCGGCATCCGTTCCAGGTGGCGTAAATCGCGGAGGTATTGAGTGACCAATGAGCCCTGGGTGAGCGAAGAGTTCAATACCAACGTTCGCAGTGCGGACTCAAGTTCGTCCAAGCCATCTCGCCGGTCTTCGATTTCATCCCAAACTCCGCGGTTCACTGAAAACTCTCTTTTATGGAGCAGGTGCTCAATGTGATACAGCCACGCCAAGCAGGTCTGAACGATGCGGACCGAGACCCGGTTGCGGTAGTGGGAGAATGCGTTCTGCCAAACTTCGAACGCCGCAACCACCTCCGGAATTACACTGGTTGGAATATCTGATGCGTGGTCCAGAAGCCAGTCGCAAAAGTGAACCCAGGCAGTGACATCGGAAGGATGCCCCCACATATCTGCGTACAGCATGCGCTTAGCAAGGTCGAAGTCAGGAGCTTCCGAGCGCTCGAGAATGAGTGGATTCGGCTTGGTCTTTTCAGCTTGATACCAGACAACTACTTTGCGGACCCGTGCGCGGGTAGTGTCGAACATCGCTCGGTCAAACGCGGACGAGTGCTGCGGGAATGTCTCCAGAGAAAATGGTCCGGTCATCCACGCGCGCAGCCACTGGGAGCGAAGTCCCTGGTTCGCCTCCAAGGTGGCTAAGTGTTCGGCCCAGCTCTCGCTGTGGACAAGCTCCGTCTGAGAGAGTAGTTCGACAACCCGCCCAAGCGCTGGCGGTTCCCCAGCCTCACGAATAACGTTCGGCCAAGCGTCATCCGCCCGGACCAAATGCTGCAGGAAAGCCCACTCAAAGAAGATGTCGTGTGAGAACTGCACGGTGTGTCCGGGCCTAACGGGTCGCACAATTCCATCTGATTCGAGTTCGGTGAGCACTTGCGCATCGACATCTGCTACTGGAATTCGTCTCCCCAGTTGATGTGCGCCGGCTTTCGCCAATTGCACTAAAGCGTTTTGCCGGTAGCCCACGCGCGCGGGGTCGGCGCTATAGCCGCCGCGCTTCCACCATAGAGAGGCAAGGTCAACCTCGGAGGTGGCGGGGGCAATGGAGGCGTCAACCTCCTTTGCAAGGATTGCTGCAAAGAATGGTCTGCGAACGACCGCGCGAACAGAATCACTGCCGAAAAGTAGGGGCCGCAAAGCTGGTTTTGCTAGCGAGAGCGTCTCAGCTTCCTCATCGTTGAAAGAGTCGATGGTTAGCGTGCGCACTCCGCCGGAGAATAAGTGCGCAGGTAGCCAAGTGCGTAACGGCTCCATTCCCGTTTCCCGCACAGTGGCCAAAACACACCAGCCTGTCAGTAGCTGCGATGAATGGATGGTATTCAGTAGGTCAAGTAGGACGCCTCGATGTTCGACCTCTACACGGTCAATGCCATCGACAAACAGAACACTGGAGCTGGATGCTGACAGCTCCACCAGAAGCTCTTCCAAGTTGCTGTGCGTTATGCCAGAGGCGGCGGCGTACTGTGCCCACGTGCTCCCGCGCAGACGGTCGGACTTTAGGAAGAGGACAGTGCCAGAGGCGGCAAGTTGTTCAACCGCCGAGCGAAGAACAACAGACTTACCCGCACCGGGCATGCCACTAATCTGCACAAACCCAGGCGAGTTCGCAGCCTCGACCACCGCTTGAATGCAGGTGTCGCGCGGTACTCTCAAGCCAGAGATACTGTTCGTGATTTCAGCAGCGGCAAGTAGGCTTTCCTGCCGTATGGCTTGCAGCGCTCCTTGTGCGCTGGGAGCACCACCAAGCCGAAACGAACCGTTAAGGCGAGCAACCAAAGTTTTGCGGTCGTAGCCAGCGGCATGCCCTTGGGAAACGCGTACTAAGGCCAGCAACCGACGCCACAGGTCGTCAGCGCGAGGACGGTCCACTAGTGCCAAAGTATTGGCAAGGCTAGCAACTACCTGCGCCTCGGTGGGTGAGCCTTCGGTAAGCAAATCCAGGCGTATGAGGACAAAGTGGCTCAGTAGTTTGTAGGTGGCCGCATCAAGTTCGCCGGAAGCCACCTTGGGTGAGAGGATGTCGCGAACCGCCTCGAACTGCGAGAGCTTGTCTCCGGCGGCGCCGTCGGTTTGCAACTTACGGACAAACTGCTCCGAGGAGCTTTCTGCCCGCGCCCACTCACAAAGTGTCTCGAAGTTTCTCTTCGCTGCGTCCGAGATTTCGCCGACGATAATGCCCACCCTGTCCAACGAAACCTGAAAACCCGGGTCCAAGAGCGTTTCGTAAGCGTGCTCAATCGTCTCCCGAAAGTCGGTGTTCGTACTGGCTGAGCTAATTACTAGTTTGCGCTTGACCTGGGCGCTGAAGGTTATCGAGACTTGGTCAGCACCGGATGCACGGACGATAAGGTCGTCCAGGGGGTGGCCGTATGACCCTTGCTGCACCGATACGTGTCGGACGACTCGGCCCGGCAAGCCTGGCGCGGTGGTTTCGCAGAGCAGTGCGGCTGCGTACACAGAGGAAACAGCATCCTCGAAGCTAAAGCCTTGGCCGCCGGTTAGCTCGGGGGATACTCCTCGCGGAATGTCATGTGATTGGTTTGACTTCGTTTCAGTTTTGCTGGATTTCATTCGCAAGTTACAGGAGGAACCACGTTGGAACAAAGGCCTAATCTTTAGGAGGTGAACCGTCACGCCGATTATCACTCTGAGTAAACATTGCATCAAGGTCGGGTAAAAGCTGGACCGTTGCAGATAATCACTATTACTCTGGCTGACTGAGGCTAAAAGTTTCAAGGCTCAAAGTGCTTGATAGCACCCAGCGCCCGGTCACGCCACTGCGCCTAAGTTGAATTTGTGTCAGGTCGTGCAAGGGAAGTTGAAGTCCGCGTGCAAAACCCTCAGCTTATCTAATTGCTGTGATAAGGGTTAATTGCGAGAGTAGGTGCTCGAGTAACTCTGTTACTGGTTTTGTCGCATCAATCGAAGTGCTGATTGATAGACAAATATCTAGAAATTGGATGGAACCCAATTATCTCGCATCCAATTGGGTATGTCGCCATTCTTTTATTTGAATGGAGCTAATAAAAATGAATAAAAACAAATAGTTGCATTTGTCGCACATGTCGCCAAGGGATGGTTTTTTGATTGATAGCGCATAGTCCGCAGCATCTGCCTCAAAACTGTTACCCAGAGCCATTTGATAGCGCAAATGATAGCGATGGAGGTGCGTACCCCTGCGGTTCAGTGCGGTTGCTTGCTTTTCAGTGCGGTCTAAGTGTATGATTTTGTTGGAAATGCAGATTTTTGATTGGTTGGCTCAGCGCCTAAAAACGCGCTGTTAATCCGCAGGTCCCTGGTTCGAGTCCAGGTCGGGGAGCCAAATACAAAAAGGGCTTAGCAAACGCTAAGCCCTTTTTATTTTTTCAGCAAAATTCCGCATTCAAAATCTTTACTGTTTCCCCGGCCTGAATGGTGGTGCTTTGGGAAACTGAAATACGCCTGCAGGAATTTCCACCTCGGGCGCTTTCTCGCAGGTCCACACATGGGCCATGGGTTTGAATTCAAAGGGTGGCAACAGTTTGTCCGCAGCCACACCCAACAGGCCAGTCAGCGCATCTACCGTGGCATAAACAAAATCGTTGCACTGGCGGCATCGCCGGTATTGCTTGGGTTTGCCTGAGCCGCCTGTCAACTCAACCGCCAGGAATTCGCCTTGTGCGCATTGTTCTTCGGCTCTAAAAAAGGCGGCTTTTGCATAAGGCAAGCCGCTTACGATTTGGCAATCCCGACAATGGCACACCAGCTGTGCGACTGGCGCTTGGGTAAAGCTGACAACCAATTGGCCGCAGTTGCACTGTGCGCGGAAGGTATTGTTCACTAATTCATCCATAGGTTGGAAGCCTTGTGTTTATCTCTCAAAATTCAGCACCACAGTGGTCGCACTGCTGTTCCCGGTTCTTCTCAATAAAAACATGCGCATCAGGCCATAGTTTTTGGCTGCTTCGGTTTGCCCCACATAGTCGCAAGCAAATTCATTGTGGCTGCCAATGGCCAACACCGCGGCAAAGGTTTCGGTAACGTACACGCAGCCCTCCGGCGTAACCGGTTCAATTCGCGCAGCACGGCTAACATGTGCACCAATGGCGGTTTCGCGCAGGGTGATGGGGTCCAGGGTCAAATACACCGGGCCCAGGTGCAAACCAATTCGCAAGGCCAATTCTTCGGGTAATCCAAGAGCGGTTCGGTCAATTCCTGCCATGATTTCCTGCATGGCCAGGGCACATTCGGCTGCGGCAGCCACGTCGTTGAACACAGCGAATACGCCATCACCCCAAGTGTTGATGCTGTGCAGTTGATGATTGTGCTGGGCGGTTACTTTGGCCAAACGCCCCATGATGTGTTCTACAAATGCAGGCAGTGCGGCATCGCCCAGCTTGCTGAAACCTTTCACGTCGGCAAACAGCATGGCTTTGCTTTCGCGGCCGTGTTGTTTGGTGTTGCTGCGTATGGTGGACGCTTCGGCCGGGCTGGCTGGAAAGCTTTGGCTGAAAGAGGCATTTTGACTGTTCACAAGATACTGCGGCAGACCTGTGTGTTTCCATTGTTGCAGGTCGGCTTCGGTGCCCACATCGGTGTCGTGGGTGTGCCCGTCCCACACGCCAATTTGGGCCACTGTGGTGTTCAAATGCCGGGCGTTCAGTATGGCCAAGCCCATGGCAATTTGGCTGCAGTAGGTAAACAGTTGTTCGTCTTGCAAGTAGGCGTCGTCGGTGGCCATTCGAATGCTGCGAGCAGCACTCAAACAGCGCTCGAACCGCTCGGCCCAGTGTGGGCCACAACGCATTACTGACACGTTCAAGAAATCTTCTTGCTCAAAAGGCAGCACCACATGAAGATCGGCGCCGCGCTGGAGCAAACTTTCTGCAAACAGAATGTCTGCGCCACCGGCCAGTGAACCGTAGCCAACGCCCACATTGTGCAATTCGAGCAGTGCCTGGATTTGTGTGGCCACCCGTGCTTCTTGATGTGCTGGAAAGCGCCCGGTGGGGCTGAGCAAGTGCCCGGTGTAGTGAATGACAGTGGGAGGTGCAGCAAAACCAAGGCTTTTGAAATCATGCCCCAGGCAAGTGCACAGGCGTTGCAATTGGCGAAGTGTGGATGCCAGCGCGGTTCGGTCTGAACCGATGAGTGACAGTGTGTGTGGTACCAATGCACGCGCAGATGTCAATTGCCCCTGAATCAGCAAAGCTTCGATGTGTGTGGCGTTAACCCAATATTGTTCCACCCGGTCAGATGGCGTGGTGTGCTGGCTTTGAAGTTGATTCAATACAATGCCTGCCCAGTGTATGGCCTGGTCAGGGGCACCTGAAAACACTGCGCAGGCGGCTGCGTTGATGGCAGGGTAGTAGGCTAGCGGCGAAAGCCGGTGTGTGTGCCAGGCCTGCTCATACAGTTGAAATGCGGTTGAAAAACTGGCCTGAGCCGCCCTGCCTGTTTGCGCAAATCCCATGTCCTTGTGCAGGCGAGCCAACAGGCATTGCACATCGAGCTCGCGGCTACCATGCAGGCCCATGCTTTCGAATTGGGAAAGTGCCAGCTGATATGCTCCTGCATTGGCCAGCGCCAGCAATGCGCGGTGCTTCAGGACGGTGTTGTCGGGGTCGCTGTTCAGCGCTTGCAACGCGATGTCATAAGCCTTGAAGAACTCGCCTTTGCCGATCAGGCTTTTTACTTCTTGTGCCAAAGGGTTCATGATTGCGAGCCCATGGCCCACCATATGGCTTGCCCGCTGGCACAGCGTGCCAACAGGTGGCTGCCGGTGTTGTTCAGCGCAAGGTCGATGGCCTGGCATTGTGGTACATCCAGCGTTTTGATTCGGCGCAGCGTGCTGCTTTCCCACAGATTGATGGAACCTAGCTCGTCGCTGCTGATAAGCAAGTCTGCTTGTGGATGAGATCGAAGAGCCAGAACTCGCCCGCTGTGATTCGACAAAGCGCCCAATGTGTTGCCGGTTTGAAGGTCTCGAATTCTGTACTTGGCCCCGAAGCGGCGATCGGCGATCCATGGCGCACCGCCCAGTTCGGTTTGAATGCCAAAGCCAAAACCGGTTTCAAAACCATCGTTGTCCTGAAGTTCGGCTTGCATGGCAAAATGTTCGACGGGTGAACATTTCTCCACATCAAAGGCTTGAATTCGCCGATTCTCCCAACCCGTTCCATTGGTGAACAGCATGTCGATACTGATCAAGGTTTGCTCATTCAAAAAATAGGCCATGCCGTCATAAAACTGCTCAATGTGTTCCAGCTTGCAGCGGGTTTTACCTGTGTTGGCATCCAGAAGCAACAAGCCTTGTGTGCCGACCAAAACCAGGTTTTTACCACTCTGTGACACACTGATTGGGCGAAAGCGGTTTAGTTCTGCAAGCTCGTCCAAGTCAATGGTCTGTATGAAATTGAGCGTGGCCTTGTTCGCTTGAATGGTCCAAGCCAGCAATTCACCTTGTGTGTTGATTGCCCAAACGCGATCACCTGCAGTTGAAAGGGTGCCTGCGACCAGTGTTGTCTTGCTGGTTTCAACCCCCGGAAGCTCAAGGGCGGTGGGTGAGCCTATCCAGGCCTGTTGCACCAGTTGCCCACCGGGTTGCAATGCAAGAAAACCGGAATCGTCTGCTCGAAGGGCGGTGGCAATGGCACTGGTGCGACCTTGTTGCAAACGTGGTGGAATTGAAAAGCGGTGCAGGGTGACTGTGCCGTTGCCGCCATGATTCAGCGACAGGCCCAGAAGGTGTTGAGCACCATCACCCAGAAGAAGAATGTTGTCAGACAGGCCGCCTTCGGTGCCCAGTTCGGAGTCCATGCTGGCGATGAGTTGGGCGTTGATGGGTGACAGCGATCGATTGAACTCGCCGGGAGCAAACAGGCGGCTATCGTCCCGGTCAAAGACCGGGTGCAGTTCACCAATTTGTATTGCACCGTTGCGTAAGTCTTGCAGGTTTTCCTGAAGATCGTCCCTGAGTGCCGCCGGGTTTTGCCGAAGCGACTTGCCTTCACTCACCAACACATCTTCGAGCGAGAAATACAACACGCGTGCTTCATTATTGGGGTCGACCACAGCCAGGCTGTGCCCATGGTTGGACAAGGCCACACCCGATTCATCGGCTACCCACACTTTACCCAAGGGATCGAATTGCCCTTTGTCGGAAGTTAACTGAAAGCCATGAACTTCTCGCTTTACCCTCATGGCCAACACCTCATCCTGATTTTTCATCACCTGTCGCAGTTGCCCTTTAAACCGACCCAGCAACATGTCATCGCCCTGTCGGCTGATCCAAACCTCGTACTGTCCGTCGGTTTGTGGCGGTTTTCGATAAAGTAGATCGCCATTCGAGAAGGCGCGCAGAAGCTGTACATCCCTCATTGTCAACATGGCTTGCGGCAGGGCTGTCTGGCCTGGTGTCCAGGGATACACAGCAAAACCGTTGGCTTGCTGAAGCACCATTTTTCCGGCACGTTCAAGCAATGTGATGTGTTCAATGTTCCCATTGACTCCGATCGCCGGCGTTCCTTGATCAGGTTTTAAAGAGGACCGGATTGTGTATTGTGTCGATGTCCAGATTGCATGGTGATTTCCTGTATCCGATAGGCTGACCCTGTGAGTGTCGCCTTCAGAAAGATTGCCGGTGCTTTGCGGTTCATCCCACTTGTCAAGATTGAATAACTGTCCGCCTGATGAAAAACTGTGCAGCATTACCCAATCGCCTTTCACCTCCAGTGAATCCACCTCATAGGCTTTCATTTCGAGATTGGTTGACAGGGATTCCGCCTGAAACAGGCGAACTTGCAAGCTGGCAATAGGGTCTTCTGCGAGCCGCGCGGCATTGGCCTTGGCAGTGTCCAGCATGCCGGACAAATCGCCGGCCATGGCCAGTTGGTTCAATCGATTGCGTAGTGCCGATTTGGCCTCCCCTTCGGCCTGAACATGCTGCACATAAGCAAATGAGGCCGCTGTTATCACAGCCAACAGGCTGCCACCGAGCAAGCCTGTCAGAGTCATTCGACGTCGGGATTGCGTTTGATCTGACACAGCGATCATCTCGATCAAATCGCTGCCTAACAGTTTGTCTTTCTGATTGGATTGCGCAAGCATGGCTTGGGCCGATGCCAAATCTTTTCCTCGAAGCAACAGGCTGGGATCCTTGCTGTTGTTAACCCATTGTTGTGCACGGCTCGTCAGGTCGGTATGACGTTTAAGCCAGTCAGGATCCAGCTTCATGCTGCGTTCTATCCAACTCGCCACAGTGCTTGTACGGTCAGTGTCGCGGTCCAGCTTGAACCATTGATAGGCGTTTAAAGCCGCAGGAATCTGATGCTCTTCAACCCGGCTGTCTATAACGGGTAACAGACGTTTACGCAAACGCTCGGCACGTTCTACCTCAAACCGGCAAGCCACCGATTCCAGAAAATGAGGGGTGACCAACACAACCACAAGTTGAGCCCTGAGAATGGCATCTTCGATTTCCTCCTGCCACAAGCTGGCGTAGTCAAGTGCATTGGTGTCGACCCAGGCATGGATACTTTTTTCGGTCAGACTTGCGCTGATGGTTTGCACCCACTCGGAATCCTCTCGAGCATAGGAAATAAAAATGGGAGTGGATGTCATGTTGAGTTTGATCAATGAGATTTATCCACGCATCATCACCTAAAAATTGGCCTGCGTCACCCATGTACTGTGGTTGTCACTTCGCCTTACAGCAATTCAGCGCGAAAACGGATTCGACAATGCGTACTAATCAAATGACTGTTTGGCGGTTTGCCTGAACTGCTCAATCGCAAAATCGGCCACGGGCGACAAAGCCCGGTTACTCAAGTTCACAATTGAAATGTTCGAGAACAGTCTCGGAAAATCAGTGGTGTTGAGTTGTACCAACTGCTTTTGGCGTAGCCAGGGTTTTGCAGCGATGTCTGTGGATGCAACCACAGTGTCGGTATTCAGGGCCAGTTGGTGCAGCAGATGGACATCGTCGCACTCCAGCGCCAGTTGGGGCAGGTTACGCTTGCTTTGTTGCAACAATTGCCCCAAGCCTGCTTTGAGTGGATCGGGCAGTTTCACGGAGGCAATGCCATAGGTCCAGGCGTCTTCGAAGGTGTGGGCTTTGTGGGCCAAAGGGTGATCGTATCGCGCATAGAGGTGACCGTACTGGCGCATCAATGGCTCAATGTGCAGAAAGGGCAAGGTCACCATGTCGCCGGTGTCGGCGACAAAAAACTCAATTTCCTCTCGTGTCAGCATCGTCAGCAATTCGGCGGGGCTTGCTATTTCAGTTTGTAACGCCACCTTCGGATACTGAACACGAATTTTCTCGATGACACTTCGAGCCAGTGTGGCGCTGGGAAAAGGCCCTACACCGAATGACAATTCACCCACCTCGCCGCGTTGGTACAAGAGAATGTCACGCTGAACTGCGCGAGCCTCCAAGATCAACTGGCGGGCGCGATCAATCAGAAATTGCCCAGCCGGGGTGGGGCGTATGTCGCCGCCTTTGCGTTCAAACAGGACCAGGCCTGTTTGTTTCTCCAGCGCTTGAATACTTCGGCTGAATGCCGGTTGGCTTAGATGGACTTTGTCGGCGGCCTTTGCAAAATGCCTTGCCTCGTCCAGCGCCAGCAGGTGTTCCAGTTGATTCAGATTCATGGCAATTGATGCACCCAGTGCATTGAAAGTAAACTAATTATGCATTGGACGAATAGGTGTCACAAGGGTAAATTACAGGCGTACCGTTCATCACAGGGGCCCCAATGGATGCCGCACAATTTCAAAATGTTCTGATTGGCGTGGCCATTGCTGGTTTCGCATTGATGGAATTTGCGAGTCGTCGTTATCAGGCCACTGTGCATGCCACTGCAAATGACACCAAGCTTGACCTGTTGGTGTTTGTCAGTGTGGTGGCCATTTCCCAGCCACTTGCCATTTTGGCGACACAGAATGCAGGCCAAACCTGGTTTTCAGAATTTCAAGGTGCGTTGGCAGACTGGCCTTGGTGGGCCATGTTTGCCCTGCTGTTGTTGGGTGATGATTTGACCCAATACCTGTGGCATCGGGCTTCGCATTCGCCCTTCTTGTGGCCGTTGCACCGCGCGCACCATTCTGCGCAATACATGAGCGTGCGCATGACCTTTCGCAACAATTTCTTTTACTACCTGATGATGCCTGGCTTGTGGATATCAGGTGCCCTGCTGTTTTTGGGCATAGGGGTTTGGGTGTATGGGTTTTACCTGACCGCGAAGCTGACGATAATTCTGGGGGCGCACTGTGCCTGGCGCTGGGACGAGCCGCTTTACAAAATCAAGGCTTTGCACCCTGTGATGTGGGTTGTGGAGCGCACCATTTCGACGCCCGCAACCCACTGGGCACACCATGCCTTGACCAACAAAGACGGCATCGGCAACTACACAGGCAACTTTGGCAACATGCTGTTTTTGTGGGATGTAATTTTCGGCACAGCGCACATTACGCGCAAATACCCCGAGCACATTGGCCTGATGGACGATCGCATTCACGGCCAGGAACATTGGGTGCATCAAATGTTCTATCCGGTGGTTCATTCAAAACGCGCGGACTCTGCTTTGCGAATTGGCGGCACCATTTACGATGAAACTATGCATTCAGGAAGCTGACCACCATTTCCACCAACTCCAGTTCCAGTTCCTCGTCGGTGATGAAAGGGCTGGGTTCGCTGATGGCGCGGATCATGGTGAACACAATGGCATTCGCGATAATGAAACTTCGAATCTGAAGCCGTTCCGGGTTGCTGGCCAGTGGGTTTTTCAGCAGGTACATGCGCATGAAATCCAACAGCGTGTCTTGCAGCAGACGCACCACGTTTTGGGTCGGCAGGCGGTACCAGTTGCGAACCAGTTCAACAGCCAAACCGTCGTCAGCGCGCAAAAAACCCATGCCGAAGTGAACTGACTTCTCAACCATGTCCCGCAGGTCGGTGGTTTTCTCCAGCACCAGTTTGTTCAAGCCCTCGCGAAGATTCAGTGTGACCATATCGAGCATAGCCTCGATAAGGTCTTCTCGCGAATCAAAATATTGATATAGCGAGCCCACGCTGACACCGGCCAGCTCGGCCACGTGGTGCGTGGTGAACTTGTCCATGCCATTGATTCGGATCGATTGTGCAGTGGCATCCACCAAACGCGCCACCAGTTCCTTGGAGCGTTGCTGCTGGGGAATTTTTCGCATGGTCTGTCAGAACTTGCCGATGTAGAAGTCCCTTTGAATTTCATTCACGCGTGCGGGGTTGTTGGCGTAGTTCGTGAAGTCGGAAATGCCGGTTTCACGCAGCACTTCCTCGTCCAGCCAGCTTGTTTTGGCAGCGAATCGATCACGCTGTGTAATTAACTCAAAGGCTGCGTCGGCCATCACTTCAGGTTTGCGCGACACGTTCAAGCCTTCTTCGCCGCTGAACATGCCCACCGCAGCAGTGGCAATCAAGGTGGCAGGCCACAGGGTTTTGACTGCGATCCCTTTGGCTTTCACTTCTTGCTGAAACCCCATGCTAAGCAGTGTCATGGCGTACTTGGTGGTGGTGTAGGGAATGAACGCACCCAGCCAGCCCTCGTCCAGGTTGAGTGGTGGGCACAAATTCAGCACGCTGCCCTGGCTTGCCTGCAGGTAGGGCAGGCATTCTCGCATGGTGATCAAAGGGGCTCGGGTGTTGAGTGCGTGCATCAGGTCGAACTTTTTGGTTTCAGTAACACCCAGGGGCGTGATGCCCAAAAAGCCGGCGTTGTTCACCAACAAATCAATGCCGCCGAAGTGTTGTGCTGTGGCCTGTATGGCGCGTTTGATTTGCTCTTCGTCGCGCACATCGGTTGCGATGGGCAGGGCTTTGCCACCGGCTTCAATGACCTCTTGGGCCACCGAATGAATGGTGCCCGGCAATTTGGGATTGGGCGTGTCAGATTTTGCGGCAATGGTGATGTTGGCGCCTTCGCGGGCCAGTCGCAAAATGATTTCCCGACCAATGCCACGGCTGCCGCCGGTGATGAACACAGTTTTATTCGACCAGCTTCCCATAGTGCCCCGCAAATTGAATATTCAAACGAGCGTTCAGTTTAATACGACTTTTTGTTCGTGTTCAACTCGCATTGACAGAAACTGGGGGCACGGCCTGTTCGGTTTGTCGCTGTTGAAGTTCGGCGACTGCAATTTCTTGTGCCCTGCGACCATGCTGTGTGAATCGTTTTGAATACCCTGGCATACAACGTCCCAGTGTGTGAACCGCAGCACGTATCGGCACTTCCAGCAGGGCGATCAAGGGGCCGAAGGGTGCTCGAAGCCCGAGTTTGTGAAACATGCGTGGTCCCAACAGGTACCACGATGAGCTGAGGTGTTTTTGGTAGGCGAGCCGCCTTCGCAGTATTTGTAGATGCGTATAGTTGCGGCTGAGCGGTTCGCTGGCCAGTGCACTGGCCAGTCGATGGGAGGACTCGTCGGGTGGGGAGTGCGTGAATAAAAACTGACGCAGGCGAACCAGTGCTTGTGCCTCGGTGTCCACAAGCCATTGTTCTTTCACACCCATTTGCCAGCCAATCAGTTTCCACAGTTGCATCACGGCCCTGGAATTGCGCGGTGTAACCACAATACCCATTTTACGAAGACCCAGCAGCATGACTGCACTAAAGCCCAGATAGGTGGCTGCCATGTCCACCTGATTGATGGGCAGGCCCCATTGCCTGGAATCCCACTGGGGGCTGTTGCTCAACTGGTATCGAACCAGGGCGTGCATCCATCGCACACGCAGTGTGGCCAAGGCGCCATCGCCACCCGCGATATTGGCTTGTGGATTGACCACTTTCAGCCACCATTGCGCTGTGCTGGCCAGCCGGGGTGCAGCACCTTTTTCAAGTTCGCCTGTCAGTATCAAGGTCTTGTTAAAGGCCACCATCAGGTATCCGCCCATCAGGGCCATGTCGCGCAACACATCGGTGGCAGCCCGCCCGGTGCCGTGAATGAAACGCACACCTTCTTCTATTAATTTCCAATCAGCCCAGTCGGGATTGATGCATGTGGATTGAATCAATTGGTGAAGTGCGCCACTGCCCCGAAAAGCCAGTGGATTGTCTGAACTCAGGGCTTGATGAAATTCTCGCCAATCCGATTTGTGGCTGGATCCATCCAGGTGCGCCTTGATGTATTCATCCATGACCGGGTCGCCTTCAAAAAGGTCGTGATGCAACATTGCATATTCCTCTGGCGTTGGGGCGAATGGTCGACCCAGCAGCTTCCGGATGAGCCAGGGCGTCTTTGTTTGCGTGAACTGGAAAGTTCGAAGGCGTGCGGGTTGCGGATAGTGAATGGTGGTCATGGGGCATCAACATGCAGTGTGAATGCCCCAGACTAAAGCGAGTCTTTATTCGCATTCAAGTCGCATTTTGAAACCAGCGTTTGTCCATGGCGATCATGTCGAACTCGTAGCGATAAAACAAGTAGTCCTGAGCCATGAGATCGTGTTCCAAAGCCTGCAGTTCTTCTGCGTTCAGGTTCACGATTTCAAGGTTGATGATGGTGGGTCTGAATTTCGAGAAATCGAGTTGTTTGAATACCGTGTAGTCGTAGCCTTCGGTGTCGATCTGAAACACGTCGATGTGAGCCAAAGGGTTGCGCTCGATCAGTGCCATCAAGGGCATGCACTGCACCTCTTCCACAGTGACATATTGTTGATAGTCCTTCAGTTTGGTGTCACTGAAGGTGGACATGCCCTTGAGCCAGTCAGGCAGCTTGTGCTTCACTATCACGTCGGGTGCAATTCGATACAGATTCTTGGTTTCCACCTGTTCTGTAATTGCAACGTTTTCAAACACTAGGCCGGTACAGCCTTGGTAATTGTTGCGTGTGCGTTCCAGCATGTCGGGCAGGGGTTCAACCAACACACCGTGCCAGGCAAAGTTGCGAATGAAAGGGTGAATGGGGTCGTAGCTGACACCGTCCATGGCTCCCACTTGAAGAAACTGAACCGGTTTTTTTTGCTGGCTGATGGCCAGAAATGCATCGTTGGGCGTGGAATAGGGAAGTTGACCGTGGCGTTGTTGCAGTTCACGTTTGTAATCCGCGTAGGCCCCAGCAGCATGCTTCTGGTTGGTGACCACCCAGGTTAATGCGTGCTCGCCGTGATTCACATCCATTAACTGGTCGGGTGCTGTGCTTGCAAAGCGGATTCCCCATTGGTGTTTGTGCGCTTCGTGGTGGCAGGCTGACAGGGCAATCTGATCGAGAAACCAAAGTGATTTTCCCTTTCGCAAATTGTCTTCAATAAATGCCACCACTTGGGCAATGTAACGCTGCGCAGCCGGTGTGTTGTTCAAGTACACCATGCCAGCGGCCACATGCTCCCAGAACGGTGCAGCTTTGGGTTGGCAAACAATCACATCGCTGTTGCTGGCCAATTCACCCATGGTTTCTTTCCAGGGTTTGCGCCACAGTGCATCGGCATCCAGCAAAATGACAGGTGCGTTGAAGTGCGAAAGCAAAGCCTGGCTGGCTGCAAACCGCCGGGTGGCGAATTCCACCACCTTGGTCGGTGATTTCAAATCGATTGTTTCCTGCGCTGCAGTAATTTCAAGTTGAGGATACTTTGCAGCCAGGTCGCGTACGTATTTCACAACGCTGGCATTGGGGGTGTACAGATGAAAGTGAACAAGCACATTGTCGTGGTTGTGTTCAAGCACCGAGTACACCAAAGCCAGGGCATGTTCATAAAAATATTTGTCGTCACAGGCGATCAGCAGCGTGGGTTTGCTGCGGTGGTTTTCTGTGGGTTTGACCAACCAGTGGTAGGGAAATTCGGGTTTGTTTGAATTGGCGGCTTGCGCCAGGCTTGCGAAATCGACAGGCTCGTCGGGTAGCGCACCCAGCTTGTACATGCAGGCCATGCTCATCAGCTTGATCAGCGAATTGTTTTGATGTGCGCCAGAATCGACCAGCTTCAGCAGGTAGGGCAATGCCTCTTCATAGCGTTCCTCCATGGTGTACACCATGGCCACAATTTGCTGAAGATGTGGCGAAGTGTCGACCACTTTTTCATTTTTACGAACCAAGGCCATGGCTTCGTCAATTTCACCAATGCGATAAAGCACCTGAATGGCGTTGATCAGGTATTTCACACTGGGCACTTTTTGCAGCATGCGCATAAGCCCGTCGCGAATCCCTTTTTTGTAAGCCGCGGGCATTGGGGTTTGAATGCCGTTGCGGTGCTTGTCCATCGACAAGTGCGATTGCGCAATCAGCATGATCATTTGTTTGAGTGCCAGGTCTTTGGCAGGCGAAAGACCAGACTGGAGAACATGCAAGGTTTCGGCACACTGCACTGGGTCGCAGGAGTTGGTGTCGATCAGTGAGATCAGTGTGTCTTTTGGAATTTTCCCGAACTCATCAAAGAAATAGGTTTTTACCAGACTGTCGCGGTAGTACTGGTGCATTTCCTGGGTGCGCTTGAATTCCGTCACGTGCTGGGCTCCTGGCCTGTAACTTGGGTTTTGTTAACCGCAAGAATAAACTCAGCTTAAGCTCAGTCAAAACCGGAGGAAAGGGGGAATGCTGGTTCAGTGCATTAGTTCAGCAGTTGGGCCGTGATACGCCGTGCAATGGGGGCCAGCAAATAGATGGCGGGCACCGCAGCCAGGTAACCAATCAGGTATGTTTTTCCCCACGTGGCCAGAAAGTTACCGCCGAAGCCAAAATTGCTGGCGGTGGTGACGAAAGTAACGATACCCACCATGAGAAAGCCCATGATGAGTGCAAAGACTAGTTGGAACAATTTTCCGGGTTGGGCTTGGGGTAAGGCGTTCATGTTGTATTGTGGTGGTGCTCGAATTTGGGCATTTTAGCGACAATTGCTGGTGGTCACCCTCAGGGTAAACACCCTCACTTTTGTGGACAGATTGGTCTTTTTGAGAAGGGTGTGGTCTTCATGGTATTTCGGGTGGCCCCGGAAAATCGAACTGCGGCGGTGTTTTACGTCGGGCGGCATGTGTTGGTGGATGCCTCAGGTGCGGGGCAGGGGCGCTACTGCATGGCAGCGGTGTGCATGGAGAATGGCGAAGTGTTGCATTTGTACAGTGCACCCTGTGAAGCCTCCAGCTCGGTGTTGGCCGAGCAAGAGAGCATTGAATGGGCTGCTATGCTTTGGCCTAATGCCATGGTGTGGAACGATTGTATACCCGCGATTGAAGCATTGTTAAGCCAGCAACCCGCCTTGGCGGGTAGATTGTTTTGGCCCACACCCCGCATGCGAAAGCCCTTTCACGACATGGTGCATAGTCTGTCGGTCAGGGCTCGGAGTGTGGCCGCTCCAGTCCAATGGAATTACGCTTTCACAACGCCTGGGTCGGCTCGTTCAATGATCGATTTCACATTCACGCCTTTGGGCAAGGCGCCATAGTTGTGGTGGCCTTGCGCCGCCAGGCGACTGGCGCAAAATGCTTCGCTCACGGCTGCGGGTGCATGGCGAACCAACAGCGATGCTTCAAAGGCCAAAGCCATTTGGTCTACCATGGTTCTGGCGCTGTATTGCAGGCCATGCATATCGGTCGGGTTTAACTGCGTAAATTGTTGATTCAAGCCATCCAGGTATTGGTCAAGAATGGAATTGCCACCCCGTGCTTCGTTCAATTCTGCATTGAAGGCCATAAGCACCGCCGGGGTTTTGCCGATGGCGCGAAGTACATCCAGGCATTGCACGTTACCGCTGCCTTCCCAAATCGGGTTGATCACACTTTCGCGGAACAGGCGCGGGTAAATCGAATTCTCCATCACGCCACTGCCGCCAATGCATTCCATGATTTCATAGCTGTGTTGCGGAGCGCGTTTACAAATCCAGTATTTGCCCACAGCGGTGGCCAGGCGGGCAAGGTGTGCTTCATGTTCGTCGCTGTCTTTCTTGTCCAGCGCTCGGGCCATGCGCATGGAAAAGGCCATGGCACCTTCGTATTCAAGCTGCAAATCGGCCAGTACGTTCTGCATCAACGGTTGATCGATCAGCTTGGCGCCAAACGCCGCGCGTTGTTTGCAATGGTGAATGGCATTGGCCAGGCCCGCACGCATGAGGCCCGCCGATGCACCCATGCAATCAAAACGGGTCAGGCTCACCATTTCGATAATCGTGGGCACACCGCGACCTTCATCGCCAATTAGCCAACCCTGCGCACCGCGAAATTCCACTTCGCTGGAGGCATTGGATTTGTTGCCCATTTTATCTTTCAAGCGAATCACATTCAGTGCGTTTTTCGTGCCATCGGGCAACCAGCGCGGCACGGCAAAACACGATACGCCTGCGGTGGTTTGCGCCAGTATCAAAAATACGTCGCACATGGGGGCAGATAAAAACCATTTGTGCCCCACCAGTGAATACATTTGCCCGGCACCTGGCTGGTTCACAGGAGTGGCCATTGTGCTGTTGGCCCGCACATCCGAGCCGCCCTGTTTCTCGGTCATGCCCATGCCCACAGTAATGGACTGCTTTTCATCGATGGGCACATTGCGCGGGTCGTAGCCGCGAGTCAATATTTTCGATTCGAAAATTGCAGCCACTTCAGGCTGTAAGCGAAAGCTTGGAATGGAGGCAAAAGTCATGGTGACGGGGCAGCCGTGTCCGGCCTCCACCTGGCTTTGCATGAATGCCTTGGCACCGCGCACCACATGTGCGCCCTCGCGTGGGTGGGTCCAGGGCTGGCTGTGCAGTCCTTCCTCAAGGGCTGATTTCATGAGCTCATGGTAAGCACCGTGATAGCGCACGGAATCGACCCGGTTGCCAAAGCGGTCATGGGTGTCCAGCTCAGGGGTGTATTTGTTGGCCAGAAAACCCAGCTCCAGGTATTCTGGTTTGCCACACTTTTCGCCAAAAGCGGCAATTTCAGACACGCCCCAAGCGCCACCCTCGCGCTTCACACCTTCGAGCAGGGCGGCATCGGTGGTAAACAGGTTGTAGCTGTGCAATTCGTTGGCAACATTCTGTACCTGGTGGGTCTCGCCCACGATTGGGCTGGCTTGCAATTCTTTGGCGGTTTTCATGGCATTCATCCCTGTCATTCTTGGAGCATTTCTTAATAATTACTCAATTTAATCATAAATGCAAATACTTGTAATTAATGGAGTGAAATTACATCCATTCAGTGCTGGTTTTCTGTACAGCGCTATGGTAGAACGAAGGTGTGCTCACCACGGAGAAACACCATGGCAACAACGCATCAAGTTGAAATTGATCTGAACACCCTTGTGATGCTGGTCAATGAAGTTGCCAAAGAGGACCCGCTTGATTATGGGGACTTGGCCGTGGATGAAATGGCGCTGCGCCATTCCTGTTGCCTGGGTGCGCTGAATATTCTTCAAAATGCAGCCATGTTTAAGGCTGAAGACCTGATCTATGTGCTGCTCAGCTCCATGGCGAAACTCATTGAAGAAAACGTGTTGTTGCATGCGCAGAACGTAGAGCGTGGCGAGCAAATTCGAAGCGAATTGGTGGTTCAAATACTGGACCGTGCCAAGAAAGGGCACTGAAACCCAGGCCTGATAAAGCACTCAAGTTTCAGCCCAGGCTGCCGTTATCAAAGTGACAGATACGGAGAAAAACAATGGATGTTTCCCCAGCCGCCATGGTGAATGCCACGGTACAGATGCAGCAAGCGCAATCGATTCAACAGGGTCAAATTGCGGTGTTCAAGAAAACCATGGACATTGCCGAGTCGTCCGTGGCGCAGCTGATCCAGTCTATTCCTCAGCCACCCGCGCTGGCCACCAGTGGTAATTTGGGTACGAAATTGAACGTGTACGCCTGAACATCAGGCGCCACGTGACTTTGGTCACGCTTTGGTGGCCAGCATCAAGAAGCTTTGTTTTGCGGCCTGCTCAAGTTGTCTGCGACTAAGGCTTGGGTCGTTGTCCTGAGCCAATTGTGAAACCAGCCCATGTATTTGAACGACGATCATGGCAGCTCTCAACTTGTATTCTGCTTTGCTGATTTTTGGCTCCAGGCCGTAAATCAGTTTGAAAATCTCTTTTCTTTCCCGGGCGTACACAGCCTCGACCAAACGCGCTGCAAAAGGCAAGCGGTTTGACAAGGCATAGATTTCTGCCAGCACACCAAAGGTTTCAGGCCGACGAATTTCAATCAGAATCAAATCAATGATCGTTTTAAACCGCTCAAGCTGGCTTTTGTCGCTCATCGCATTCATCACTTGCGCAACCGCAGCCTGGTAGTTGTCCATCACATAGATCAGCAAGGCCTCAACCAGCGCTTCCTTGTTGGTGTAGTAGTGCTGCACGGTGCTTAGCGAAATACCCAATTGGGTAGCCACGCCGCGCATACTTAACCCTGCATAGCCCTCGCTGGCCAGTATGGCCTGTGCGGTGCGCAGTATTTCCTGCGAGCGAATGTGACCTTTGTCGGTGGTGGCGTGTGTATTCATGTGCGTACTTTAACTCAAAAATTACCCCCAATATTGACCTCATTGTTGACAAACAGGTCACGTGACCTATAATCGATTCACTGCAACCGGTCGGTTGACCTATAACTTTGAGAGTGTGAAGAGACAAATGAGATACCCCAAGCCCAGCTGGATGAATTCCGACCTCGAACTGTATCGTTCCAACGTTCGTCGTTTTGTGGAAACCGAGATCAAGCCCAATCAGCACAAATGGGCGAAACAACAACACGTTGACCGTGAACTTTGGACCAAGGCCGGAGAAATGGGCTTGTTGTCGGCAGATATTCCCGAGGAGTACGGCGGTGCCGGCGGCGATTTCACGCACATGGCCGTGTTGTTTGAAGAATTGGCCTACAGCGGCGACCGTTCGTTCGGTGTGCATGTGCATGCAATTGCAGCCCAGTACATTTTGAATCATGGCACTGAGGAACAGAAACAATACTTCCTGCCCAAGATGGCAAGCGGCGAAATGATTGGCGCGATTGCGATGAGCGAACCAGGTGCCGGTTCAGATTTGCAGGGCATTCGCACTAGCGCGGTGAAAGAGGGCAATCACTATGTAGTGAATGGTTCCAAAATTTTCATTTCCAATGGTTATCTGGCCGACGTGATTATTCTGGTTACCAAAACCGACCCAAGCGCAGGCGCCAAAGGCACCACGTTGATGTTGCTGGAGACCAAGAAAGCTGAAGGTTTCAAAGTAGGTCGAATTCTTGAAAAACTCGGCCAGAAAGGGCAAGACACCTGCGAGTTGTTCTTTGACAATGTGCGCATTCCAGCCCAAAACGTATTGGGTGCTGAGGGAATGGGCTTCATGCAGCTAATGGTTGAGTTGCCCTACGAGCGTTTGATGCTGGGTGTGGGCGCCATGGCTGCGATTGAAATGGCCATTGAAATTACCCTGGAATACACCAAAGAGCGTAAGGCCTTTGGTAAATCCATTTTCGAGTTCCAGAATACCCGCTTCAAAATGGCTGAACTGAAATCTCAGGCGGTTGTAGCTCGGGCTTTTATTGACAACTCGATTGAAAAGCTGGTGGCGGGCAAGCTGGACGCGGCAACTGCATCGATTGCCAAATTGCATTTGAGCGAGCTGGAATGCAAGGTTATTGATGAATGTCTTCAGTTCTTCGGTGGCTATGGTTACATGATGGAGTACCCGATTGCGCAAATGTACGCGGATGCCCGCGTTCAGCGCATCTATGGTGGTTCTAGTGAAATCATGAAAGAGATTATTGCCCGATCGCTGTAAGCTTGGGACGTGCATACCAAACCCGCCAGCCGGCGGGTTTTTTTTATGGCCTTCACTCCCCCACAAGTAAGGGGGGATCCCCCTTTTTCAGACACTAATTTTCGCGATTTCCTGCCGACAATCCTTCCATGGCATTGAGCCAACCCGATTGGGTGGTTCGATTCTCTCTTGGCCAGATCACACGGTATCTATTCGGTTCCCGGATCACGCAGTTGACCAACGGTTGCCTTCCTGACGCGCAAACGACCCTTTGTTTCGGGCGATTTGCAGCGCAAACGCCATTGCAAAGAACACTTCTATTTGTGGGAACTCAAATGAAATTGACGCTCAAAAAATTACTCCTGACCGCCTTCGTGGTCACTTCCATTCTTACGGCCGCAGTTGGCGGACTTGGTTTGTACAACATGAACCAGATCAATGACGCGTCACGCGCAATTTACGATCGCGAGTTGATGGGACTTTCTTATATCAAGGACGCAGGTATTCATCGCGCGGCGGCAGCGCGTGACTGGCGAACCATTCTGATCGCCAAGGACGAAGAAGCGCGCAAAAAGGCCCGTGCAGGTCTGGAAGGACGCTTTACCAAGCTGGAGGAAGTGATTGAAAAAGCGGATCCGCTTTTTGTTTCGCCTGAGGGACGTGAACTGATTAAACAGGTTCGCGAAAAGCACAAAAACTGGTTGAGCGCTACACGCGCATTGGCCGATGCCGCCGAGAAAGAGCCCTACTTGGTTTTGCCAGCTGAGTTTATGGCCACCTGGAAAGTTCAAGGTCAACATGCCAAGGAAACAGATGAGCTCTTTGACCAATTGACCGCCAACAAGGAAGAAAACGCCTTGAAGACCGTTGGATTCATTGAAAGCCTGTATGAATCATCCAAATGGACATTGACTGTGTTCGTGCTGTTTGCATTTGCAGCAGGAATTTCGCTGGGCTTCCTGATCACTCGCAATGTGATGCGACAGATTGGCGGAGAACCCTCCTATGCAGGTGATTTGGTCAAGCGAATTGCCGAGGGCGACATGACTGTCGATATTCAACTGGCCAAAGGTGACACCACCAGTTTGTTGTACGACATGAAAAAAATGACTGAGCGTTTGGCTGGTGTGGTTACCGAAGTCCGTGCAAGCTGCGACAGCCTGGCCACGGCCAGCGAGCAGGTCAGTGCAACCTCTGGAAACCTGTCCAATGCAACAAGTGAGCAGGCGGCCAGTGTGGAAGAAACTACAGCATCAATTGAACAGATCAGTTCATCGATTACCCAGAACTCCGACAACTCACGTGTCACATCCGACATTTCTACCAAGGCTGCTCGCGATGCAGAAGAGGGTGGCAAAGCCGTAGCAAGCACCGTGGAAGCCATGCGCAGCATCGCCGACAAGGTCATGATTATCGATGACATCGCTTATCAAACTAACTTGTTGGCCTTGAACGCCGCCATTGAAGCCGCCCGTGCAGGTGAGCACGGCAAGGGCTTTGCCGTAGTCGCCACTGAGGTACGCAAACTGGCTGAACGCAGTCAGGAAGCAGCGCAGGAAATTGGCAAGTTGGCCGAGTCGAGTGTGAATGTGGCCGAGAAGGCCGGCACCTTGTTGAATAAAATTGTACCGGACATCAAGCGTACCAGCGATTTGGTTCAGGAAATTACCGCGGCCAGCGACGAGCAAAAATCAGCGGGCCAGCAGATTAGCCTGTCAATGACCCAGCTGAGCCAGATTACTCAGCAGAACGCCAGTGCGAGCGAAGAATTGGCGGCCACGGCAGAGGAAATGAATGACCATGCAGCCCAATTGCAAAACCTGGTTGCATTTTTCAAAACCAGCAGTCAGCAAATGAACCGAATGAGCAAACCGGGCCATGGCAAAACGAGGCACGGTGGATCTTCGGTGCGGCCGAACACCAGCAACGCCGTAGCAAAAACCGATGACGAATTTGGTGAATTCTAATCCACGTTCACACATTGGAGTCGGTTATGAAATTCATGAAAAATTGGTTTGCAAACCTGGGTCAATCGAGTGATGCACAGCGCACAGAGGAAAAGCTCGCCGCCGTTGTTGAGGCGCATTCCAAAGCAGAGGTCTTGATTGAATCGAGTCACCTGAACCTGAAGGATCTGGCCGAGCGTTGGGCACCCACTTTGTGTTCGCAGTTGAATACAGCGAATGGGCAAATGGAACAGGGTGTGGTGAAACTGACTTCCGCTTTTTCATCCATTCACGAGCACCTGAACGAAACCATGAGCCTGGCTACAGAGGCCGCTGGCATTATTGGTCAGGCGGGTGGGGTAGATCAAAGCTTGATTAATCAGTCCCAGTCGAGCCTGGAGGTCATGCAGCAAAAGATTCGCCAGGCCTTCTTCGAAAAATCGCAGTTGATGGAAGAGGTAAAAGGGTTTATCGCCTCGACCGAGGAGCTTAGCAAAATGGCTTCTGCGGTGGAGGACTTGGCCGCAAAAACCAATTTGCTGGCCCTGAATGCCGCCATTGAAGCTGCGCGCGCCGGTGAAGAGGGGCGAGGCTTTTCAGTGGTGGCCGATGAGGTGAGAAAGCTTTCAAATCAGTCGGCGCAAACCGGGCAACAAATTCGCACCCGCATTCAGCAAATCGCAATTGCCGCGAGAAAAGCCAGTGAAGGTGCCATTCGCATGGAGACCTCGGATCAGGCCTTGCTTTCTGATTCAGACCACACCTTCAAACAGGTGATTCAGCAATTCGAGGCGGTAACTCGCCCCTTGCAAAGTGCAAGCGAAGGCATTGTCAAAAACACTGGCTATGTCAGCAACGAACTTAGTGCAGCCATTGTTCATTTTCAGTTTCAAGACCGCGTCAGTCAGATTATTGGCCATGTGGATCACAGCCTGAAACAGTTTGGCGAGCAATGCACAACCGGGCTTGAGGCAATCTCGGTTGGCGATTTGATGCACACGCTTGAAAGTGGCTACACCATGGCCGAAGAGCGCCAGAACCACGGCAGCGGCGCTGCGAGCAACAAACCCACACAGTCCGGAAAAACAGGCAGCGATGAGCTGACCTTTTTCTGAATCAGGAGAATTGAACATGAGTAAAACAGTATTGGTAGTTGATGATTCCACCTCCTTGCGACAAGTGGTGGGCATGACCTTGAAGTCTCAGGGATTTGAAGTAATTGAAGGTTGTGATGGCAAAGATGCCTTGACCAAGCTGGACGGGCGCAAAGTGCATTTGATTGTGAGCGACTTGAACATGCCAAACATGGATGGTTTGAGTTTTGTGCGGGAAGTGAAAAAGCTGCCCGACTACAAGTTCGTGCCCATCATCATGCTGACCACTGAAACCGACGATACGCTGAAAGCGCAAGGGCAGGCCGCAGGTTTGAAAGCATGGATGGTGAAACCATTCAAACCCGAGCAAATGCTGGCCGCTGTCAACAAGCTGGTGGCTTAACAGCCGCGCCACAGGAGGGCGAACCATGGAACAAACTATCACCGGGCAAGCACAGGTGTTGCACTTCAACACTTTGACGATTGCACAGGCCAGCAACAACCTGAACCAAATTTCTGTTGCACTTGAAGTGACTGACACTTTGTTGCTGGATCTTTCTGCCTGCGAAGACGTGGACACAGCGGGTCTTCAACTGCTTGCAGCAATTCGACTCGATCCGATGTTTCAAAACAGGGTGAACTGGACAGGTTGTACGGCTGAGTTTCTGGCCAAGGCCGAGCGTCTCGGTTTGAGTGATTTGTTGGCACCTGGCAAGCGAGGTTCTGATGAGCACTGAGATTGATCTGGATTCCATCAAGAGTGTATTTTTCACGGAGGCTTACCAGTTGTTGGCCGATGTTGAAAACCTGATTCTTCAGTTGGAAAAAAGCCCTGAAGACCTGGAGTTGCTCAATGCTGCATTTCGTGCAATACACACTATCAAAGGCAGTGCAGGTGTATTCGGTTTCGCAAACATCACTCACTTTGTTCACGATCTTGAAACCGTGCTGGACCGCGTACGCAATCAGGAGCTTCAATTTGATTCCGCACTGGGTAATTTGGTGCTGGCCTGTTGTGATCAGGTTCATACCTTGGTTGAAAGTTTGGAAAGTGGTGTGAATGCAATCGATCTGGATGAGGCAAGCGTCGCTGAGCAAACAAAGCTGACTGCGCAATTGAAGGCATATTTGCTGCATGAGCAGGAAAGCCTGGAGTCAGAAAGTTCAGGCGAGTGGCTAATTCAGGTTGAGCTTGGCCTGGATACATTCCGCGATGGTTTTGATCCCTATTCGATTTTTAGCTACCTTTCAAAATCAGGGCAGTTCAAGTCCATGGAACCTCAGTTCCAGCGTATTCCTAAACTCGGTGAGTTTGATCCGGAATCATGTTTTCTGGGTTTCAAGGCACTCTATGAAACTGCGCAATCGCAAGCCGAGATTCTAGACGCTTTTGAGTTTTTGCCAGAAGAGTGCAAGGTGGCGGTGACTTCTGCTGCCTTGGCTCATCCCGTGACTGAAGTGAAAGGTAGCGCATCATCGAGCTCACCGGGCAGTGTTGTTAAAGAGCCAGCACGCAAGGCGAAAACTGCAACCTCGACCATTCGGGTGCAGTCAGACAAACTGGATGCACTCATTAATCTGGTGGGTGAATTGGTGATCGCCAACGCCGGAACAGTTGAGCAAGCCAGAAAATCACAAAACTTTGCCTTGCTGGAAGCCACCTGCGCTGTTGGCGCCCTGATCGAAGAAATTCGCGATGGTGCCTTGGGTTTGCGCATGGTTGAAATTGGCGAGTGTTTTCAACGATTCCAGCGTGTGGTGCGTGATACCGCGCAAGCCTTGGGTAAAGAGGTTGACCTGATTATTCAGGGTGAGGAAACCGAGCTGGATAAATCAGTGGTTGAAAAAATTAGCGACCCATTGATGCACCTGGTTCGAAACGCCATGGACCATGGGCTTGAAACGCCTGATGAACGTTTGAAAGCGGGCAAAAAAGACAAAGCCAGGCTGACCCTGAATGCCTACCATGATGGTGGTCATATCGTGATTGAAGTTGGTGACAATGGCCGGGGTCTGGTACACGAAAAAATTCGCGCCAAGGCAATCGAGAAAGGCATTGTGTCGGCCACGCAGACGCTGAGTGAATCGGACATCAATATGTTGATTTTCGCCCCGGGCTTTTCAACTGCTGCAGCGGTCACCGACATTTCTGGCCGTGGTGTTGGCATGGATGTGGTCAAGCGGAATATTGAGGCTCTTCGCGGCACGGTGAATGTACGCTCCAAAGAGGGGGCAGGTACTACTTTTGAAATTCGTCTTCCGTTGACACTCGCAATTATTGATGGTTTTCAAATTGCGGTTGGCAATAGTGTTTACGTTATTCCTTTGGCCTATGTACGCGAATGCGTGGAACTGACTGGCTCAGGCAGCAACAGCGATGCTGTGGATTTGAGTTACGACCTTCGTGGGGAATACTTGCCCTGCATTCGCTTGCGAAAGGTATTTGGCGAAACAAGCGACAAGCCCAAGCGCGAAAACATCATTGTAGTAAGCCATGGCGGCATGAAAGTGGGCATTGTGGCTGACCGTTTGTTGGGTGAATCACAAACTGTAATCAAGCCCTTGGGCGGTTTGTTCGAAGGCAACCCCGCTGTGAGCGGTGGCACCATCATGGGCAACGGCGAGGTGGCATTGATTGTGGACATTCCAAAGCTGGTGGGTGAGGTGGGGCAGTCCATCACGCGCGGCTTTATGGCCAAACACTGAATTTAAAGGATGAGCAATGAACGCAGAAATCAATCAGTACCTAACTTTTCAGGTGAACCAACAGAAACTGGGCGTGGAAATTTTGCGCGTCAAGGAAATTATTGAACACGGCACTATCACCTTGGTACCCATGATGCAGGCATGCATCAGCGGTGTGATCAATTTGCGTGGTGCTGTGGTCCCGGTGATCGATTTGTCCTCGAGATTCGGGCAAGGGAAAACCTCGGTCAATCGCCGCACCTGTATAGTGATTCTCGAATCAAACGTGCAAGACGAATCACAAGTGATCGGTTTTATGGTGGATGCAGTCAACGCCGTGGTTGATGTGTCGAGCGACTCCGTGAATCCTCCACCGCAGTTCGGTGCAGGTGTGAATACCGATTTTCTGAAAGGTGTTGGTCGAGTGGGTGAAGAGTTTGTGCTACTTTTGAATGTGGAACGCCTGATGGACTTTAATATTGATCAGGATGCGTTAACGCAGGCCTCTGCTGGCATGGAAGAAGTGACCGCCGGTGCCTGAACCTAATTCGGAAACCTGTGGATGAAACGAGTTGCAACTTGTGCTTTGTTGATGCTTGCCAATATTCAATTGGCGCAAGCTGGTCGCCCCATTGAAACTGACGATGCGTCGGTAACCGCCCTTCGAACCTGCCAGCTTGATTTTTGGACAGAAACATCGTTGGAGGTTCGACAGGACAATTTCAATGGGGGCTGTAATTTTTTGGGCAATGGTGAGTTCAGCCTCGGGCTAGGCGCTGTGCACGGCAACAAGGAAGATCAAACCCTGAGTTCCCTCGGTTACAAACACATTTTTAAACACTTCACTCACAGCACTGCGGGTTATGGTCTGGCGGCCAGCAGAGAGTGGGGACGCCTGAAGTCCACCGATGAGTCTTCTCAAGAAACATTGCTGACCACAATTGCCTCTGTGCCTTTGAAGGGCGAGGATTTGCTGCTTCACTTGAATCTTGGCTACTTGCAATACAGTGACCAAATTCAAAGCGACAACAGCGTGTTCAAGGCAGCAGCACTGGATTACTCGTTTACTGAGCGAATCGGGTTTTCTGTCGAAACATTCTCAGGTGTTGAGGACAGCTTGAGCTGGCGCGTCGGCGCTCGCTACACCTTGATACCCGACTTTTTGCAAATCGACGCCAGTTATGGCAGTGACTACGGCACTTTCCAGGGTGCAAGAGCATTTACCGTGGGTTTTGGTATCACGCCCGGTTTTTGATATGTTCAAGTATTTTTGATCACCATCAAAATTGCGACCACAACGCACATTGCACCAAATGCTTTTTTCAGCTGGGCACTTGGCATTTTGTTTGAAATCAACCGGCCGCCCAACATGCCGCATAGCGCGGCGGCGGCAAAGGTAATGCCTATTTGGTAGTTGAATGCGCCGGCGCTTGCGCTGTTCAGTACACCGAATGTCGACACAATTGCGATTACTGCCAATGAAGTCACTGTGACCGATTGAACACTTAAATTGGTGAAGCGCTGCAGCGCAGGCACCAAGACAAAGCCGCCGCCTACGCCCAGTAGGCCTGACAAAAAGCCGGCCACTGCACCCGAGAAAACCAGTGCGCGCGCGCAGGGCCAAGTCCAGATGAAGCGCCCGGTTTCCGGGCTGCGAATACAGGGGCATTTGCTTCTTTCGGAATCAGGCGGTGCGTCAATTACATTCATTTCAGAATTGGCGGCACCCCGAAACGCATTAAATGCAACCCACAGCAGCACTACCGCGAAGGCCAGCCCCAATGCCTGTGTGTCGACTTGTTGGGCCACCCAAAAACCCGCAGGCGAGAGAAGCAGGCCCACAAAACCCATCAGGGCCGCTGCTTTGTAGCGAACCTCACCCGCACGTAAACCCAGCGCTGCACCCAGCGTGGCGGCAAGGCCCACGGCCAGCAGGCCAATCGGTGATACTTCTTGCACAGGCAGGCCCGTGGTAAAAACCAGCAAAGGCACGGCCAGTACACCACCGCCCGCGCCAGTCAGCGCCATAACCAATCCCACCAACAGCCCCAAGGCCAGGGTGCCGATCATAAAAATGCCTTTTTCAAGAATTCTCCCGAATTGTTCTGAAAGTAAATCATATTGCCTTATTGGGCTTATTCGCCGCATTGTGAGCCGCAAAAGCATAAAGGAAAAGTGATTCTGCTCGCTTGAAGATACCTTGATCGACCAGGGGCTTGATTATCAAAATCATGGGCAATTTGAATTTGCCTTATCCCAAATTTATTGATTATGCGGTGCCAGGCAATCGTCCATGTGGGGTTTGTCCCAGCCATTTGCCTGAAGAGCTTGAAAAATATTGTCAACAGATTACAGAAAGTAAACAGGGTTGATTCAATGATTGAGTTGTTCCGTGCCTGGTGTATTTGATGTGAATTACCTTGTATGCTCTTGCTTTGTACTCTGATTTTTCACATCGAATGTTATTGAACCACGAATCCAGTCAACTTGTTCTAATCGATTATCAAGAAAAACTGATGCCGGCCATTCACCAGGCCGATGATGTTTATAAAAATGCCTTGATATTGGCTACCTTGGCCAAAAAGCTGCGTGTACCAGTTTTTGGTACCGAGCACATGCCCGACAAAATTGGCCCTTTTGTACCCGCTCTGGGTGCCCTTTGCAAAGCCACCATGCGTAAAACCCACTTCAGCGCTTGCCCTGAGGGTTTGATTGATTTGTTGACCAGCAAAGCACCAGCTGGCAACGCACGCAGCTTGCCCAAACATTTGCAAAAGAACAACCAGGAATCAGAGCGACCCAGTATTGTGATTGCGGGGGTTGAGGCACATGTGTGTTTGCTTCAAACAGCGCTCGATTTACTGAACGAAGAAATGGAAGTGTGGGTAGTCACCGATGCTTGCGGCTCGAGAACCGATCGAAATCGTGATGCAGCCTTTGATCGTTTGGCTGGTAATGGCGCAGAATTGGTGACCACCGAAATGGTGGTATTTGAATGGTTGGAAAGTGCAGAAAACGAGCACTTTAAGTTTGCACTTGACCTTATTAAGTAATCAATTTAATTTCGCATTTGTGATTAATAATAATCTTAATTACAATTGGGCTTGTTAATAATTTTTTTAAAAAGTAAAAATGAAAAAACTAAACCTATCTGCTTTAAGTGCTTCTGAACTTCAACAATTGAAATCAGACATTGAAAAAGAATTGAATGACCGCAGTTCAAAATTGCAAGCCATTGAAGAAGTCAAGAAGCTGGCTGCTTCAAAAGGTTTGAAACTTGAGGAGTTGTTTGCCGAACTGGGTGGCGTAAAGCCCAAAGGCAAGCGTGAATTGGGCCCGGCGCCTGTGCGCTTCCGTCACCCCCAAGATTCTTCACTCACTTGGTCTGGCCGCGGCAAGCGCCCGAACTGGATGAAGGAAGCCATGGCGAAGGGTATGACTGAAGACCAAATGCGTGTCTGAAATAGTTTTGAATGATAAAAAAGCCGCTGGCGCTTACCAGCGGTTTTTTTTGATCACCTCACTGGCCCAAGCCGCGTACCAGGTCTTTTTTCAAGTCAGCCACATCCTCCAGGCCAATCGCCAGGCGAATCAACCCTTGCTTGATGCCGGCAGCCTCCCGTGCTTCAGCACTGAGGCGCCCATGTGTTGTCGTGCCGGGGTGGGTAATCGTGGTTCGGGTGTCGCCCAGGTTTGCGGTAATTGACATCAGCTGGCTGCTGTCAATCACATGCCAGGCTTTGGTGCGAGCGTCGTCTTCGTTGGCGGCTTTCACCTCAAACGACACAATTGCACCGCCAGTTTTCTGCTGCTTCATGGCCAGCGCATGCTGTGGGTGGCTTTCCAGGCCGGGGTAGTACACCTTGTTCACGGCAGGGTGTGCTTCCAGCCAGGCGGCAATGTCGAGAGCCGCCGCCGACTGCGCCAGCATGCGAATATTCAGTGTTTCAAGGCCTTTGAACAGCACCCAGGCGTTGAATGCAGACAGCGTGGGGCCTGCTGTGCGTAGCACGGGCAGAATTTTTTCCTTCAGCAACTCTTTCGGGCCGCAAATGGCACCCCCCAACACACGGCCCTGGCCATCCAGGTATTTGGTGGCGGAGTGAATGATGATTTCCGTGCCAAAGTCGACCGGCTTTTGCAGGGCGGGTGTGCAAAAGCAATTGTCCACCACGTTGTAAATGCCGTGTTTTTTGGCCAGGTCGCTTAACGCCCTCATGTCCAGAATTTCAGTCAGCGGGTTCGATGGCGTTTCGCTGTAAAACAGCTTGGTGTTCGGCTTGATGGCCTTTTCCCAGGCTTCCATGCTGGTGCCGTCTACGAATGTGGTTTCAATCCCGAAGCGGGAAAGGATATTCACAAACAACTGCACGGTTGCACCAAACAAAGCCTTGGAAGCAACAATATGATCACCCGCATTCAACAAGCCCATGCAGGCTGTGGTAATGGCGGCCATGCCGCTGGACGTGGCCAGGCAGTATTCCGTGTCTTCAAGCACCGCCAAGCGCTGTTCAAACATTTGCACGCTGGGGTTGGTGAAACGCGCGTACACATTGCCTTCTTCAGTACCCGCAAAGCGGGCTGCGGCTTGTGCTGCATTGTCGAATACAAAGCTGGACGTTAAAAACATCGCCTCGGAATGTTCGCCAAACTCAGTGCGGTGGGTGCCTGCCCGAATGGCCTGCGTGGCGGTGGCCCAGTCGGCCGGGTTTGCCTTGGGTTTGTTGTTGCTCATGATTGCAGTCCTTGCGCAATTCGAGTTTGTACAGTGTGCTTGCCCAACAAATTCATGACTTTGTCAATTGAAGGCGTTTGCGTAATACCAGTCAACATCAAGCGCAGCGGCATTGCAAGCTTAGGCATTTTCAGGCCATGGTTTTTAATCGTGGTTTTCACCAAACCGTTCAGTGCTTCCACATTCCAGTCCACGGTGTTTAAGCCTTCGTTGAATTCGACCAGTGCCGCGCGCACCCCTGCTTCTTCCAGCATGGGTTTCAATTCCTCGATATTTACATTGGGCACGTTGTAGAACAGTGCTGCTTCATCGCGCAATTGCACCAAGGTGGAAGCGCGCTCCAGCACCACATCCAGCACATCGACCAGTTTAGGGCCTTCAGCTGTATTCACACTGTCTTTCTCAAGGCGGGTTTGCAAATCCGACAGCAGCAGTTCTTTCGGGGCCTGTTTCATGTAGTGAGCATTCACCCACTTTAGCTTTTCCGGGTCAAATTGGGCGGCTGATTTTGACAGGTTGGTCGAATCAAACCACTCGACCAATTGCTCACGGCTGAACAGTTCATCGTCACCATGGCTCCAACCCAAACGGGCCAGATAATTGATCATGGCATCGGGCAAAAATCCTTCCTCGTGATACTGCACCACACTCACCGCACCGTGGCGTTTGGACAGTTTTTCACCATCTGGCCCCAAAATCATCGGAATGTGGCCGTACACCGGCTGCTCGCCGCCCAGCGCCTTCAAAATATTGATTTGGCGCGGGGTGTTGTTGATGTGGTCATCGCCGCGAATCACGTGGGTAATTTTCATTTCCCAGTCGTCAACTACCACGCAAAAGTTGTATGTGGGCGTGCCATCCTGACGGGCGATAATCAGGTCGTCCATTTCTTCGTTGTTGATTGAAATGGGGCCTTTCACCAAGTCGTCCCAGCTTACCGCGCCGGTCAAGGGGTTCTTGAAACGCACAACCGGTTTCACATCGGCTGGCGGGGCAGGCAACTCCTTGCCGGGCTCCGGGCGCCATGTGCCGTCATAACGAATGCGTTGTCCATTTTCCCGTTGCTTTTCACGCATTTGATTCAGTTCTTCTTGCGTACAGTAACAAAGGTAGGCATCGCCTTTTTCAAGCAGTTTGTCGATCATGGCCCGATATCGGTCCATGCGTTGCATTTGAAAAAACGGGCCTTTGTCGTAATCCAGATTCAACCAGGCCATGCCATCCATAATGGCCTGAACGGCTTCGGGCGTGGATCGTTCAACATCGGTGTCTTCCACACGAAGAATGAACTGCCCCTTGTGATGGCGGGCAAAAGCCCAGCTGTACAAGGCGGTTCTGGCGCCACCCAAATGCAAATAGCCTGTTGGGCTAGGGGCAAAACGGGTGCGAACTGTTTGATTTTGGCGATCTGTTGACATGGATTAGTGACTTTTTTTCAAAGAACTCATATTATAAGTTCAAGTAAATTCTTAGGTTGCGGCAATAGGTTATGGCAATGCACAATTTCGACCGGCGTTCATTCATCAAAGCAGTAAGTACTTTGGCTGTTATTGGCTCGGTAGAACCCTTCTTGAACCGGGGTGTATTGGCTGCAGGATCCGATCTGGTCCCACCCCCTGATCTGTTCGATCCGGGCTTGGTTGACCTGACATTCTGGCTGCAACCGCGCACCCTTGAAATGGTACGCCCACAATCGGGCGAACGCTTGAACATTACCTACTGGAAAGACGGACATCTTAACCCAATCGCCTATGAGCAGATTTGTGGTTTGCTTCGAGATGTGCAAGCAAATCAAGTTTTCCGCATGGACACGCAAATTATCGACACGCTGTGGGCCGCGCAGGCTTTTGTGCGTCGCTACGGCTTTGTGGCGCCAGTTGAAATTACCTCCGGTTATCGCAGCCCCAAAACAAACGCCCGTCTAATCGAGAAAGGTCTGCCTGCAGCCCGCAATTCCCTGCACCTGAAAGGCCAAGCTGTTGATTTCCGTTTGCCCGGCCTGCATCCCAGGGTGCTGGGCGAATTGGTAGAGGGTTTCCGCGCCGGTGGCGTGGGCTTCTACTTCCGTGTGGGCGCAAAAGGTGGCTGGATTCACGCTGACACTGGTCCGGAGCGTGTTTGGCGTGGTTAAATAAAGCCATCTAAAAAAACAACAGTGCGAGGGTGGTTTTTTGGCAGTTTTCGGTCGCATTACAGGCAGTTTCGCAGTGGGGGTAGCCTTGTGCCTGTCGCTTGCTGCATGTGGCAAAGCGCCCAACAATCCGTATGTTGAAACTGCGCAAGACAAAAAGCTAAACACCCTTTACACCGCCTTCACGGCTCGTCCCAAGCACCTGGACCCCGCACAGTCTTACACGTCTGATGAAGCGGAATTCACTTACCAAATTTACGAGCCACTGTTTCAGTACCACTACCTGAAACGGCCGTATCAGCTTGAGCCATTGGCTGCAGCCGAAATGCCCATGCCAGTGTACCTGGACGAGACGGGCAATGTTTTGCCTGACGATGCGCCGCTGAATGCAGTTAAAACCAGTGTGTACACGATTAAGCTAAAACGCGGTATTCAATATCAACCGCATCCCGCCTTTGCGAAAGATGCCCAGGGCAATTTTCTGTATCACCAGTTGGGCGATGAAGCCCGCAAGTACAGCAGCCCCTTGCAGTTTGAGCAGCAGGGCACGCGCGAGTTAACTGCGCACGATTATGTGTACGAGATCAAGCGCCTTGCCAGTTCCCGAATCGTGTCTCCAATTCTGGGGCACATGGGCGATTACGTGGAAGGCTTGGGGGAGTTGTCAAAAACCCTGCAAGAACACGACAAAGCGCTGAAAGAGAAAATCCAGAAAGAAACCGGCAGTGCCTTTCCACCCGCCACCGCTGATTTGCCCTGGCTTGATTTGCGCCAATTCGATTTGCCTGGTGCCAAGGCGCTGGATGACCACACGCTTGAAATACGCGTGAACGGCAAATACCCCCAGTTTATTTACTGGCTGGCCATGCCGTTTTTCGCACCCATTGCGTGGGAAGCAGATGCTTTTTACTGTCAAAAAGGATTCATAGAAAACAACCTGGTGCTGGATTGGTGGCCCGTGGGCACTGGCGCTTACATGTTGACTGAAAATGACCCGAATTCCCGCATGGTATTGTCGCGTAACCCGAACCACCGCGGTGAGCCGTATCCCTCAGAAGGTGAGCCTGGCGACGAGGCCAAAGGCTTGTTGGCCGATGCCGGTAAAACGATGCCTTTTATTGATCGTGTGGTGTTCACGCGCGAGAAAGAGGGCATACCGTATTGGAACAAGTTTTTGCAAGGCTACTACGACACCTCGGGTGTCAGTGCCGATACATTCGATCAGGCAATTCGCGCCAGTGCCGACGGCGATGCCGCCTTGACGCCGGAAATGGCCGAGAAAGGCATTCGGCTGGAAACTTCATTGGCCACCAGCATGTTCTATTTGGGTTTCAATTGGCTAGACCCGGTGGTGGGGCCAGGCAATTCTGCCGAAGAAGCGCGCCGTGCCAAGTTGCTGCGCCAAGCGATTGCAATTGCCATGGACTGGGAGGAATTCTCGCAAATTTTCACCAATGGTCGAGCAGTGCCAGCCCACGGCCCGGTGCCGCCTGGCTTGTTTGGTTACGAGGAAGGTGAGGCCGGCTACAACACGCAGGTGTACAACTTGGTGGATGGCAAGCCGGTACGCAAGCCAGTTGAAGACGCCTTGGCCTTGTTGAAACAAGCAGGTTATGACAATGGAATTGACCCAAAAACAGGGCAACCCTTAACCCTGGCGCTCGATACAACAGGCGGAGGCCCCGGTGACAAAGCCCGCTTCGATTGGTACCGCAAGCAGTTCGCCAAGCTGAACATTCAACTGGATATTCGTGCCACCGACTGGAACCGTTTTCAGGAAAAAATCCGAAAGGGCAATGCGCAAATTTTCTTCCTGGGCTGGAATGCAGATTACCCCGATCCGGAAAACTTTTTGTTCCTGCTCTACGGCCCCAACAGCCGCGCCAAAACTGCGGGGGAAAATGCCTCGAACTATTCCAATGCGCAATATGACGCCATGTTCGAGCGCATGAAAACCATGCCCAACAATGAAGAGCGTGCCGCGATTATTTCGCAGATGACGGACCTTGTTCAAGACGATGTGCCCTGGTTGTTTGCCTTTGTGCCCCAGCAGTTTGGGCTGATCCACGAGTGGTATGGCAACGTAAAGCCCAACGACCTGGCCCGCAACAGCATCAAATACAAAACCATCGATACCGCCAAACGTGATCAGGCCAGAAAGGAATGGAACCAGCCCGAATGGTGGCCTATTCCGGTGTTGTTGCTTGCACTGGCCCTGTTCATTTGGCCCGCCTGGGCCGCCTGGAAGCGCCGTGAACAAGCCATGGGTATTCGCGAAGACTTGGCTTCGACTGTGGCAAACCGCACAGGGGGCAAGCGCTGATGGGTAACTATTTGCTGCGCCGTGTGCTGTATGGCCTGCTGGTATTGTTGGGCGTGAACCTGATCACCTTTGTGCTGTTTTTTCAAGTGAACAGTCCCGATGACATGGCCCGTTTGGCCCTCGGTGGCAAACGGGTTGCGCAAGAATCGGTTGATCAATGGAAGCGTGAAAAAGGATACGACTTGCCCTTGCTGATCAACAGTGAAGCGCAAGGCACAGGCACGCTGACCGAGACCATTTTCTTCCAGAAGTCGGTGCCCATGTTTGTGGGTGAGTTTGGCAGTTCCGACGATGGCCGTAATATTGCCAATGAAATTGTGAAACGTGCGGGGCCCAGCCTCGCTTTGGCAGTTCCCGTGTTTGTATTGGGTTTGTTCCTGAATATTGTGCTGTCACTGTTGCTGACCTTTTTCCGGGGCACTTATCTGGATTTGACCGGTGTGGTGCTGTGCGTGTTGGCCATGTCGATTTCCGGTTTGTTTTACATCATTGGCGGGCAGTACCTGTTTTCCAAAACATTGGCGCTTGTTCCAATCTCAGGCTATGACTCGGGCGGGGATGCATGGCGCTTTTTGATATTGCCGGTCATCATTGGCGTGGTCAGTGGTTTGGGTGGCGGTACGCGCTGGTACCGCACCATTTTCCTTGAAGAGATCAACAAAGACTATGTTCGCACAGCGCGTGCCAAGGGTTTGTCTGAATTACAGGTGCTTGGGCGCCATGTGCTGCGCAATGGTCTTATTCCAATTCTGACCGGTTCAGTCACAGTCATTCCCCTGTTGTTCATGGGTTCGCTGATTTCTGAATCCTTCTTTGGTATCCCAGGCTTGGGCAGCTACACCATCGAGGCCATTCAGTCGCAAGATTTTGCAATTGTGCGGGCGATGGTGTTTATTGGTTCAGTGCTTTATTTGGTGGGTTTGATTTTGACTGACATTGCTTACACCATCGCGGACCCTCGGGTTCGATTGGCATAAGGGGAGCAGGTCGATGATGCCCACTCTACTACTCACTGATGCGCTCATCTGGCTGCTGGTATTTGGCGTGCTGGCTTATGCTCGCAGCGTTGTCAAAAACCCGCTTTCTCGCGCGTCATGGGGTTTGGTGTTTCAATCGAAAATTGCCAGTGCCAGTTTGGTGGTGCTGTTGTTGGCGGTGGTCATCACCCTGCTGGACAGTGTTCATCTTCGCCTGAATGCCGAGCAGCAAAGCCGTTACGCCAGCCCCATTATTTCTGTGCTCGACGTGGCCTTGGGTCCCCTGGCCTATCAGCGCGAGAAATCGTATTCAGCACCACTGGCCACCCGTTCCTTGAGCAAAGAAACCATGGAGGTAGACGGCAAACCCGTGCGTGATTACGCCCGTTTGCAGTTTGGCGGTGCGCATTTAATTGATGAAAGCATGAAGGGGCAGGACCTGCTCAAGCGTGCTTATCAAGGCGCCTTGGGTGGTGCAGTGCTGTGGGCGTTTTTCCTGGCAGCCTTGTGGATCATTCGCAGGGCCATGGCACAGGCGGATCATCAAAACAGCATTACCGTGTTCACGGGCAGTGGTGCTTACCAGGCAGTGGTGTGGACCTTGTTTGCACTTTGCGTTGTGGGCGGCGTAGTGTGGAAGTGGGCTGAGGCCTACCATGTGCTGGGTACCGACAAAGTGGGCGTGGACGTGTTTTACATTGCCTTGAAAGGGCTGCGCACTGCCATGCTGATTGGTTTGCTGACCACCTTGCTGACTCTGCCTGTGGGCATTGCCATGGGCTTGGCTGCGGGTTATTTCCGTGGTTGGGTCGATGATGTTATCCAATACATCTACACCACGCTGAATTCAATTCCATCGGTGTTGTTGATTGCTGCCACGGTGTTGATGTTGCAGGTGGCACTGGATGCCAACCCGGATGCCTTCGCGTCATCGATTGAGAAAGCCGACCTGCGCCTGTTTTTCCTGTGTGCCATTTTGGGTTTGACCAGCTGGACCGGCCTTGCCAGATTGATTCGTGGCGAAGTGTTGAAAATGCGCGAGCAAGATTACATTCTGGCCGCACGTGCCAGTGGCGTGTCCAGCGCAAAAATTCTGTTCTCGCATTTGCTGCCCAATTTAATGCACCTTATTTTGATTGCCATGGTGATGGATTTTTCAGGCCTGGTGTTGGCCGAGGCAGTGCTCAGTTATGTCGGCGTGGGTGTAGACCCCAGCACATTCAGTTACGGCACCATGATCAATGCAGCACGACTTGAGCTAAGCCGGGAACCGATTGTGTGGTGGAGCCTGGTGGCTGCATTTGTATTCATGTTGCTGCTGGTGCTGTCAGCCAACCTGTTTGCCGACGCAGTGCGCGATGCGTTTGATCCGCGCGCGCGCCAGTTGAAACAATCTTTAGTGAGGGTGTAAGCGTATGAGTTTGCTCAACATCCATGGACTTACCACCCGCTTGGCCAGTGAGGCTGGTTGGGTGCATGCGCTCGATGATATTTCATTGGCCATTGAAAAGGGCCAAACTTTTGCCTTGGTGGGTGAATCGGGTTGTGGCAAGTCCATGACCGCGCTCAGCATTGCCCGCCTGCTGCCAGACAGTGGCGCAATTGTTGCCGGGCAGGTGAGGTTAAACGAGAGTAGTGCAGGTGCAAATTCAAACAGCACCGATGTGTTGCGCATCAGCGAAACGGCCATGCGCACCCTGCGTGGCAAACGCATTGCCATGATTTTTCAGGAACCGGGCACAAGCTTGAACCCGGTGATGACCGTGGGCGACCAGTTGACCGAAATCATTTGTTTGCACACTGGGGTCAACAAGGCACAAGCATTGAAAGAGGCCGAAGCGTGGCTGGGCCGCGTGGGCATTCCCGAGCCCAAAAAGCGATTGCAGCAGTATCCCTTTGAAATGTCGGGCGGCCAAAAACAGCGTGTCATGATCGCCATGGCCTTGAGTGTCAAGCCTGACCTGCTGATTGCCGATGAACCGACCACGGCACTGGATGTGTCCATTCAGGCGCAAGTACTTGATTTATTGAAAACCCTGCAGCGCGAGCAGGGCATGGCCATGCTGCTGATTACGCATGACCTGGCAATTGTGAAGCAAATGGCAGATACAGTGGGGCTGATGTACGCTGGCCAACTGGTTGAGAAAGCCAGCACCGCAGAGTTTTTTGCTGCACCACGCCACCCTTATGCGCATGCACTGGTGAAGTCCTTGCCCAGCCAAGCCCAGCGTGGGCAAGCTTTGTATGCGCTTGAAGGGCGTGTTCCATCGTTGGTGAATCCCAAACCTGGTTGCCGGTTTGCGGCCCGTTGCCTGCACGCGCAAGAAAATTGCAGCCAAAGCACACCACAATTGCTTGCAGCCACACAAACCCATACCGTGCGTTGTTTTTACCATGCCGATTTGTCGTTCACAAAGCCTGGCGCAGGTGGTGTGAACTCGGTGGGCGGCAGTTTTTCAGGCGCAACTTCAAAGGTGGTGTTGCAAACGGTGTCTTTGTCGGTGGCTTATCCCGAAAAAGGTGGTTTGCTGCGTAAGCATTTCAAGCCAGTGCTGAACAAGCTCGACATCACTTTGTTGCAAGGCCGCACTGTGGCTTTGGTGGGCGAATCGGGTTCTGGTAAAACCACAGCGGCCCGCGCCTTGCTGGGTTTGTTGGGCAGCAATGCGAAAGTGGATGGCGATGTGCTGATGGACAGCAGGCCCCTTCGCCAATGGGCAGAGCGCGGCCCTGAGGGCTGGCGTTCAAAAATTCAGTTTGTATTCCAAGACCCTTTTGCTTCGCTGAATCCTCGCCATCGAATTGCTGAAATTCTGGAAGAGCCATTGCTTAGTTTGCGCCCCGATCTGGATGCGACTGCTCGCAAGGCTCGTGTGCTGAAAGTGATTGACCAAGTCAGCATGCCCGAAGAAGCCCTTGCTCGTTTTCCGCATGAATTTTCGGGTGGTCAGCGCCAGCGCATTGCGATTGCCCGTGCATTGGTTTCAGAGCCCAGAATTTTGATTTGCGATGAACCCACTTCAGCGCTGGATGTGTCAGTTCAGGCTCAAATATTGAATTTGCTGAAACGCCTGCAAACTGAAACCGGTGTGGCCATGCTGTTTATTACCCACAACCTGGCGGTGGTTCAGTACCTGGCCGATGAAGTGGTGGTGCTAAGGCATGGCGATGTGGTGGAGCGCGGTTCGGCTGAACAGTTGTTTGCCAACCCCCAGCATGCTTATACCCGTCAGTTGATTGATGCGGCGCCGGTGCTTTAACCGCTTCAGGATTCCCAACTGCCCAGCTTTGGTGTGTTTGGAATACTCAAGTTCATGCCAGGTTTGATCAGCTTCTTCTTGCCCAGTCCGTTGAGCCTTTGTATGGCTTTCACGCTCACATCAAAGCGTTGGGCTATTTCTCCCAAGGTGTCGCCTTTTTTTACCGTGTAGTTGCGCTGGGGGTTTGATGGTTTGTACTGTTTCAGGCTGGCCTGAATTTTTGCGCTGTATTCAACAGGCACCAGCAGGGTATTGCTGTGGGCAGCATACAAAACTGGTTGATTCAAACCAGGGTTCAGTTTGCGAATCAACTCCAGTTCAACGCCCGCCAGGCGGGCAATCTCCCGAAGGTCAACATCGGCGCTGCGTTTGATTTCGGCGAAGTAAGGTTTGTTTGGAAACTTGGGCAAAGTCAGGCCAAAACGTTCCGGGCTTTGAATCAGGTTTTTTAGCGCTTGTAGTTTTGGTATGTAATGTTTCGTTTCAAGGGGCAACTCAAGGTTGTCCAGTGTGGGTTCAAGCCCTGCTTCCTGTGCTTTTTTAACGGCCCTGAGTACCGAACCTTCGCCCCAGTTGTAAGAAAGCAAAGCCAGGTGCCAATCGCCATGCATGTCATAGAGATACGTAAGGTAGTCCAGTGCAGCGCGGGTAGAGGCGACCAGGTCCCGTCGTTCATCAACCCATTTGTTTTGTTTCAGGTCAAATTGACGTCCCGTGCTGGGAATAAACTGCCACAAACCCTCAGCGGCTGAAGGTGAGCGTGCATGCGGGTTGAACTGGCTTTCGATAAATGGCAGCAAGGCCAGCTCAGACGGCATGCCACGTTTTGCACATTCCTGGGCGATGAAGTAAATGTAGGGTTCGGAACGCTGCAACATGTTGTTCACCATGCGCTTGTTTTTCAGCAAGGCGCGTTCGCGAACTTGCACTGCCTGCGTTTCCAGGTCAGGCACCGAAAAACCCTTTCGTATATCAGCCCACACATCACCAGCTTCTTCGGCAAAGTCCAGCGTAATCAAGTCGTAGGGCCCGGACATTTTCAGCTCGAGGCCCGGGTTGGGTGCCACCAGGCCGAACAGCTGTACTTCTTCGTTTTCCGCGTTTAGTGCAATGTCGGCCTGTTGCGCATTCGCCCAAGTGGGGCCGGGTCCAACGGCGATGCCCGCCAAAATGGCCACTTTGGCAAATTGCTTGATTCCATTTTTGAACGAGTCGGGTTTCAAAGGGCTTGGTTGCCGGGCAGGGCAAAGAGCGAAACGAAAATGCATCCTATGTTGAAGTTTTGTGTAGGTCAATCGAGAGTTGACCCATGCCCCAGCCCGAGTGATACCACTTGAATTATTTTAAACAGGTGTATTTGTAAAAAAATGTTAACTGGTTATTGCAATTAGAAATTGTCTTTTGCTGTGCGTATTTGTTTGAATTCAATGGGATTTGTAGCATTGATGAACAAATTGCTGAGCCGCTCAACACCGAGCGTTGTCGGAATAGTGCTTAAGCCTTGCTCCCGAATTCTTCGGACTTCAATTTCTCGTGCTTCAATATTTTTGGAGTCGGGTGAATAGGCCCTGGCGAATCGCAGATTCGATTCGGTGTACTCATGCGCGCAGAAAACACGGGTGTTTGCCGGAAATTGATTGAGTTTTTGAAGGGATTCAAACATTTGTTCAGCGCTGCCTTCAAACAGGCGCCCACAACCGCCCGAGAACAAGGTGTCACCTGGAAACATCCACACCTCTTCACTGTTCATGGTGTCTTTCAACTCAATCACATACGCCAGGTGGTCTACCGTGTGGCCCGGAACTTCAAAAACCCGGGCAGTCAGGCAGTGTACATCCACGGCGTTACCTTCGCGCACAGGCCGATTTACCTGTGCAACCCTTCCACTGGCCGGACCGTACACTGGCAAGTCTTTTGCGGCTTTGCTCAGGAGCGCATCAATTCCCCCTATGTGGTCGATGTGGTGATGGGTGACCAAAATACCGCTAAGATGGTAACCACGAGAATCCAGAAAATCTTGAACTGACCTGCTGCAACCCGGGTCTACCACCATGCAGGCCTTGCTGGGTTCATGAACAATCGCCCACAGGTAGTTGTCCTGAAAGGCCGGGATGCCATAGACCGACCAATTCGACACTTGAGAAGACTTGAATGATTCCATCTGAACCCCTGAACGACTTGAGTACACAACAAGCCCAAATGTTAGCACTCGATGCCTGGTTGAACACGCCAGCGGGCCGGTACTTCACAAGTCGTGAACAGGCGTGGATTGATTCTGTGGTACCCGACCTGTTTGGTTTCCGGGCCGTGCAATTGGGTACTCGGCTAGTGGATGGTCTGAAAGAAAGCCGCATTCCCCACAAGGCCTATGTGCAGCAGGGCTTGGTGGCCAGCAAACCCGATGGGGTGGAAATGATCACGCCCGATTGCTTTGCCGAGTTTGAAGAGCTGCCTTTCGAGAGCCAGTCGTTGGACATGATTGTGCTGCCCCATGTGCTTGAATTCTCTGAGGATCCGCACCAGCTGTTGCGGGAAGTAGAGCGCGTGTTGATGCCGGAAGGGCGGGTGGTCATTACCGGTTTCAACCCGATGTCGCTGTGGGGCCTTCGCCATGCGGCCCTGAAGCGCTGGGCACCCGTGTGGCCGGAAGGTTGTGAGCCGATCCATTTAAGCCGCCTGAAGGACTGGTTGAAACTGTTGTCCTGTGAACCCGAGTTTGGCCGGTTTGGTTGCTACCGTTTTCCGGCATTCACTGAAAGTGGTTTAAGCCGGATGGGTTTCATGGAGCATGCGGGTGATCGCTGGTGGCCAGTGTGTGGCGCAGTCTATTTTGTATGTGCAGTCAAAAGAGTGCGCGGTATGCGCTTGATTGGCCCGGCTTTTAAAGACAAAAAAGTATCAGCACGCCAACTAAAACCTGTTGCCAATAAGGCGCTGAATAAAACACCTACAATAGGCGACCGTGGATAAGGCCAACAGGATTGAATTGTGACTGAACAAAGAATTGCCAGCGTCGTGATGTATGCCGACGGGGCTTGCAAGGGCAACCCGGGGCCAGGCGGTTGGGGTGTGTACTTGCAATCGGGTGAGCATGCCAAGGAATTGTGCGGCGGAGAGTTGAACACCACCAACAACCGCATGGAATTGACCGCTGTTATTGAAGGGTTGAATGCTTTAAAGAAGCGTTGCAGCATCGACGTGTACACCGATTCGCAGTACGTGCGTAAAGGTGTACTGGAGTGGATGCCAAAGTGGAAAATGAACGGGTGGAAAACCTCGGACAAAAAGCCGGTGAAAAACGCCGACTTGTGGCAAATACTCGATGAGGCCAGTGTTCGTCATTTGGTACGCTGGCACTGGGTGAAGGGCCATTCTGGCAACCCTGGCAACGAGAAGGCCGATGCCTTGGCAAACCTTGGTGTAGAAAAGGCGATGAAACAATGAGATATGTAGTACTGGATACAGAAACAACCGGCCTGGAAGTTAGGCAGGGTCACCGCATTATCGAAATTGGGTGTATTGAAGTGAATGGTCGGCAGGTGACTGACCACCATTTTCACCAATACATCAACCCCGAGCGTGAGGTCGATGAGGGTGCATTCCAGGTGCACGGTATTTCCGATGAAATGCTGGCAGACAAGCCGAAATTCAAGCAAATCGCCAAAGACTTTCTTGATTTTGTGCAGGGCAGCACGCTGATCATTCACAACGCATCATTCGATATCGGTTTTCTGGATGGTGAACTTGAACGCCTGGGCTTGGGCAAGATGGCCGACTATGTGGACGGCGTAATCGATTCCCTGGGCATGGCGCGTGAAATGTTTCCCGGCAAACGCAATAACCTGGATGCGCTGTGTGACCGCCTTGGGGTGAATAACGCACACCGTCAGCTGCACGGGGCGCTGCTGGACTCGCAAATTCTGGCGGAAGTTTATTTGGCGATGACCCGCGGGCAAGACAGCCTGGTGATTGATCTGAATGCGCATCATGAGGACGATGGTGTAGAGCGAATCAAACTCAGCGCGCTGAGTTTGCCAGAACCTGAGCCCACCGATGAGGAGTTGGTGCTGCACCAGGCCTATTTGGCGGATATTGAAAAAGCGGCCAAAGGGCCAAGCGTGTGGAGCAAAATTAGCCAGGCGACTGAAGAACCCGCAGTTTAAGGAGGTTTGCCATGAAAAAGGCAATTGCATGGGGCGTGGGCATTGTGATTGGTGTGCCGGTAGTATTGGCAGCCGCCGCAGCCATTTTGGTGAACACAATTGACCAGCAGGCTTTGCTGAACAAAGCCAGCGCAGTGGTCAAGGAAAAGCAGCAACGCGATTTGGCGTTCACTGGTCCCGTGCAGCTCAAGTGGTTCCCTTCCATTGGCGCCGATTTGAACGGCGTCACTCTTTCTGAATTCCAAAGCACCGATCAATTTTTGAAGGCTGACAAAGTCAGTATTTCACTGGCTTTGTTGCCGCTGCTAAGTTCAGAGGTGGTGGTAGACGCGGTACAAGCCAGTGGTGTCACCGTGAATGTGGTGAAAAATGCCGATGGCAAGTTCAACTTCGATGATTTGAGCAATCCTGAAACAACCGATCAGGTTGAGCAAGAAATGGAAGATGCCCCGGCAGAGGGTGGACAGGCCGTGAATTTTTCAGTGGACTCGATTGCGCTTGAAAATCTGAATGTGACATATGCTGACAAGCAGACCGGGTTAGAGGCCTCGTTGAACAACTTCGCCATGCAAAGCGGTCGCATTGAGCAGGGGGTGCCCACAGACATTGCATTGAAGGGCAATGTGAAGGCCAACAAGCCGCAGGCGGATTTGAACATCGACCTGAACACCCGTCTTGAGTTTGGACTGGGTGAAAATCTGTATGCGAATTTTGAGAACCTGAAGTTTGCCGTGTTGGGCCAACTGGATCAGCAGCAAGCCGATGTGAATGTGCAGGCCAGTACCCTGAATGTGAACCCGAATACCTTGGAGGTTAAAGCGCAGTCGCTGGATGCCAAGGCCAAAGGCCAACTTCCCAACGTGGGGGCATTCGACGTTAGTCTAAGCTCGCCTTCACTGGAACTCAGCGACACTGTGGCGCGTGGTGAGGCATTTAACTTCAAGGCTGACTTGAAGCAGCCCACGCGCAGTATCAATGCCACTCTCGATTTAACCGGTTTGCAGGGCAACTTGAAGCAGGCGGTGTCTGCAGCCTTGAACACCACCGTGAACATGGTGGAAGGCGAACGCACTTTGAATTTGAAGCTGGCCAGCCCCATGAGCCTGAACATGAAAAGCCAGTTGATTGAGTTGGCAGCCTTGACGGGTCAACTGGATGTGAAAGACCCGGCATTACCAAAAAAACAGGCCAGCATGCCTTTGGCAGGCCGTTTGGCGGTGAACAACACAGAAAAAACTGCCGAGCTGGATTTGAACTCGAAATTTGAGTCCACCAGTTTTGATTTGAAAGCAGCCGTGAAGAATTTCGCCAAACCGGCGATTACGGCTGTATTGAATGCGGACAAGCTGGACATTGATGCGTTGTTGCCACCCAAGAAAAACGCTAATACCGAGACCGCAGCAAGCTCGGGTGAAAAATCCAAAGACACACCTGTTGATTTGAGCCCGCTGCGTAATCTGAATCTGGACATTACCGCCAACATAGGTGAATTGAAAGTGTCGAATATTCAGGCCCAGCAATTGAAAACAAAGGCTGTGGCGCGAGGGGGCAAACTGACCATTTCGCCGCTGGATGCAAAGCTTTACGGTGGTTCAACCACGGGTGTAATTACCGCGGATGCGAATACTCAAACGGTGACCGTGAACCAGAACATGACTGGTGTTCAAGTTCAACCTGTAATCAAGGCGCTGCTTGACAAAGACATGGTCGAGGGCAAGGGCAATGTGGGCATCAACATTCGCACCACGGGCAACACGGTAAACCAGATGAAAGCTGCCCTGGATGGAAAGGTTTCGGTGAGTCTTCAGGATGGTGCGATCAAAGGCATTAATCTGGCCGAGAAATTCAGAAATGCAAAATCCTTGCTGACGACCGGCAGCAACGCCACCCAAAAAACCGACACCACTCAGAAAACGGATTTCAGTTCATTGGCAGTCAGTTTTGACATTGCCAATGGCGTGGCTACCTCGAATGACTTGAATGTGATGGCCCCCTTGTTTCGAATTGGTGGCGCAGGGCAGGTGAATTTGATCAGCAATTCCCTTGACTACCTGGCCAAGGCCTCGGTGGTGGCCACCAGCACAGGGCAGGGCGGTAAAACGCTTGATTCTGGTTTGAACGGGGTAACGGTGCCCGTTCGCCTGTATGGCCCATTCACTGGCGTTCAGTGGGAACTTCAGTTCAAAGAACTGGCAAAAGAAGCGGCCAAAGCCAAATTGCAGCCAAAAATTGATGAGAAAAAAGAAGAGTTGAAAGGCAAGGCCGAGGAAAAGGTGAGGGACGCCCTGAAAGGTTTCCTGAATCGCTGAGTTTCAACAAGTGGCAACAATCCCAGGGGCCCCATGGGGGTAGGTGCTTTGTGAGGCAATAGTTTGCTACCATCAAGGCAAATTATTCTTACAACGGTGTCCCTGTGTCCGAACCCGCTGGCTTGCCGGTTATTGAGCTGAGTTATGCCATTGAGCTTTTGTCCAAAAAGCTCGAAATTCAGTCCACTGAAGCTGAGCAGTTAATTCGACTTGCAAAACTGGTTCGTTTACCCCGTGGCGACACTTTGTTTGAGCAAGGTCAGCCCAGTCATCATTTTTATCTCTTGTTGCAAGGTCAGTTGAAAGGGCAGCGTTTTCGCCCAGACGGCTTTCAAGACCTGGCCCTTTCTTTTTTCCCCGGCGAAATGATAGGCGAGCTTGGTTTTTTCGACCAAGCGCCACGTACAGTCAGCATTTCTGCCCGCCGAGACAGTGTTCTGCTTGAAATTGATCAAACCGCCCTGGAGCAGTTCGGTGAGTTCAGTCGCTCGGTGTATCACCACCTGATCCGAATGCTTGTTTCCCGTTTCAAGCGTGAACTCGGCTACAGCGGCCCCTTGAAGCAACACCAGTTCATTTTGTTTCAGTCTTTTGTACGCCCCGAGGGTTTTGGCATGCAGGCCGTTGAAGGATTTCAGTCTGCCATGGCACGGCATTGTGAGTTGCGACGCTGGAAACAGCTTGGTGACGTAACCCCGCCGAGTTCTGTCAGTGCCAAAGACTGGGTGGTTGAAATGATTGAGACAGAACCCCTGGAGGTTTTGGACGATCGCCTGATTGAAGAGCTTGATTGCATGGTGGTGATGCTGTGTGCAAGCACCTTGAATGATTCGCGCAGTTGCGACTTGTTGAAAGCCCAGTTGAAAAGCGCCGACGACGACTTGCCGGTGTGGTTTGTACTGGTGCACGAAGCGGCCTGGGTTGAGCAGTCGGTTGTACAGCGCATACGCGCCAATTTTGGCAGCGGGTTCAAGCTGTTGCATGTTCGGCGTGGCCACCATTCCGACAACGCACGCGCTGCGCGGCACATTCTGGGGCTCACCTTGGGCCTGGTGCTGGGCGGTGGCGGTGCCCGCGGATTCGCCCATGCCGGTTTCTTTCAGGCACTTGAGGAGGCTGGTGTGGTCGTGGACTCGGTTGGGGGAACCTCAATGGGCGCGTTGGTGGGTGCGCTTATCTCCTCGGGGCGCTCGGCCGCCGATGTGAACAAGGCCCTTGCCATCAGTTTCAAGAAAGGTTTGCCATTCAAACTGACCGACTACTGGATACCCAAACATGGCTTTGTGAAAAGCAAGGCAGTTGACGAGGTGTATCAAAAAGCATTTGGTGATTCGTTAATTGAAGACCAGCCGATTCCGTTTTTCGCCATCAGTTGCAATTTGACCACGGGCAACCAGTTTTTGTTTGAACAAGGCCCGTTGTGGAAGGCAGTGCGCGCCAGTACTTCCATCCCGGTATTTTTTGAGCCATTCATGGCGGGCAGGCACGTGATGGTGGATGGCGCACTGGTCAACAATGTGCCTGTCGATTGCATGCGCACTCGCGGCGCACGAAAAATTCTCACCGTGGATGTGGGCCTTGAGGAAGACATCACCGCGCACATGGTAGACGACAGCAGTGTGCAAATGCCCACCATGATGAAGTCGCTGATGCGTGTCATTGAATTGGGCGGTATTGAGAAATCACGACAGGCCAAAGTCATCAGTGACCTGTATGTTCAGCCTTCCATTGAAAAAATCGGATTGATGGAGTTTGAGCGCAGAGAAGAGATCGTTGCCTTGGGTTACGAGGCTGGGCGTAAAGCAATTCCGGATATACTGGCTTTGCTTCACAAAACTACATAACAACGCAGTCGTCATTCTTACGAGGCTTTGATGCAAAAACACTCTACGGTAGAGGTGTTGGGTTGCAGCGGCAGTATCGGTATTCCCGGACAAGGAACAACAAGCTTCCTGATCGACAGTGATATTTTGATCGATGCGGGCACAGGCCTGTGCGAGCTCGATTTTGCCCGTCTCGAGCAAATTGAGCATGTATTCATTACCCATTCCCACCTGGACCACATTTGTGGTTTGCCTTTTTTAATCGACACGGTGGGCGTGGGCCGCAGAAGTCCCCTGCGTGTGTATGCCACCCTCCCCACAATCAGGGCCTTGCAGCAACATATTTTCAATGAGGAAATATGGCCTGATTTCTCGAAAATTCCCACAGCAGAGAACCCGGTTCTGGAGTATGTTGAGATACAGCCTGAAGAAGAACTGGTGTTTGGTGAGCGCAGAATTTCCACCGTAGAGGTGGATCATACGGTCCCGGCCGTGGGTGTTTTTTTGACTACTCCCACCGGGGGGTGGTGCTTCTCCGGAGATACGCACCAAACAGACCGGTTATTCACCCTTATCAACTACGCAAAAAAGGTAGATTATTTCTTTATTGAGGCTGCTTTTCCTGACAAGGAGAAATGGCTTGCAGATTTGGCCAAGCATTTGTGCCCAAGTTTGTTGTTTGGTGAGCTTCAAAAATTAAACGCAGCATGTGAAATCTGGATTAGCCATCTGAAACCCAGAGAGCACGACGAGATTCAAAAAGAGTTACAGCAGTATCCGGGAAGCCAGCCGCTGCGCATTCTATCGGCCGGAATGATTTTTAACATTTAACGGTTACACCACAATTCTATGAAATTCAAACTTTCCGCAGTCGCCTGTGCAGTGGTGCTGTTGGTTAATTCGCATTTGCAGTTTGCACATGCGCAAACCCCGCCTGAGAGCACACCGGGTTCCCAGTCCAGCAACGACGAATACCAGGAGCCCAGTTTCACAGTGTCGGGTTTTGAGGTGTTGGGCCCCGAACTGGTGCCTCGTGATCAGGTTATGGCTGTGCTTGGTGGCTTTTCAGGCCGTGAAATCACCTTTTCCGATTTGCGAACGGCCACAGCCGCTGTTGAGCAATTGCACGCCGAGGCGGGTTATGAAGTGGTTCGTGTGCTGATTCCTGAACAGGAAATCAAGCCTGGCGAACGGCTTAAGTTACAAATTGTTGATGCACGGCTGGATGTGATTACTGTGGCGGGTAACGACTATTTCACCGCGGAGTCGATTCAGGAAAGCCTTGTGGTGTTGCAACCCGGTGCCTTGATCAACACCGTTGACATGGACAAAAACCTGCGCCTGATCAATGACAACCCCGCGAAAATTGTACGCGTACGCCTGGAGCCCAGCGACAAGCCGGGTTTGGTGGACGCGAAAGTGCAAGTGTCCGATCAAAAGCCCTTGGCTGCATATTTGACCCTGGACAACTCGGGTACCAATGCCACGGGTGACTTCCGCATGGGTCTTGCCCTGCAACACAACAATGCTTTTAACAGAGGCCACATGGCCTCGTTTCAATACGTGACCTCGCCGGGGAGGTGGTCGGATGTTGAAGTATTCGGCCTGAACTACAAAGTGCCGTTTTACAGCCTCAGTTCCATGCTTGAACTGGCTTACAGCGATTCGAATGTGAATGCAGGCAACTTGAGCGTGGGGGCCAGTTCTGTATCGGTGGCTGGTGCCGGTACCACTGCCGCAATTCGTTGGGTGAAGTTGCTGGACCGCTTGGCCGGGTTCGACGCACGGCTTACCTTTTCTCACGAAATCAAAGAATTTGTGAGTCAGGTTCAACTGAATGGTTTTGGTCCCAGCCTGGTGCCAGAACTGGAAAGCAGGCCGGTGGGGGTGTCTTATTCACTCTCCGAGGCACTTGATTCGCGGCAGCGTGCTTTTCAAATTGGGTACTTCAAAAATTACGTCACGGGTGGCAACAATTCAACCGCCCAGTACCGCATGACCAACCCGGCCGCCGAAGCCAATTTCGACGTGATTCGGGCCAATGCCAGTTGGTCGGAACAAGTGATGCCCGGCTGGCGCTTGACTGCACAGCTGGATGCGCAACACACCGATTACTCACTGATTCCCGGCGAGCAATTTGGCGCAGGGGGTGTTTATTCGGTGCGTGGCTTTGAGGAACGGGTGATTTCTGCAGACCGTGGGACCCGACAATCACTCGAGCTGATGGGTCCGAATGTCAGCAAAAGTTTCGGCAACTTGTTTGAGCGTTTGCAGTTTGTTGGTTTTGTGGATGCTGCGCAGTTGAAGTTCAACAACCCCGTGTTCGGTTCGCCAGTTGAGCCGCATTTGATGTCTTACGGTGTGGGTGCGCGTTTTGCTTTTTCTCCCAAACACCAGTTTCGGGTTGACCTGGCCAAGGTTGTGTCAGGTGTGCCTATTCAACCGCATGGTGACGTGATGTTGCACGTCACATTTGCCACTTCCCTGTAAGGAAAGACACCATGAAATCCAATCGTCTTTCAACCCGTAGCTCAGTTCGCAGTTCAGGCACCCAGTTTCAGCGAAAAGCGGTGGCTTTGGGTGTGGCCATGGCCATTGCCAGTTCAGCTTACGCCAACCCCACCGGAATGTCGGTGGTCGCAGGACAGGCCACCGCGCAAACCATTGGTAACTTGATGCAAATTACCAATACGCCAGGTGCCATTTTGAATTGGCAACAGTTCAATATTGATGTTGGGCAAACCACGCAGTTTATTCAACAAAATGCGGCCAGCCAGGTGTTTAACCGCGTTACTGGTGGCGATGTGTCCCAAATTCTTGGCACCCTGCAAAGCAACGGGCAAGTGTTTTTGATCAACCCGGCGGGTGTGTTTTTTGGTCAGGGCGCTGTGGTGGATACTGCGGGCTTTTTGGCCAGTACCCTGGCTGCGTCGGATACGGATTTGCTGAACGGGCACTTGCGTTTCAACGATTCAACTGGCACAGCAGGCAACATCGTCAACCAGGGCTCACTGACCACGCACTCGGGTGGCTCTATTGTTCTGTTGGCACCCAGTATTGAAAACAGCGGCATTATTCATGCAGACGGAGAGGTGCTTTTGGCTGCTGGCCACAGTGTGACGATTGTGGACATGAGGCACCCTACTATTGGCCTGACCGTTGCCGCCAAAGAGGGCGACGAGGCTGTGAACCTGGGTCAAATTATCAGCAAAAATGCATCCCTGTTTTCGCATTTGGTGAAAAACAGTGGTGTGGTTGAGGCCACAGGCGCACGGCTGGGCGAGGGCGGTGTTATTCGGTTTATTGCGCAAGGTGATGTATTGGCAGGCGGGCAGGTTCTTGCCGAAAGTGCCCAGGGCCAAGGTGGTGAAATTGATATCACCGGCGAACGCGTGGCGGTGCTGAGTGGTGCCCGCATTTCTGCGGATGGAGCCACAGGCGGCGGTACAGTGAATGTGGGCGGTGGCTGGAAAGGGGAGGATGAAACCCTTGCGAATTCGCAGCAAACCGTGGTGCAGGCCAATACCCAAATTTCTGCGAATGCCACAGCCAACGGCAACGGTGGTGAGGTGGTGGTGTGGGCCGACGGGCACACGGCCGTTGATTCTGAAGTGCAAGCCAAGGGTGGCGCACTGGGCAGCAATGGTGGTCGCGTAGAAACCTCGGGCAAACAAAGCCTGGCTGTGAATGTGGCTGCGAACACCTCGGCTGCCAAGGGTGAGGCTGGGCAGTGGTTGATCGACCCGGCTAACCTGACGATTGTGGATCAAATTCCACAAGGTGGTTTCAACCTTGAAAACAGCTCACAGAGCCCGTTCTTTTCTACGGACGATATTTCTTCAACCTTCTCGCCGACTGAGTCATTTCTCTTGAACAGTACCGTGGTGGATGGTTTGGAGAATAACGGTTTCGTACAAATTTACACCACTGGCACGCAACCAGGCGACGGTAATTTGACCATTGCGGCTCCTGTCCTGATTGACCAGAACAATTCTCAATCGACCGGTATCAATCCAGAACTATTTCTGGAGGCCAAAGGTGAAATCAATATTGACGCCGCTGTGGGCTTGATGCCCGGGCAGCAAGTATTTGATGGGTTCGATTTGTTCCTGAGTTATGACATTGCCAAACCGGTGTATGTCGATGCCCCGCTGTACCTGGGCAACAGCGGCAATTTGATTTTGTCGCCATACGATACTGGTACGGCTTTGCCCACCAACACAATGGGCCAGTTGCCACTCGACGGCGTGAATTTGCTGTCGGGAATGAATACTGGCTCAAGTGGCCCGTTGGCACTTAATCGAATCACTGTCACCGGTGCGGTGGCCACAGATCCCGTGACCCAGCAAAGCTACATTGTCAGTCCCGAAAAAACAGTGAAACTCAACGTGCTGGGTGCAAACCTTCAGGTGAATCAATTAAGCCTGTTTGGAAGTGAAACAACCCCTGTCACCGATATTCGCGTTGGCGTAGACAATTTTGAGTTGCCAGCACCCATTCAAGGGAATTTGCAGTACAACTTTCTGGACGCGAATAGCTTGACCGTAGAGGCAGGCAGTACTGTGTCAACCGTCACGCTATTTGATCCGGAGTTGTCATTTGATCTGAATCCCAATACCAATTTGAACCGATTGATCTCTAGCGGTACGGTCAATTTCAACGGTGGCTTCAACGACATTGTCGAGATTGATACCAACGCCGGTACTTTGAATTTTTCAAACAGCGCCGGCAGCAGCAGTTCTCCTTTTGGCTTCTACCAAATTGGCGATATTGATGCAGGCACGGGTAGCACCATTAACCTGGTGGGCTCCAGTTTGTACTATCAGAAAGCGATCCTCAACGGCACATTCAACATGATGTCCAACGAGTTTGGCTCGTCCTCTTTCCTGAGTGCGATTGATACTGATTTAAACGGAAGTTTCAACATTGGCGCTGGCTTTAACAACGCCAGTTTCCAGGCCCTTGGTATGGGTGCCACTTCCCGAATTACCCTGTCGACTGGCTCTTTTCTTGAACTGGGACGTGCGTTTAACTCCTCCTCTTCAGAGGTGAGTGTTACCCCGATGGTTCCAGCCAAGCAACCTGGTGCGTATATCTCAACAACGCAAGGGCAATTCGTTGCTCAACAGGGTGCGCGCATTGTCATGAACGGGGCGGCCACCGACGACATTATTCACTCCATGCCACCTTTGGAAACTGCCAGTTTTTCAAGCTCTCCCTCGGGTGGGGCAATTGTTGACATCACCGGGCTGGATGGGCGTCTGGAGGCACCGGTGACCATTGAAGTCAATGGTTTCCTGAACTCCATACAAACCAGCACAGAGAACTTTGACCTCAACTCTGAAGTCAGCATGTCAACCCCCATCAACACCATGGTGATTCAGTCTGCAAACATTCAAGTCAATGCCGGAGGCGACGGACGCTCTCTCAGAATTGGTGAGGTTCAGTTCTCACAATCGTTGAACACCGATTTTGAACCTGTTGTTGATCTGGACTTCAACGGCTCGCTCACCGTGAACAGTGGCCGTGTGCGCCTTGAGGGCAAGAACGTGTCCACCGTAGACGGTACCCTGAATGTAAATGGTGCAAATTCCACTCTGGTTTTGTCTGGCAATTTCACTTCTGCAGATTTGTACGATGTAAACCGCAGCAATGGTGGTCGCCTTGCAGCCGAGGGCGTTTGGGATAACAGTCTGGTGAACGCCGGCAACGCTGCAACTTCAGCGCCGCTGAGCAAAGGGAATATTTTGGTTGGCGATGATTTGGTGGTAACCGGTGGTTTACTGACCAGTGCGGGCACAGCCAATTCAATCAATATTGCGCCAGACAGTTTTCTGGAGCTGCGCAACACCGAGGTAAGCACAACGATCAACGTATCGCCAACCGGTGTGGTGTTGCTGGCCAGTCAGGATGGAAATGGTGCCCCTGTAACGCCTGCTGTGTTGAATGGTGCCACTATCAATATGGGCGGTGATGCTTTCCTGATTGTGGAAACTGATGCTGCGGGTGTGGCCAATTTGAATGGCACAGCAACAATCAGTTCAGGTGCACAAGGCAACCTGATTATCGCGGGCCGACGAGCTTATGACCCAATGGCTGCAGGCTCCATTCCAGATTCAATGACCTTGAATGTGGACAGTGGTATTCGTTTGAACGTGACCGGCAATACCCCCAGTTTGCCCCCGGCTTTGCAGTTGTTTTATGGTGCTTCAACGCCGCCATCGCGCCCCGTGTTCCTTGTGGGCCAACTTACACCTGAAGCGGTGGCTTTGGCCGAATATGAAGATTTTGATGGATTCTCTACGCCAATCACTACCGTGTTGAGCGGGTTTGCGAACCCTTCCTTCGTGATTGATGGCACCCCCGATTCATCGGCGGTCAATGGCTTGACCTGTTCGGTGTCTGATTTCTGTGTGAAGTTTGACGTAACCCAAAACCTGACCTACTCCGGCATGGTCATGACAACTTTGGGCGCACCCAACCCCACCTTGGCCAACAGTGGTGTAGCGTTTGCAGCGGGCGCCGATTTAAGTGCATTGCGGTTTGCATTTCAAACACCCGACGAGATCACATTCATGCAAGGTTTGAACCTGGTGACTGTAGCCGACTTGGTTGGCGGCAGACGCTTGGTGAATGCCCCGGGTTCCACAGTGCGATTTGGTAACAACATGGCCAATGAAACCATTTCGAACAATCTGGAAAACAACGGTGTATTGGAGTTGCAGGGCAATTACACACTCAGTGGCCTGCTAACCGGTACGGGTATGTTGAACAACAGTGGTGTGCTGAACCTTGGTAACGCCAGTGGAAGTGTTGTTCAAAATTCGATCGTTAACAGTGGCACGATCAATAACACCGGTACTTACACTTTCTCTAATATGGTTTCAGGTACTGGTTTGTTCTCAAACGCGGGCACTTTGAACTTGACTGGTTCTGGCTTATTTGGAAATAACTTTGTGAATGGCGGCACCGGCACACTGAACTTCTCTGGTGGATCGGAACAGGATATTTATTTTGGTGGTTCCTTTCAAAATGCCGCGAATGTATTTTTTAATGGCGGATTATTCACTTTCGATACTGGTTACAGTCAATCCGCCGGTAACCTCACCGTTCAGCCAGGTACACAGTTGGTGGGTAACATCAACATCAACGGCGGGGCCTTGCGTGGATTTGCAAACATCAACGGTAATTTGAATGCCCAAGGTGGTCGAATCGTTCCAGGTGCATCTCCCGGCTTGATGACAGTGAGTGGTGACTTGAACCTGGATGCCAGCAGCATTATCGACATTGAAATTGCCAGCAACGGTGGGGTTCAGGGTACTGATTTCGATTGCATCGTGGTACAGGGCAACGCCAACCTGGCGGGTCAATTGAATTTAATTGATATTTCAGGTGGTACGCTGGTTGCGGGTAGTCAGTACGCCTTCTTGGAGGCCAACACCATCAACGGCACTTTCGGAAGTATTTCCACTTCACCTGCCAGTTCTGCGTACACATTCTCTTCACCCGTGATTGCGAACACCACGAATGGTCAGCAGTTGCCCATTCAGCAAATGAGCACCTCGACCGTGGCTGTAAGTTCACCGCCTCCGGTCTCGCCCCAGCCCACCTCGCCAACAAGTCCAACTTCGTTGACGCAAAGCACAGGCACGGATAGCACCTCGGTTGGTCAAAACTTGAATCAGGCTTTCACGCCAACTTCCACCTCAACTGGCACTACTGAGCCAAGCTCGGGTACTACATCGACAAGTAGCACGCAACAAACCCAACAGGAAGAGGAGGCCGTCGAGGTGGCCAATCAAAGCACTGCGGGTACAACTATTTCACAGCAGTCCAATGACATTGAGTTGAAGACCACACAAAGTGATCCTCAGCGGGCTTCGGCGGTGTGCAAATGAGGATCAATAACATGCAGAAACTATTGGCCTTGGGTTTTCTCGCTTTGAGCTTTGTTGGCACCAACACGGCGTTGGCTCAAAACATTCAACCGAAAGACCTTGCTGCGCCGGCAGGGGCACAATCGGCCAGTCAGCCTGCCAAAGCAGTGGTGGGTACTATCAAAGTAGTGACTGGCTTGGTTAATTTGCAAACTGCGGAAGGCAAAAACAAATTTGCCAGCGCTGGTACCAAGTTGAATGTGGGCGATGTCATTAATACACAGGCAAAAAGCACCACGGTGCTGGAGTTTGTGGACACCACGCAGGTGGCATTGCGCCCAAACACGCGCTTTGTGGTTGAAAACTATGAATATCAACCGGAGCAACCCATAGCCGACAAAGCCGAATTCAAACTCGTTAAAGGGGGGTTGCGCACACTCACTGGGTTGATTGGCAAACGTGGCAGTGCAGACGCTTTTTCAATGAAAAGCGAAACAGCCACCATTGGTATTCGGGGAACCGACTTCACTGCCCGAATTTGCAAAGGCAATGAGTGTACTCGCCTGGCCAAGGGCGAGTCTGACAAAGCCACAGCCACAAATACCTCCACGGCTGATGTGGCGGGGCGTATTTCCCAACTGACTGGCGAATTGTTCGCTGTGTCGGTCGAAGGCAAGCGACGCGCTTTGCAAAAAGGATCAGCCGTATTTGCGGGGGAAACCATCGATGTGTCGGAAGGTGGGTTTGCCGTGGTCAGCATGGCTGACTCCACACGCCTCACTCTGCCAGGTGGCAGCTCCATGCAAGTGGCGGCTTATCGATACGCACCAGCTTCACCACAAACCTCAGTGGCCTCGTTCAAGTTGCTCAAAGGGGCTGTGCGTGCGGTAACCGGCGCCATTGCCAAAGCCGAACCCAACAACGTGAAGTTTTTTACTGAAACTGCGACGGTGGGTATTCGAGGCACGGCAATTGATATCTCATGTACATCAGTGTCGGGTGGCTTGGTTGTGTGCTCGGGTGGAGCCAACCTGACGGTTGAGCTTCGTGATGGGCAAATTATTGTCACTTCAGGCAATTTGAATTCAGTGATCAATGCAGGGCAATCGGCGGTTATTCCTGCGGGCAATGTGAATATTCAAGTCATCAATTCATTGGCCAACGTGCTGGGCAATGTGCCCAATGCGGGTCCACTGCCTGAAACCACGCCTGCAAACTTTGAAACCCTGTCGTCTACGCCTGTGCAGTCTTTGACGCAGGGCAGTGGTTCTTCAGATGAGGGTTCGCAATTGTTTGTTGCTGTGAACGACGGCACCATCGTCATTACCAACTCCAATCAGGCTCCGCTCGAGGTGAACCGAGGTGAGGGTGCCTTTGTACAAACATTGAGTAACCTGCCTCCGCAATTGCTGACTGCACCGCCCGATGTAATTGTTCAAGACATCACCCTGTCTGCCCCGCCATTCTCGGCACCGCAGTGTGCGCCTTGATGGTAGTTGATACATGAGCAAATTGATCAAGTCTTGGCGAAAAATTGCGGGCAAAGCATTTCGCATTGGTGTGGGTTTTTCGTTCACGGCAGTGGCTTTGCTGCATGTGTTGGGGTTCGCACCCAGCGAAGTGGTGAAGCGTCTTGATTACCTGGTTTATGACGTGCGGCTGCGGGCAGAGGCACAATTGCCTGAGCTTGATCCGCGCATTGTGATTGTCGATATTGATGAACAAAGCCTGAGCGAACTAGGGCGTTGGCCATGGTCTCGCGATGTGGTGGCCAAGCTGATTGTTGAGTTGACCGACAGGTTGGGTGCTGCTTCCGTTGGCTTCGACATTGTGTTTGCCGAACCTCAGCAAAGTGATGCGCTTCTGGCATTGGACACCATTATCGAAAACAAGCCTGCACTGGGTAGCCAGCTTCAGGAATTACGAACCGGAATTCAAGCGCAGTTCGATCGAGATGCACAGTTGGCCCAGGTTCTGGCCGACCGGCCAGTGGTGTTGGGGTACTACCTGAATCAGGATCCAACAGCCTTGTCTGGCGCGCTTCCGCCAGCATTGTTCAAAAAAAGCCAGTTGGGCGAGTTGACCCTCGACAGTACAAGCTGGCAGGGCTATGGCGGCAATATACCCGTGCTGCAGAAAAATGCAGAGGGCGGCTATTTCAATCCGATTGTGGATGAGGACGGCACTGTTCGCTCCATTCCGCTGCTTGCTCAATTCAATGATGCTTATTACCAAAGTTTTGCTTTGGGCACACTGCGGCGGGCCTTGGGTAACCCACAGGTGATACCTGTGTTTCCAGAAGGCGTACCGGATGATTATGGTGCAGTGGAGCTGATTGCACTGAGGTCTCCTGAAGTTGAATTGGACATTCCAGTTGAACGTGGCTTGTTAACCCGTGTTCATTTCCGGGCCAAGGGTGGTCCGAATGCTGGCGGCTATCGCTATGTGTCTGCTGCCGATGTACTTGCCGGCACATTGAAGCCCGAAGACATTGAAGGTCGAATTGTATTGATCGGTACTACAGCACCTGGCTTGCTCGATTTGCGAAGCACACCCGTGAACCCGGCCTACCCGGGGGTAGAAGTGCATGCCAATGTGATCAGCGGCATGCTCGACAGCATTTATAAACTTCGGCCCGAGTATTCGCAGGGTTTGTTGTTCATTACAGTGTTGGCAGTGGGTTTCGTGCTGAGTGTGATGATGCCTATTCTCAGTGCCACCTGGTCGCTGTTGGTTGCACTGGCGGTGTTGGTGGCCAGCGTGGCGGTCAATTCCTTGCTGTATTTTCAGGCAGGCCTGGTATTGCCGGTGGCGGTGGTGTTGTTGCTGGTGCTTGCCATATTCATGTTCGATGTGGCCTATGGGTATTTGGCAGAATCGCGCAGCAAGCGGCAAATGGTGGATTTGTTCGGGGAGTATGTAGCGCCAGAATTGGTGTCTGAAATGGCGGCGGACCCCACACGCTATTCCATGGAAGGTGAAAGCCGCGAACTTACAGTGCTGTTTTCGGATGTTCGAGGTTTCACAACGATTTCAGAATCGCTCAAGCCCAATGAATTGCGCGAGTACATCAATGAATACCTCACGGTGATGTCCGAGATTATTCGCTCCCACCGTGGCACGCTGGACAAATACATTGGTGATGCCATCATGGCCTTTTGGGGGGCACCCATTGCCGATGCTGAACATGCTGAATTGGCCACCAAAGCGGCCATTGCCATGCAGGAAGAAGCTGTACGTTTGAATGAGCGGCTCCTGGCGCGCAATTGGCCCACCCTGGCCATTGGTGTGGGTGTGAACACCGGGCAAATGCGCGTGGGCGACATGGGCTCAAAAATTCGCCGCGCTTACACCGTGATGGGCGATGCGGTGAACCTGGGTTCGCGACTGGAAGGCATTACCAAAACTTATGGTGTGGGCGTAATTGTAGGACCACAAACCAAGGCGGCTGTGCCCGGCATGGTGTTTCAAGAACTGGATGCGGTGAAGGTGAAGGGCAAGAACGAGCCTGTTTCAATTTATGCACCTTTGGGTGAGCACGCCACTTTGCCTGAAGCAAGCTTGAGTCAGTTGGAACAATGGGATGAGTTTTTGGCCGCGTTTCGTGCCCAGAAATGGCAGTTGGCGCGAGAACGGTTGACTGGATTGCAGGGCAGTGTGGTGACGAATTCTACTTTGCATGCTCTCTACGAAAACCGTATTGAGTACTTTGAGTTGAATTCCCCACCTGAAAACTGGGATGGTGTAACCCAGTTCGACACGAAGTAAAACGAACCGATTTAACCCAACTTGGTTGGCTTAGATCAGTTCGTTTTGCTGGTTCAAATACACCTCGGGTGAAATACGGAATGCCGCGCCCGTTGGGCAGGCGCGGACACAGGCTGGCCCACCTTCTTTGCCGTGGCACAAGTCACACTTGTAGGCTTTTTTGATAGAGTTGGCGTCGTACTTCACCGGGCGTTCACCCAGAGGGCCGCCCGCGCCGAACAGCAGCCAAGACAGCAAACCGGTTTTTCTGGGAGGTGGTTTCACCCTCAATTCAATCGCATTGTAAGGGCAGTTTTTGGCACAGTTTCCACAACCAATGCAGGTGTCTGCAATCATGACTTCGCCTTTTTCGTTGCGGCGAATGGCATCGGGCGGGCAGTCTTTCATGCAATGCGGCTGTTCGCAATGTCGACAGGAATGCGCCAGATGAATATTCTGAAAGGTGGGTCCAGCGTCGCGATCCAGGCGGGGTATTCCATCGTGCGTTTCTGCGCAGGCACGTTCACAATTGTCACAGTGCACGCACAGGTTCTCATCAATAACCAGGGCGTTGGTGGCATCGCCCAAACCTTGTTTCATCAAAAAGTGAATCAAATCGCTTTCGCGTTTCGCAGTGCTTTCCCGAAAAATGGCGTCGTGAACGCGTTTGCCAATTTTGGCCTGAAGAGCCTTTTTCCAATTGCTGTTTTTGCTCAACACATCGATGACCGCATCGGCTTGAATCAATAACACTTCAGTCAATACTGTGGCTGTGCATGTGGTCTGTCGATCTGTTCCATCCACCAGGTCTATTTCCCCAACATAGCTGCCTGCGGACACATAGGAAAGCACCGAGTCTTGGTCATCAATCAACTTGGACACTGCAACAGATCCGCGCCGAATCAAATGCAAACCGTCGGTTTTATCGCCTTCACTGAACAGTTTTTCACCCCGCACGTAGCGGGTCACACTGATGCCTGACGCAATCAGTTGTTCAATTTCCTGAGGCTCCAGCTGCGGCGCAAGGTGCGTGGACAGGGCTCGACGCACGAACGTTTCATCAAGGGTTCGGCGCACCGCATCCACCGAGGCGATCAGCTTCAGCATGGCCTTGCGGGGCGTTTCGATTAATACGCAGTTATTGCCTGCGTAAACTGTGGCGGTGCGGCGTCGCCCGGAGATCAAACCCATCTCGCCAAAATAATTGCCTTTGTCGAGATTAAGAATGAATGGCTTGCCATCTTTGTTCACCAATTCAATGCCAACACCACCCTGCACGATGGCAAAGAAAGTGCTGGTGTAGTCACCTTTGTGGAAAATGACTGAACCTTTCTTGGGTTGGTGAAGCGTTGATTCCAGCATGAATTCGCGCAGTTGAAGGCGGGTCATCTGGTTGAACAGTGGAACATTTTCCAGAATCATGTCCAGCACGGCTGAGACAGAGACATCACCCAGGGGTTTGAATTTCTCGGCAAGCAACGGCTCGTCAGCGGGTACCACCGGCAAGCCCATGATGGAATCCACCACCTCATGGCCTTGGTTCATCGCTTGCTTGATTAGAGGGTATCCACCCAGCGCACCGACAATGAACAGGCCGGGCACGTTGGATTCATAAGTTTCGCTAAGCGCAGGCACTGCGTTGGGATCGCTGTTGGGGAATGTCACCCCAAAGCTCTCTACCAGGCCACGGGGCGGTGTCGCCCCCAAACGGGCAATAATTCGGTGCACAGGCATGGCCTGCTCACCCTCGGGGCCTTTGTAGCGGTAGTTGAGTGTGGGCTCTCCCTCTTTGGCCTCGGGTATCTCCTCGACTGCACTTGTGCTGGTGTTGTAGAAAATACGCAAATCTTCATTCCTGTCTGCCGCAAGAATCTGGTTCAGATTGCCTTCTTTACAGCGGGCAAATTCATCTTTGCGGTTGATCAGCACCACCTTGTTGTTCTTCATCAAGGCCAGGGCGTTTTCAATGGCGGCATCACCCGCACCGATCACAATGATGGTTTCATTGTTGAACTCATCGGGGTCAGCCAGGGTGTATTGAACATTGGGAAGGTCGTCACCAGCAGTTCCAATTTTTCGGATATTGCCTTGTAGACCAATACCCAAAATCACTGTGCGGGCGGTGGTTGTGGTTCCGTCCTCGCAGGTCAGCTCGAACGGTCCGGCACCATTATTGAGTTTGCTGATCTTGCTGACGGTTTTCTTGTATTGAATATTGATTTTTTGATTAAGCAGCTGCGAATCCCAGGTGCCAAGAATACTTTCCCGCTTTCCGGCTTCAAATGACATGCCACTGCGAAGGGGCAAAAAGCCTGGCTCAGCCATGACATGCTTGCCCTTTTGGTACTTGTAAATTGTGTCCGATGCATGGTTTTCTGATTCGAACAACACGTACTTGCAACCCAGTTGCTGCGCACGCGCCGCCGCAGACAAACCAGCCGGGCCTGAACCTACAATGGCGATATCCAGTTCAGCGGGTACATCGGCAAACATGGGTTTGAGATTGTCTTGCATGGTTTACGCTCCCACTGCGGCTTTCAGGGCCAGCAGTTCGGATTGAAATGCTTCGCGGTCGTAGGCCTCATCATTGCTGAGTAATTTCAGCAAACGATCCATTTTTGAATTCACGGTTTGCGCAATGCGCGAATTGCCTTTGCGGGCCAGGCCATTGGCCACGCTGCTGATCGACATGTAGGCTTGTTCCGCACCGGCGAAATCGGCGTATTGGTTATTGGCTGCCATATTCACCAGGTCTTTCAGGATTTTCTCCAACACTTGTTCATTGAATGGAACCGTGGCCACTACTTTTCGCACGGTGTTCAGTTGCGCATGAAGTACGTTTGCGGCGCGTTCAACTTCAGCGAAGTTGGCGGCCGGTGAGGTGCTTGCAATGTGCAACTGGTTCACCAGTTTGGCAATGTCGCTGCTGTGTTGCGGTGCGGCTGCGCGAACAATGGCCTGAACCATGATGAGGCTGGAGTTGTTGATGCGTGCTTGCCCTGGGCTGCGCGCCAGGTCTTTGGACCAGTCTTTCTTGCTCATGGGTGAGTGGCAGGCGTGGCAGTCGAACATCATAAGTTCGGGCATGATGCCTTGGCGATTTCTCTTGGTGTCTGCGATCAATTCCAGCAAATTGGCGCTGCTTGCAAATTGCCCCATCGCCCAAATTTTACCGGCATCGTAAGCGCCTTTGCGCTTGACCCAATCCTCATCGATTCTGTAATGCGGTGGTTCAAGGGCCATGAAAGTTTCCACTTCAATCGAAATACGCGGATGCCCCGCACCCATGATTTGATGGGTAATCGGGCGGCTTGAATCGCCCACATGGCAACTGGTGCACAGTTTGGCGGCAGCGTAGGGGTCGCTGGTGGGGTATAGGCCATTTTCAATATTCTTTGCATGGCTTGCCTTGGGTTCTACGTGGGTTTTAATCCACTTTTCGGCAGGGCCGTGACAGGCTTCGCAGTTCACGCCATCGCTTTTGTCAAAGCGCGGCCCCTGTTTACTGGCCGGCACATTGTGGCTGTGGCAATCCAGGCAAACTTTGGCTTCATGGGCTGGTTGGGCAAGCCCCAGGTTTTTGGCGATGCGTTGCGATTGTGCATTCTTTAACACGGCATAGGCCTGCGTGTGTGGGTCTTCCCGCAGCCAGGTGGTGTATTCATTTTGCAAAACAGGTGTCGCTGTGCGTTCAGCAATGCTGCCATGGCAGGTGCTGCTGGCACAGTTCACTGTGCCAACCGATTGATGGGGTGATTGGTGCGGCATGGTTTGGGCCATGCCGGCTGTGTGCGCAGCCAGCAACAAGCTTGTGCCTAGCGCAAGCAACAGGCGATTGAAGCATCGGTTCAAGGCATTTGCTTTCATGGCTTAATCCTTTCTGAAAGCCACTGAATTGACTTTGGGCTTGGGCAGGTAGTTTTCTTTTTCAACCTTGTCGGTCACGGTCCACAGGCGGCCATCGGGGCGAAGGTAAAACGCCTCCATTTCCTTGCGGGTGAATGGGCGTGAACCAATTCGGCCAAACACGGCAATTTGTCCGCCTGTCTCATCCACGGCGCGATCCCGGTCCAAACCTTTGGATACCGACAAAGCCGGGCTGGGTGTTTTTCGCCATGCAATCAGTTCAGGCACGGGCGCAGGCGAGAATCCATAGAATTTCGGCTGCGTGTCAGGCGATGTCAGTTGCAAAACCTTCAAACCATTGACACCGTCCGCCACATAGGCAAACAGGGATGCATTGGTGGAGCCCACCACCACATCATGCGCGTCATTCAGTTGCCCGTCTGCAGTAAATTGTTGGTACACCACGGGCTTGCGCGGGCGTTCAATGTCGACAATCACCAAGCCCTGTTTTTTTGCCGCCACATAGGCGTAGGTGCGTGCCAAATAAACTCGTTGTGCATCCGCCATGGGCACCACGGCACCGGTGTGTTCGGGCTTCTCAGGGTGGGTAATATCGATCACTTCCAGCCCTTTGGCTGTGGTGACGAACAGGTAGCGGAATTGCACCGCTGTGGCACGAGCATCCTGCAAGGGCAGGGTGGTGATGTGGCGCGGCTTCAAGGGGTTATTGATATCAACAAACACCAGCCCCTTGGGCGTGGTGATGTAAGCGTAGTGCCCGCCCAAGGTAATGTGGCTTGCACCGCTCAATACTCCGTTTTCGTTCCAGCTTACCGCGCGCTCGAAGAAGTTGTTGCGGGGCTCGCCGTCTGCCAGTGTGTTCACATTCACTGCAATCAGGCCTTCTTCGCTGTCGGTTATGAAGGCGTAGTTGTAGATCGGGTGGAATGGCTGTTCCATATTGGTAATGCGCATCAGGTCGCCCTGGTTTTTCTCGGGGTTGATGGGCTGGTTGGTGGGTAGGGCCATGCAAGTCGCATTTTTGGAGGCCACATGGGTGTCGTGGCCAAGCGGGCTGAACGGTGCGGTGATCACGCGTTGCCCATAGCCTTTGTTGGCCACACTGGCTGCGTCATAGGCGCGGAAACCGCCTTTTCCTTCTGCCACAAACACATACTCGCCGCGCAATTGAATGCAACTGGCCACGCCTTTGGTGGTGTGGTCCATCAACGCGGGCACCACGGTATCAGCCAGTTCTCGATTGCGATTCAAGTGGTTTTGATAATAGTCCGGGTAGGCGTATTTGTGCAGATAGCTGCCCAGCACGGCCTGGGGTTCATCCCATTCAGTCACGGTCACCGCCGCAATGTGCTCCGTGCCGCCCAGCCATGCATTGAACCCGATGAAGTTCACAAAGTTTGTGCCTTGTAACAACAGCTGCGCCATGATGGCGTTGTTGTCATCCTCGCGTGACAGATGGCAATCGCTACAGGTTTTTGTTTCTTCCTTGCGCTCGGTGTGTGGGTAGTGCGGTGCAAAGGCCTGCGATGAAAAACCACTGGATGCAATGGGTGGCTGCTGAATGTAAATGCGTTCGCGGTTGGCGTTCATCGATGAAAGAATCAAGGCCGAACTTGAGCGAATCGGTGCAATCCGATTGCCTTTTACCGGGCCATGCACGCCCAGCTGGAACATGTCGTCGCGCGCCACCTGCGGGTTGTAGGTGGCGTAGTTTCGGGTTTCCCCGCCTTCATAATGCAGGCGCTCGGTTTTCCAGTTGGCTTGAATGGGCAAGTGGCAACCCGCGCAGCTGGTGGTCCAGCTCAGGTGGCAGGTGAAGCAAGTCATCTTGTCGTTGTCGTGCGCCAGCTCTTTTACGCCTGGTCCCCATTTCCCGTCTTGGCCTTCTGCACCAGCACCCATCAGTTTGGCGCGTGCAGCTTTGGCGTTGTACTCAGGGTGTGCCGGGTTCATATTGTCTTTCACCAGGCTCATTTCCCATTCTTTGGTGGGGTCAAGCGCAGCGCGCTGATACAACTTTCCATCTCGCCACTCAAAGCGCTTGCGGCCGTCCTGGGTTCGCAATTGGGTTAAGTCGCTGCCGCCAGGTGGCGCAGCAGGCCCGCTGGTGCGCAAGGTGGGGTATTTGGTGGCGGTGCCATGGCAATCGGCACAATCCACTTCAACTGCGGCAGCCACTTCGCCATAAATGTGACCATTGCCGTGCATGTCTTGCGCAAAGTGACAATCAACGCAGTGCATGCCCACGTCCAGGTGAATGGAACTCAGGTGCACTGCCTTGTCGAATTTCTTGGGGTCGTCGTCGGCAACCACATTGCCCTGCGCATCCAGCAAAGCACCTTTGCGGTTGCGCTTGAAAACTGCACGGAAGTTCCAGCCGTGCCCGTGGTAATCGGCAAATTGCGTGTCTTTCAGTTTGCTGTTGAGCGTTGAAACGTTTTTGAGGAATTCGGGGTCGCTCCACTTGCCACGCACCGCGGCTTCTTCGGGGTTGCGATCCAGAATTTCACGCATTTCTGAATCGGTGGGGTAACGTTGCTTTTCCGGCCACATGTGCGGCGCGTCGCTTTCGTAGTCCCACATGATGTAGCCGTAATAGCTGTTCACAAACACGTTGGGCTGGTGCATGTGGCACACCATGCACTGCGAGCTCGGAATGGCGCGTGTGAATTCATGCTTCACCGGGTGACCACTTTCGTTTTTTGCAATGGTCGGGTCAATGGTTTGCGTGGTGCCATCATGACCAAACTTGGCGTAGGGCCCTGCATGCTTTGGGTCACGGTCGTTGGTGTAAATGGTGTGGCAGCCCGTACAACCCGATGAACGGTAGTCACCGGGTTGCTCATTGGTGCCCAGGAACCAAAGATGCGGATCGTTCAAGCGGGTCTTGGTCACGTTGATCAAGGGCACGGCAATACGCTGGCCGGTGCCAGGGCCCCGGTTGGATTGCTTGATGTCGGGCCGCCCCGGTTCGTCCAGTCGCTGAATTTGGCCCAACACGTTGGGCAGGCCCACTTCAGGAAAGATGCTGTTGATCACTTTGCCGCCACGTTCGAACACGCGGAATATGTCCCCAGGGGGCGTGGTTTCCCAAGCGGGCAAGGGCGCCAGTTCATTCAGAATACCCTTGTGAACAAACAGCTCATTGTTGGCCTCCACCGGGTTTTTCAGCAAACCGGGTTTTCCGTCTTGCGTGTAGGCCTCGCCCAGAATGTAGCGTTTGTAAGGCAAAATTCCATTGTTGTACGAGGCTCCACCCCACAGCATGGCCGATGTACTCATCAAGCTGCGTTCTTGGGCCTGAATGACTGGCAAGTGGCATGCACTGCAGGCTTCGCGTGCCACTCGCAAGTCACCGGGGTTGACGAAGCGGATGTAGGCGGGGTGCTCTTTGTTCAGCTTGGCGTACGAACGCTTTGGGTTGGCCGACGAAGGGTAGTTCCAGAACTTCTCGTTTCGTGGCGCAATGTGGGCTTTGTCCAGTGCGGCCCGATATTCAGGTGCAAAGCCCTTTTCACGCGCTGCGCGGGTGTGGTCATAGGCCAGCGTGCCTTGCTTTTGCTCTTTGCCATTCCATTTCACGGTGGCATCACCACCATGGCAATCGGTGCAGCCCAACACCACACCGGGGTTGGCGTGCATGGTGTGTTCATCTGTCTGTGTGTGGCAGCTCATGCAGCCTTCGGTTTTAGCAAAGGCTTCCCGTGCAGTTTGCCGTTCAGGCGCATGGGGTGCCATGGTGTAGCTTTTTTCAGGCAACTTTTCACTGGCGGCATGGGCCACTTGGTCGATCCCCAGAGTGGAAACAGTTGCCACCGCGAAACCCAATGCAAGCAGCCAGCCCTGCCAGCGATTGTTGCTGGCGGGCTTTGTGGGAGGAGCAATGGCGTTATTCAAATTCATCAACAAACAACCTGCCTTAAAAACTCAAAATCACGTTGAACAAAAACGAGTAAGGGTCTTTGTCTTCCGGGAACAATTCTTTGTAGCCCTTGCCCGGTAACAGTTTGGCAAACGACCCATTCACCACAATGTTTTGCGAGAAGAAGGGGCGGTACTGAAAACCCACCGACGCATCAATACCCAAATCCGTGGATGGTGGGCGTTGCTGGCGCAAGGTGCCCAGCACATTGGTGTTGTCGAATTCAAGCTTGTTGACGTTGGCCACCAAACGAAGCTCGGGCAATACATCAATATCGGCACCAATACCCAGCAGCAACAGGCCTGGGTTGATGAAATTCGATTGCCCCTGTTCTTTGCTTGAACGCAGGGAAGGCAACACGCCGTTTCGGCCCGACAAAGCCACACCACCGCCGCCAATCAAAGGAATATTCTGACGGATGAAAAAGCTGGTGTCGGCACCTGCAAACTGGGGGTTCTCGAATATGGCATCGAAGCCCTCGGCTTTTCCATCAAAAGGATCTTCGTCGCCCGACGCATACAGGAAGCTGCCACGCAAACGGAACCAGTCAAAGTCGCGCGACAATTCTGTGGCGTGAAAGAATGCATCAATGTCTTGCTCGCGCTGGGCAAGCGGGTGCCTGTCTGTTTTACCCGTGGCGTAGTAGGTTGAAGTGGTAATGTTCATGCGGCCGTAGTGGCCATCACCGCTGAACCCAAAATAATCCACATGGTAGCCAAACGGCTTTTGATCGCCCAGCGAGGAGGGCCGAGCGAGAAATCCGTTCGCGTCGAAGTAACGTTCACCGTCTTCATCGTTGCGGTTGTGGATGTAAGAAACCTGACTGGTGAAACCCAAAAACGGGAAGTCTTGCCGGTACAGGTTGGCCACGAAAAAATCATCGTCGCGCAGGTCTTGCCGAATATCATTCAGACCACTGTTGGTGTCTTTTTCAACCCGCTTGAAATAGCCGATGTTGTACTGGTAAATGTTGTTGTTGCGGTTGCCAAACAGGCGAATGCCCATGGGCAGGTCTTGGAACAGAAAGCCCCGGAAGTCGCTGATGAATGGCTGAATACCTACACGCAAGCTGTCGAAATCGTAGCGATCTGACACGTTGCGAAGGTGCACGTCGACAAATGCTTCCTGAATACCCACAAACCCTTCACGGCGAACATCGCCGGAAGAAGAGGCAATTTTCAGCAAGCGGTCTTCATTGACGCGCACATCGGTGTAGTTGAACACCGGTGTTAAACGGAACTCATAGTCGGGTGGTTTGAAAGTAGTGTTGCCTTTGGTCAACGACAAACTCACGATCAAGTTGTGGGCAAAAATCGATTGCTCACCATCACCGAAAATATTGGCCTGCCCACCAGTGCTGGATGTGGCTGGCGGTACAGGCACCGGGAAGTTGCGTTGCTCGTACAGCGTGTCGGCAATAATACCCAAGTTAAAAAACCAGTCGGGGCCCAGTGTGTTCTGCAACACGGGCAGGTCGCCCTTGATCACGTTCTGGTTGTAGGGGTCGAACAGGGGAAACTTGAAACCCAGCGATTGCATAATTCGCCAGCGATCAGGCACTGCCACTGTTTCGCGTGGCAGGTTGGGCAAAGGTGGGGGCACCTGGCTCGGGTCGATCACGGGTATGGCAATGTCACGCGGTACAATGGGTGTGTCGCGGCCAGGAATGGCGCGCTGTACCTGCGGTGTTTGTGGAATTGTGTTGGGGACTATGCCCGGTGTGGCAGTGCTTGAAGGGCGTATGCCAGTGCCTGCTTTGTCTTGCAGCACATCGGCTGAAAATGCGCGGGGCGCAAATACGCCCAGCGATTGTTCACCGTACTGGCCGGTACCTTGTTGCACCCAGCCGTCGGTGCTGCCCAGGAAGCCACCCAAGAGGCTGTCCTGAATACGAACCCGGTACCAGCCGTCTTTCTCTTCATAGGCATCGACCAACTGACCTTTGAAAAACTCGCCAATCGCGCGAGATTCCTTGTTGGGTTTTGTGTACACCACGCTTCGGTTGTCAAACACTTGCAGCAACACCAGCGGGCGTTCGGCGTTTTCAAGTTCCGCAACTTCCGGAATGCCCGCCACTTTCCGGGTAACTTTCTCAACGGTTTCTGTCACCTGGGCAACAAGGTTAGGTTTTGTTTCGCTGCGAATATCCGCCCGAATTTGCGCAATTGCGGGCACGGGCAGCAAGCCAGCCAAAATTAGCCCGATGGCCAGTGGTTTCAAACGCATGATGTTGTTGTTTTTCTTCATGGTGCTGGGCATACGTTTTGTTCACTGCTGTTGTTGAACGGAGTTTGCGGGCACTGCACATACTTCAAAAATTCGCCTGAATTGGACAATTCATTGGCAGTCAGCAAGGTGGAGGGGAATGGGCGCATGGTACTGCCCACAGCGGTTGCACCGTTGATCACGCCCAGGTAGCCAATCATGTCGTCCTGGTCCACGCCGTCACCGGACACACCAATTGCACCTACCAATGTGTCGCCTTTGTAAATCGGGAAACCTCCCGGGAAAATCTGCATACCATTGGCGAAACGGCCTTGTCGACCTGCGGGAATATTCACGTCGTCAACACAGGTGAGTGCGGCAGGGGGTGAGAACTGATTTGCTGCGCGCGTGGTCGCTGTCAGCGTACCCAATACCTTGTTGGTCACAATGTTCAATTGAAAGCCAACGTTGAAGGGGCTCCATTGAGAGATTGGTGATGAAAGTGGGCCTGTTGGCGTACCCACTTCACCGTCTGGAAAGTAAGGGCGGTGCACGTTGCCGATTGCGCGCGCTGAAAATGCCTTGCTGCCATTTAGGGAACTGGCCTGCCCGGTAAAAAACGTGTCCATTGCATTGGCAAATGCGGCATGGTTACCCGCATCAATTGCAGTAAAGTCAGTCAATGCCTCTGCTGAACTGAATGAAAGTGCCGAGCGCGCTTTTTGTACCGATACATCGGTGCCAAATATCGGTGCATCTGACGAGCGAACCAGGCCTAGAATATCTCCGTCAAGATCAATCACAGACACCGTGACTTCCGCTGGAGAACCCAAAGGATTTCTGATTTGCGCACGAGCGCGGTTCGCAATCTTCATTCCCTCGACCAAAATATTCTGCACCTCGGCTTGCGTCAGGTTCGCTCCGGCAGTCGGCGGAAAACGCACCGAGGTGTTGTCAGCGGGGTTGGTAATCAGGGTAAATGTGTTCAGGCCATTGAAGGCTGGGGCGGTGGTCGCTACGTAACCGGATTGACTGGTGCCATAAGATGTTCCAGCAATGACGCCTGCTGCTGTTTTGTAGCCTGTAACTGCCACGAAGTTTCCATTCCCAGCCAGCGCCGCGGCGCCAGCCACTGCGGGTGTGGTGTTGGAAAACTGAAAAGTTTGGCCGTTTGCAGTAATACGATTTGCACGAATTTGAGCGGGCGCACGGAAAGCCTCTGGCAGGGCGGCAAATGCGATTTCTTCCTCAAGATCAACTTCATTGGTGAGGATGTCACGGTCCAGCCCGTACACGCCTTGTGTACCCGCATCGGTTGATGCAATCACGCCGATACCACCCACCACCCGGCCTTCCTGATAGATCGGAAAGCCACCAGGATCTGCTGACAAACCAAGCGGTGAGCGTTTTGGTCCAATGGTCGCATTTTGTGAAAGCCACACATTCAGATCAGAGCAGGGAAGTTGGCTGAACTGCACGCCGTACAGTGGGCCGCTGGGCTGGCCTGTTTCCCCTGGTTGAAAAAATTCCTGAACAATTTGGCTGGCTGTGCGGGTGCTGAATGCGTTCCCGGTTGAAGACAGGTAGGCTCCGGTAATTGCTTTGGCAATAGCAGCCAATTCACTGGGTACTGGGGTGAATCCGTCCAGGCCCCTGCCATTGGCACCACTCAGTCCACTTGTGATAATTGCAGATGGGCTGGAGTTGGTCATTCGATAAACCGCCAGCACATTGCCCACCCGGTCGGTGATGGCAATGGTTGATTGCACGCCGCGAGAAATGGATGCCTGCACCGCGCGGGCCACAATGTCGTTGACCTCCGGGATGGACAGGCTTTGCGTGCCCAAAGGCTCAACATTGAAATTGGGTTCAGACGAGCTTCCACCGCCGCCCCCGCCACCACATGACACCAAGATGAATGGCGTTGCAAGGCAAACTGCCACTCCCATGGCAATCCGTTTCAATTTTGCTGCTGTGCCAGTAACGGCAACTTTGCGTGTACGCATCGACTTCTAACTCGCTCATCTTTGTTTTTCAATGGACTTGCTTGCCTGCAAGTCCCCAGTTCACTGCTGGTCTGTCTACTCAAGTTACTGCGTCGAATGGCGATTACTTCACTGCCACTTCTTTTTTATGTATATGGTATTCGTGGCAAACGCCACAGTCTGACTGAACTTTGTTGAGCACGGGTTTACTGCCCGCATGACAAGTTTGACAACCGTCAATGGCTGGCATCAGTACGTCACTTGCTTCCTCGGATTTGCTTGCTTTATGGCAACTTTCACAACTTTCAAATTCGTGTGCTTTGTGGTCGAACTTGGCCATGGGCATCCACGGGTGGGCGGGATTGATCTCGGCAATCTCGTACTGCGGCATTCTGGAGCCAGAAGTCTTGGTGTTGCCCAATCCATCTACAGCTTTTACTTCATGGCACACTGCGCAAGCCGTGTTTTCAAACAGCTCCACTGTTGCAAATGCTGCTTGTGCACGGGGGTTGCCGCTCAAGTTTCGCAAGTTGGAGCGATTCGGGTTTTTCTCACCTGGGCGCGCGCGCAACACCGCACGCTGTGCATTCACTTTGTTGCGTTCTTCGGGGTGCAAAGCCAAATAACTGTAGAACTCTTCGACCGTGCTGAGCACCGCATCGACAGGGCCGTGGGGAACTTGCCGATCGGGCAGGGCAGGCTCAAAACTCAGCTTGTGGCATTCCTGGCAGTGGCTTTCCATGTTGAGCGTTTTAAACCCGGTGGCAGTGTCTGCTGGCTCGTGGCAGTTGGCACATTCCATCACCACTTTCTTGCTTGGGCTGTCGATGCCTTTTGGGTCAAGGTGAACGTCGTGCGGAAACTTCAGGTTGGTTTTTTCAACAATCGGTGTGTTGGCCGCCATGCGGATACGCCGCAAATCACTGGGCTCAGGGCCGGTGGCCACTGTAATTCGAAATGCCGGGTGTTTGTCGCCTGCGAAGTCACTGACAGCAAGGGTTTCAGTTTTTGGTGCCACAGTTTTAATGTCGGTATGGCAAGCCGCACAGTCGGCACCTACAAAATGTTTGTTCTGTTCTGCGAGGCTTTCGCGCCCTTTGTGATCGCGGTGACAGCTTGCGCAACGGCCTTCTTCGAATGACGTGTCGGGCAGTGTTTGCTCGGTTACATGTAAGCCCATATTGCCGTGGCATACCAGGCAGCTTTCATCTTTGACACGCGAGAAGTTGCCGGCGTGGCAAGCCTGGCAATCGCCTTCAAGATTGGCGTGGGCAGAGGCCAATGGTCCCGGGTTCCAGATTGAATCCAGGGCCAGTGCTGTCGTATTGCGCGTGTTTGAAACCGGGGTACTTTGAAGGCTGGGGTGTGCATTCACCGGCAGTTTTTCGGCACGCACTGTTTGTGGTTTTTCATCCGGGCTCGTGTGCTCAACACCAAAAAGCCCGGGTACCTGCATGGCCAGCAAAGGCAACACAAGAAACGCGAAAAGAATGGGTACAAAAAGCAACCACGAAAGTGGGCGTTTCAGCCCCAGGGGCTTTTGCAAGGCCTGTTGCTCACGTTGAAGCGGGCTTTTTTCTTGTTCGGCCATGTTCGCTTACCAGTAAATAAAAACAGACAACACATGCGCAATCAACGCAGCCAGCAAACCAAACGACAAAGGCACATGGATGGATAGCCACAGCTCAAGCCAATATCGCAAGTGGTAATAACGGCGCAATTGTTTCAAGGCGCGCAGTCGCTGCACCTGGTTTCTGTATATGTCGGAGAGACTGTCAACTCGTGTCATTTCCTGTTGCAGGTCATTAACTGCTTTCTCGGTGGCGCAGTCTTTCACTACACCTTTGCGCTGGCTTTTGCGATTGGGATAAATATTTTGTTTGTGTGAGGCAGCGATGACTCGCCCAATCAAGCCACTTGCATTTTTAATCTGCTTTTGTGCTTCGCGGTCGAGTGCTTGAATTTGTTCCACAATTTGTTCAGGACTTTGGCGATTCAGTGCGTTTGACATTTCTGCGGGATACCGCAAATAAAAGCTGAGCCCCCACACGCCGGTGCCAATGGTCGCCATCGTTAGCACATAGGCCAATGAATGCACATTCCAGCCAATCTGGAAACCTGTGTGCAATGTGGCAACTATCGACAAGGCCAGTCCCAAATAAATATGCGCAGATACCCAACCCCGCAAGTTGCCTGCTTCGTTGGCATACTGGCGCTTGCGTACACCAAACCACATCAGCCAAAGAATGAGCAGGGCACCAATCGTTCCCAAGGTATAGCCCAACCAGGTTCCGCCATTGGCATTGATTCTGGGTTGGTCGAAAAGGTAGGCAAACGATGAAATGAGCGTCAGCAGCAAGGCCCATTTCAGGAAAACAAATCGTTTGTAGTTGAACAGGTTGTCCTGAATCATGTGTTCAGCGCCTAGGCGAATAGTCAGAGGTAATGCTGCTCAGGGTTTACGCTAATTTCTGTATAGCCGTTAATGTTACGTGATCATTGGTGATGTTAGTATCCCTACTTCATGTCTGGGGGTTAACAATTGAGTCTTGGTGTGGCCTTTGTGGGATTTATCTTCCTGTTTTTTCTAGTATTTTGCCTATATTTTGCGTGGAATGGATTTTTTTTCTCCGATGATCAAAAAACCACGAATGGGGTAGGGTCTCTGGAGGATAGCCCTGAGTGGCGTGCTTTTTTGAACCGACGCCAGGAAATTGAAACCGACCCAACACTCGACTCTGCGAGCAAACAGGTTTTGATTGACAACTGGCTGACCATGGCCAGCGAGAGCAAGCCACACATGGCCACGGCTGGCGTTTCCCCAATGCGTCTGAGCTGGGCCAGGCCCGCGGCCATGCCTTGGCTGATTGCAGGCAGCCTGGGATTCGCGGTTCTGTTCACCTATTTGATTGGTGCGATGCACCCCGGCGCATTGAAATGGCCTGAAGCGAATTCTGTAGATGCGCTTGCACCAAGTGTAGATCAAGCCGTTGCCGCTTCAGCAGGGCATCCCGGTGACGGTGCCAATTTGCAGGACAGGCTGGCGGGCTTGCAGGCAAGGCTTGCAGCGCAGCCGGACGATTTGCGCGGGTGGGTGCTGCTGGCGCGCACGCACGCCTCCATGTCCAATTACCTTGAAAGTGCCAATGCCTTGAAAAAGGCGCTGGAACTCACGCCAGGGCATCCAGATATTCTCGCAGATTTGGCCGACATGACCGCCATGGCACAGGGCCGCCAACTGGCTGGTGAACCAGAAACTTACATCGCAGCTGCACTACAAAGTGATCCTCGCCATGAAAAGGCCCTTGCACTGGCAGCCAGTGCTGCCGAGCAAGCGGGTGATCAAGACAAAGCGCAGGTGTACTGGCAACTGCTTAGCCAGGTTCAGCAAGCGAGCTTGAAACAATCGAATCCGGCACCCGAGGACATTCTCACCATAGTTAACGTAACTGTTCCTGAAGCAGCATTAAAAAGCCTGAAGGAATCATCGGCACTGTTTGTATTCTTAAAGGCGCAGCCCGGCCCTGGCATGCCACTGGCCGTGGTTCGCGTGCCTGCCTCGCAGTTAAGCGCAAGTAAGCTCGCGGTGCGCATCGGCCCGGGCGACTTTATTCAGGAAGGTGGTGTTGGCAATTTGCCCGATACCGTGCACATTCAAGCGCGCTTGTCGATTCAAGGCATGGCCCAAACAGGTGCAGGAGATATCGAGTCAGCGTGGCAAACGCTTCCTCGCAATCGGCTCGCTTCGGGTGTTGATTTAAGTTTGCCGGAGGCCCCGGCGAATTGACGATGCATATTTCACTCTCGGCCACTTGCCTGCGAGTTAAAACGCCGTCTCTGGAAGCAGCGGGTGTGGTGTTGTCAGGCCCAATCGGATTTGAATTAAAACCGGGCGAAATCAATGTCATTCGGGGTGGAAATGGTGTTGGAAAATCAACCCTGTTGAGATTGATGAGCAATTCATTGCCGGGCCAGTGTGTTTTATTCAAACCTGAGTTTGGCCTGCGTGATGAATTGTTGGTCGACACACACCTGCAAATTGTATTGAGTCACCTTGGTACCAATGCCCATAGCGTTGAATCTTTGCTTGAAAGGGTAGGGCTTGCGAACTGGCAATACGAGCGCATCGGCACCCTTTCGTCTGGGCAGCGTGCACGTTTGGGTTTGTGCAGCTTGTTGGCGGGGCAATTCAAAGTGTGGTTGCTCGATGAGCCCTTGAATGCGCTGGATCATGAGGGTATTGCAACATTGGCCGGGGCGGTGGCCACGCATTTTGATCAGGGTGGCATTGTGTTCATGGCCACCCACGTGGACGCATCGGTGTTAACGCAGCACCTGGCTGGTGTACCCGTGAAAGAGGGCAGGCTGGAACAGGGCAAGTTGCTTGGCGGTTTTGTAGCAGATGCCCACCTGGATGATTCCCGCGTAGATGATTCCCCTGCACAGGAGACCGGGCGTGCTGCAAAGGTGGATTTTTCCGCCTTGCTTCAACGCGACTGGGCGGTGACTTTGGGCAATCCACAAGCACTGCTGTGGAGCGCTTTGTTTCACTGGATGGTGCTGAGTTTTTTTGGAATCGGACTCGGAAAGCCAAGTGCCGAATTTGCACAAGTGGCCGTATGGGTTAGTTTGTTACTCGCTTTGATGCTGGGGGCCAAAGACTGGTTTGCAGAGGATTACCGCACTGGGTGGCTTGGCTTTGTGGCGGGCCTTAATCCGGACAACATTGCTTTGTATTGGTTGGTCAGGGTTGTATTTTTGGTGCTGTGCCAAGTGGTGGTACTGGTACCTGTCACAGGTCTGGTGGCGTTACAACTGGGTCTTCACGCCACGCAAACCATTGACCTGGCTTTCGCGTTGAGCGTGGGCATTTGGGCTGTGGCGCCGCTGTTGGGCTTGATCGCGCTGTTGGTGATGCTGACTCGTGGTGGTGCGGTTCTGGTTTATTTGCTGGCCTTGCCGCTGTTGGTCCCCGTTCTAATTTTCGGGCTTGAGGCCAGTCAGGCCAGTGGTTTGGGCCGCAGTGCAATTGCACCGCTTGCTGTGCTTGCGAGTTTGGGAATGTTGGGTTGTTTGCTGGGGCCATTCGTGGCCAAGCGCCTTGTTGGTTTAATACAGGAATAACGATGTTTGCTCAGTTGGCTTCACCCCCCAAATTTCACGCCCTGGCCAGTTGGCTGTGGGTATGGCTGCTTGCTGCCGGTGTGCTGTTGCTGGGTTTTGGTTTGTACACTGGCTTGTTTTTGGCACCTGTTGATGTTCAGCAAGGCGAAGTGTATAGAGCCATTTATGTGCATGTGCCCGCCGCGTGGATGTCAATGTTTCTTTACCTGGTAGCCTGTGTGTATGCTGGCTTGAATTGGGTGTACCGCAGCGATGTGTCCGCCGTCATGATGCGTGCGCTACTGCCCACCGGTGCATGGATGACTGTGTTGGCATTGATCACCGGCGCACTGTGGGGCAAGCCCACCTGGGGTACCTACTGGGTGTGGGATGCAAGAATGACCTCGGAGCTTTTACTGCTGTTTATCTACTTGGGCCTCATTGCCTTGGGCCAACTGACCACCAACCCGGCCAAGGCCGATCGTGTTTTGGCTGTTGGGCTGTTGATTGGCGCAGTGAATATTCCCTTGATTTACCTCTCGGTGGTTTTCTGGAATACGCTTCATCAGGGCTACAGCGTGTCGATGAGTGGCAGCCGAATTCACCCCGACATTGCAATGGGCATGTGGCTCAGCGTGTTGGGGTTCTGGTTGATTTGTGCCAGCACGGTGTTGAACCGTGCGCGGCGTTTGTTGGTACAAAGGCGTTGGTTGTAAAGGGCAGAAGGCAAAACAATGATTCTTGATGCATGGCAAACAATTTGGGCTTGCGTGGGTTTAAGCCTCTTGATTCTGGTTGTGGATGGTCTGCTGGCTGGCCGTGCGGGCCCCAGCAAAACCGATTTGGTTCGTCAAAAAAAGCGAGACAATCGAATGGTCGGGCTTGGGAAAGGAGCAAACAATGAGTAATGCGCGCGCGCATCGCGCGGCTTGGCTGGCAGCCATTGTTGTCGTGGCTTTGGGTTTTGGTATTGCCTTGGTTAAAGTGTTTAACGAGAACCTGGTTTTTTTCTACACCCCCACTCAAATACTGGGTGGCGAAGTGCCCACAGGTGAAAAAACCTATCGCCTGGGTGGCATGGTCGAGGTGGGCAGCGTTCAACGCGAGGCCGACTCATTAAAAGTTCGTTTCGTGGTCAGTGACCTGAACAACAAAGTGCCGGTCGAGTTCAATGGCATAGTTCCCGATTTATTCAAGGAAGGCACAGGCGTTGTCGCAGATGGCCAATGGGACGGCACCACATTCAAAGCCTCTGAGGTTTTGGCCAAACACGATGAAGACTACATGCCGCCCGGAGTTGAGCAGTGATCGCCTTGATATCCCAGTTCAGTTTAGCCTTGGCCACCGTGTTGGCCTTGTTTGGCGCAGTCGCTGGTTTTGCCGCAGTGCGAGGGGTATATAACCATGCGCCAGCAGTCACTTTGTTGAACTCGATTCAACGCAATGTGCTGCTGGTCTCTGGGCTCGTCAGTATTGCCTTTGTTGGTTTGGTCTATTCCTTTGTGATCAGCGATTTTTCAGTTCGCAACGTGGCTGAAAACTCCAACCTGGCTCTGCCTGTTTTTTACAAGGTGGCCGCAAGTTGGGGTTCTCATGAAGGCTCCTTTTTACTTTGGGTGCTCATGTTTGCAGGCTGGACCCAAGCTGTGGCCTGGGCCAAATTCGAGGTGTCGGCTTGTTTCAAAGTGCGCGTACTGGCCACCTTGCAATTGGTGCTGGTGGGTTTTCTGCTTTATTTGTTAATTGCCAGCAACCCATTTGAATACCTGTACCCCACACCCGTCGACGGGCGAGACCTGAACCCGCTGCTGCAAGACATCGGCATGATCATTCATCCCCCCCTGTTGTACATGGGCTATGTGGGCTTCGCAGTGACCTTTGCCTTCGCAGTGGCTGGTTTGCTGGAGGGCCGATTCGACATGACCTGGGCGCGCTGGAGTCGCCCCTGGACCAATGTGGCGTGGGCGTTTCTGACCATGGGCATCGCCTTGGGAAGCTGGTGGGCTTACCGGGAACTGGGTTGGGGTGGTTGGTGGTTTTGGGACCCGGTCGAAAATGCATCTTTAATGCCCTGGTTGGCAGGTACCGCGCTCATTCATTCACTGGCCGTGTCTGAAAAACGCGGTGCCCTGAAAAGCTGGACCTTGCTTCTGGCACTCACCACCTTTGCCTTGTCCCTGCTGGGTACATTCCTGGTTCGCTCGGGTGTGCTTACCTCGGTGCATGCTTTCGCAACAGACCCTGAACGTGGCGTGTTCATTCTCGCCTTGTTGTTTATTGTGGTGGGCGCTTCCTACATTCTGTATGCGCTTAAAACAGGTGAGGTGGGGCAGGGTGGCAATTTCAAGGCCACTGGTCGTGAGTCGCTGTTGCTGTCCAACAATGTGCTCATGAGCGCTGCCCTGGTGGCCGTGATGTTGGGTACTCTTTACCCCTTGGTGGTCGAGGTAATTGGCGGGCGGAAAATGTCAGTGGGGCAGCCTTATTTTGAAGCCATGTTTGCACCCATTCTATTGCCCGCGGTGTTGCTCATGGCCTTGGGTCCCGATTCTCGCTGGCGCGAAACGCGTCTGGCGCAATACATCAAGCCCGGGGCAGTAGCGCTCGCTGTTGCCGCGCTGGTGTTGTTGGGAGCAGCCTTGTTCAATGGTTATTTCAGCCTGTTGTGGGCTGTGGGTGTGGTGTGTGCAGTGTTCATGGCGGTGGCCACGCTGGCCCATGCTGCGGTGGCCACGCGCAAAGCCGGGGCAAGCATTCCTGAAAGTGGTTTGCTGTATCGCATTCGCCGTTTGTCTCTTTCGTATTGGGGCATGGTGCTTGCGCATTTGGGAGTGGCTGTGTTTGTGGTGGGCGTCAGTTGGGTAAAAACTTTTGAGACTGAAACCGATGCCGTGCTCAAGCCAGGAGAAACTTCTGAAATTGGCCTATGGCGAGTCACATTCATTGGAGTTGATTCGGTGCAAAGGCAAAACCATGTGGCTGCTCTGGGCGTGTTCGAATTAACGCGTGGCGACGGCACGGTGATCCACTTGCTGGAACCTGAGAAACGTCGCTATCAAAGTTCAGAGCAAATCATGACTGAGGCAGCCATTCACAGTGATTGGTTCTCCGACGTGTACATCGGCCTTGGCGATGCAGTTCAAAGCAGCGCAAACTCCGGGGCGTGGGGCGTGCGCCTGTATTACAAGCCATTGATCAACCTGATTTGGTGGGGTTGTGCCTTGATGGCACTGGGTGGTTTGCTTACCGTGTTTGATCGCCGTTACCGGCCCAGAAAGAATGCGGTGGCGGCATGATCAAGAAACGCTTGCGCCTGTATTTGCCAATTTTGGTCTTGTTGTTTTTGGGTGTGTTTTTGCTCCGTGGTTTGTGGCTTGACCCCAAGAAATTACCCTCCGCATTGATTGGTAAGCCCGCGCCTGCGGTAGTGCTTCCCGTGCTCAGCTTTAACGGGCCAGAGGCTGATGCAGTGCAAATTGCCGACATTCAAACACTGCAAAGTATTGATGCACTGAAAGGTCAGCCTTGGGTACTGAATGTGTTCGCATCGTGGTGCCAAGCGTGTTTGGTGGAGCACCCGCATTTCATTGCTTTGGCAAAACAGAACAAAATCAAGCTGGTGGGCTTGGCTTACAAAGACGACCTGGCCAATACCCGCCGTTGGCTGGCGCAATATGGCAATCCTTATGATTTGATCCTGATAGACCAGCAAGGCCAGTATGGAATTGAGTTGGGTGTGTATGGCGTGCCCGAAACTTTTTTAATGAGCGCCAACAACACCATTATTCACAAACAAGTGGGGCCAATTCCCGTTGATTATTTCGACAGCATGGCACTGCCCGCAATAGAGGCTTCCCGATGAATGTGAATGACCTGAATGCAGCAGAGAAAGAACAGTACAAAGAAGTGGCCAGCGAGTTGCGTTGCTTGGTGTGCCAGAACCAGTCGCTGGCTGATTCTCATGCTTCCTTGGCAGTCGATTTGAAAGACAAAATTGCCGAGCAAATTCGTGCTGGCAAAACCAACGAGGAAATTAAAAGCTACATGCAAGATCGCTATGGCGAGTTTGTGATCTACAAGCCCGCTTACAGCATGGAAAATGCGGTGTTGTGGTTGGGGCCATTTGTGGTGTTGCTTATTGCCGTGGTGCTGGCGCGCAAGGTGGGGAAGAGCAAAGCCAGCGCACCTACCGCTGAAGCAAGCGCACAATGGGCAGAAAACTTGTACACCAAAACTAAAAACAAAAAAGACAGCTGATTGATGCTGCGGTTACAGAACCAGCAGCTGCTCGTTAATTTTTTTTGCCTGCTCAGGCGGTACCCCCGCCAGCGATGCGAATTCAGGCCAACGTTTAATGGCTTGGCGAACTTCTCGAATAACTTTGGGTGCGGAACCTATTGCAAAGCGCTCCGCCTCTTCCAGCAAATCAAGCTCAGCGAAATTCTTGAATTTTCCATGCACCGACATCAAATGTTGGTGAGTCCATTCACCCTCAGGGTTGTGTGCAAAGGTGATGTCGTAGGCTGGTGCCAGTTCCCAGCTTGATCCTTCCTTTAGCAAAAACGAAAAGTTCTTGGTGTGATCGTCGCAGTTTCTTCCCATCACATTGAATACCATGCGTCGAAACGCTTCTTCTTTTTGTTCATAAGGAAGTTGCAGTTTCACAATGCAGTCGAATAATTGAGCATAAGCATTCGTGCCTTTCTTTTTATAGTCCAGGTGGTTGAATGCGCACAGCGTTTGTATGTGATGGCGCACATTGTTTGCAGCCCGGTCAAAACGGCGTGTCATAAAGTGCGCACGGCCGTTTTCCTCTAGTAGTCGACATTCTGACATGGAAATTTTCGCCGCCCTGGCCATCAAATAATAGGCGTATTCAATTCGACCATAGCCTCCTGATGCGCCCAGTTCGTTGTCTTTGCCAATGCCGTCGAATTTTAGTAGCCAGTGTTCGAACCCTGGCGGTGTATCCACTTGTCCGGAACGAATTTCTTGCGTCTCGCGGTTCCATGCAACAACCGCTTTGGCACGGGCCCCACCAGCGGAGGTACCCACATCAATAATGCTGCGCAAGGCTGCATTTGTGTATTCATCTTCATCGTCGTCAAACTGACCAGTCACCGCTTTTCTGGCCTGTTCTACCAAGCTACCCAATTCAATTGAGGTGGCCACTCGCTTCGAAGGCCCGCGGCTTGGTTTGAATGTGAGAGCACCCATGGCGCGGTTACTCATGTAGGCCAGGCGATCGAGTGCAGTAATGTCACTTTTAGACAAACCCCGCTCGGCCATGTAACGGTCAATCAATGCATTGCCAAAATCATCGGGCAGGGCATCGGCCAGCATGGCCGGTAACCGTTTGTAAGTTTCAACTGGCAGATCTGTGAACAAATATGGGTCGCCGTTGTTCAAAGGCATTTGTAGTGGGGCAGGTTCAATGCCGGTTTTTAGAAAGGCGGGTGCGTAGGCGAAGGCGTAATAGCCGTACACAGGGTCTCGCGCTACCGCACCCACTTGTTTTCCCCAAAGAAAGACTTCAACACGGTCCACGGGTTGATAGGCCGTGCTTTTTGTTCGTGCGATTTTCTTTTTGTTATTCATGACTTGCTCGGTTTGCGCCTTGCGCGCTGACGGGGTGCTGCTTTGGCCACCATGGTCATGGGGTTGATGGTTGCAACTGGTGCAATTGTGTCGAACCAGCTTTCCCTCCCCAAGGCGCGGACAACTTTTACCAGTGTTTGCAATGATGAACCTTCCCCGTTTTCCAAGCTTTGCAGCGCACGGGTACTTACACCGGCTTGTTCAGCCAGTGTGTGTTGGTCGGTGTTTCGGCTCAGGCGAAGCTGTTTCAGGTTTGCGCCCAAAGTGGTTTCCAGTTCCGCAAGCGTTTTTTGAGGCAATTTATGTCGTTCCTAAAATGTGTTTTTGTACGTTTTGATTATTTTTTTGTATTTTATGCGCGTTATTAAGCGTATTGCAATAATTTAAATATTTCAAGTAAAGTTATGTTTTAAATCGCGTATAAACGCGTATTAGGGTGATTTTTTATTTTTAAACGCGTATTTCTGCGCAATAAAATTATTAAATTTTACCGGGCTTGCCTGGTGCAGTTTTGCATGGTTACCCCGCAAATGCAGGGTGGCGCATGTTGCCTTGTTGCGCACAACAAGGCTGGGCGGCCCTTTGGCAATTGCTTACTTCCCAAGCAATAGGGTGCACGGATCAACTTGCTTGCTGTTGCATACTGATCCATTTACATTTTGAACCTGTTGAAATTGCATTTCGAGCACGTTTCTTGGCTTTGGTACCGGCCTGCGGTAGCCATGGTGGATTAGAACGATGAGTGCAAAACAAAACCCGGTACACGTATGCTTCTTCGGTTGTAAAGGAAAAGTGTTTAGAGCGAATCACCGTACGCAATTCGTTAAGCAAACGTGGCGGGTTTTGGGTTTTAGTTATACTGTTCATAAGAACAGTATATTTGTCAGTCGCTAAGTTGTACAAAGGACTCACTCAGTTGAGGGGTTCTCAGGGGTGATGTTCGGATAAATGGATATCGCCGTTATTGTTCGATAAAACTAGTTAAATGAAAGGGAGTATCGAGCTTGCTCGCAGAGTTTGAAGAGAAGCAGTACGAGCAACACTTAAATATCGAGTTGCTTCAAGGGAGTAATCTGATCTTCCCGCCTGGTCAGTATTTAGAGAATATTTTGGGATTTGACGCAGCATTGTTTACTCGCAATAAAGCGTTCTGGCGCCATTTTTTGGGTGGATATCCATGGTACAGGAGGTTTTTCAGAAGTTATTTGAGTGGCTTATATTTTCCTAAGGATGCTTTTGAGTTGGAAGAAGCGTTTGATAGTGATCTGCCGCAGTTTAAATTCAATGCCTTCATTCAGCATAAACGGCCAGAGCGAATGGTCAAAGAGACCGCATCTGAATGGCAGTCCTGGCAGCGAGATTACTATCGATATAAAGTTTTAGAGCATCAACAACAGACGCTTGAAAATTTGGAATCGAGTGTGGGAGATCGGGGTATCGTGACATATGCTAGTCCAGCATTCCATACAAAAGAAGAATTTTGGCATGCTCATAAAAACAGAGCATTCATCCAAAGATCTAATTTCTGTCAACCTAACAAGCTTAGTGGCCACAACGCTTATACATACGTAGACGCTGGGACTACCGGTATTGCACACTCCGAACCACAAAAGGTCGAGAGCAAGCATTTATTGCAGGAGTTACAGCGACTTTCTCAATCAGAAAGTGGGAATGAAATTTCAAACTCGAATTTCGTGGCTAAAAGCTGCGATCTCGCTGAAACTAGCTTAAAAAGCCAAGGTGAACTTATGAGCCTTTACAACGAGATAGTGGGGGATCTTGACCAGAATCAAACCGAGGTACCGAAGTTACTCCGAGACTTATACCGTTTGTCTGTGTTTAAGTTTGTTACTGGTATCAACCTATATTTCGGTGTTCAGGAAGGTGCATTTAACAAGCAAATCCAGCGGACTCGCCAAAGTCTTCGCCGCTGATTTGAGCGTTAGGCCGCACAATATGCAGCAATACCATGTTGCCATCTCAGCCGAGGCATTTGCCGCAGCGCTCTTCGCACAAGCGGGCTGCGAGGTTTCTGTGCAGTACGGCGCCAATCAGCCCGGCTACGACCTCGTGGTCGCCCGCGGCGATAGTCACGCGTTGGTTTCAGTCAAGGGGAGCAAAGATGGTGGCTGGGGGTTGATTCAGAGCTTTAAGAACAAGGGCAACTCGTACTTTGAAGCGATCGATCTCTGGCTCAAAAAGCACTCACGCGCCAATCTGATCTTCTGCCTGGTGCAGTTCAAGGACACTCAGTTTGGTGATATGCCCAGGATCTACCTCGCGAAGCCTGAGGAGATGGCGGACTACCTGAAGGCCAGCCGTGGCAAGCATGGATACACGTCACTTCGAGAGCGATACATCTGGCAAGGTGGCATTGCCAAAGGCAGCGTCGACACGATTCCTGAGGCTTGGTGCTTCACAATCGCTCGTCTGGAAAAGCTCATGCCAATTGATCCAACAACGACCAGTGCGGCCTAACATGTCGTTCAACCGGACCCGCTACGGCAGCCGGCCATGCCCGCGCGAAGCGTGCTGGTGGGCTTACGCCTTGTGGCGCAATGCCGCGTCATGCCGCTCACCTCCAGTGTTAGCCATCAAGAATACTTGCACAACGTAAACATTATGTTTATGATTGGCGCATGATTCAAACATTTGCCAACACTGAAACCGAGGGCTTTTTCGTCACAGGTAAATCTCGTCGTTTACCTTCGGAAATTCTCAAACGTGCAGCTATGCGTCTTAATCAATTGCATGCCGCTACAGAGTTAAAAGATTTACGTTTGCCGCCATCCAATCAACTGGAGGCTCTTTCAGGTAATCGCATTGGTCAATGGAGCATACGTATAAACCAACAGTGGCGTGTCTGTTTTACATTTGAAAACGGTGACGCATTTAATGTCGAAATAGTGGATTACCACTAGGAGGAATAACATGATCCGCAATGGTTTAACATCCATCCATCCTGGCGAGTATCTCGCTGAAATCCTTGAGGAGCTTCATATTTCTCAAGCATTGTTTGCTCGCACCATTGGTGTGTCGCCCATGCGCATTTCCCATGTCGTTAAAGGCAAGCGCCCAGTTACGGCTGAATTGGCATTGCTGTTTGCAAAAGCTTTTGATCAAACTCCACAGTATTGGCTCAATTTGCAAGCTAGCTATGATTTAAAAACCGCTGAGAAAAGTATCGCCAATCGTCTTTTCTCCATTCATAGTTTGGCGCATGTGTAATGGCTAACCCCTCATTCCATCCGACTGGCCGAAAAGCGCGGCCAGTCGCTGAATTCAAACGTTAGGTGTTTCAAATTGGGCCCAAAAACTGAAGAGCTAATCGGTGTGTTGGATGAACTCGCCGCAGTTCTTGAAGAAGACGGAAATGTCCACTGGGGCGGATGGATGCGAAAAGCGAGAGCGCGCCTACTCAACTCAGATTACTCGGGCATAGAGTATTTTCTTTCTGCGTATGGTGGCATGGGTTCGATGAATGACGTTATTGTCGGTCAACGTTATAAGAATGGTGTTCTTGAATGGAGGTCTGGGCATATTGAACTCAATCAGAAGTTCAACGCTCTTAGTGCCAAAGCATTGAAGTTGGCTGATGCCATTAAGCGTTCACAGTAACTGCGGTGCACTAACAATTTGGAGTTGACCCCGTTTAACGGACACGCCGGGTCGAGCCTCTCATGTCCAACGGTTTCCTCAACACTAAGCACAACCCCCCACCAATAAAAAAACCGAACCCGGTTCACCCAAAGTTCGGTTTTTTTACATCAACCCAAAAACAATTACTTCAAAGGCTTGTAACGCACTCGCTTCGGTCGCGCACCTTCTTCACCCAGTCGCTTGATTTTGTCAGCTTCGTATTCCTGGAAGTTGCCGTCAAAAAACACCCATTGCGAATCACCTTCACAGGAAAGAATGTGTGTAGCAATACGGTCCAGGAACCAACGGTCGTGAGATGTCACCAGCACAGTGCCCGCAAATTCCAGCAGCGCGTCTTCCAGCGAGCGCAGTGTTTCCACGTCCAGATCGTTTGATGGTTCGTCCAGCAGCAACACGTTGCCGCCGGAGATCAGGGTTTTGGCCAAATGCAAACGACCACGCTCACCACCGGACAAATTGCCAATCAGCTTTTGCTGGTCGCCACCCTTGAAGTTGAAGCGTCCCAGGTAAGCGCGTGAAGGCATTTCGAACTTGCCCACGGTCAGAATGTCCGCACCATCGGCCACGCCATCGAACACTGTTTTGTCGTTGGGCAGTGAATCGCGGGCCTGGTCAACCACGGCCATGCGCACAGTTGAGCCAACTTTGATTGAACCACTGGTGGGCTCTTCCTTGCCTGCAATCATTTTGAACAAAGTCGATTTACCCGCACCGTTGGGGCCAATTACACCCACAATTGCGCCGGGTGGAATCTTGAAGCTGAGGTTGTCAATCAGCAAGCGGTCACCAAAGGCTTTGCTTACATTTTCAAACTCGATCACCTCATTGCCCAAACGCTCGGCCACGGGAATAAAAATTTCCTGTGTCTCGTTGCGCTTCTGGTACTCATGGCTAGACAATTCTTCAAAGCGTGCAATACGCGCTTTGGATTTCGCCTGGCGTCCTTTCGGGTTTTGGCGAACCCATTCCAGTTCTTTTTTCAAGGCTTTCTGGCGTGCGCTTTCGCTGCTTTCTTCTTGCTTAAGGCGGTCCTGCTTTTGGTCCAGCCAGGAACTGTAGTTGCCTTTCCACGGAATGCCAGATCCTCGGTCCAGTTCCAGAATCCATTCGGCGGCATTGTCCAAAAAGTAGCGGTCGTGGGTAACAGCCACCACAGTACCTGGGAACTTGTGCAGGAACTGCTCAAGCCAGTGCACCGATTCAGCATCCAGGTGGTTGGTGGGTTCGTCCAGCAGCAACATGTCCGGTTTGCTCATCAACAGGCGGCACAATGCCACACGGCGTTTCTCACCACCGGAAAGCGTGGCCACGCTGGCTTCCCAAGGGGGCAGGCGCAGTGAATCGGCTGCAATTTCCATCAGGTGTTCAGCATCGTTGCCCGCAGCGGCAATCACAGCTTCCCACTTGGCTTGTTCCTCAGCCAGTTTGTCAAAGTCTGCTTCAGGGTCGGCGTAGGCGGCGTAAATTTCCTCCAGCTTTTGCTGGGCCATGCCCAGTTCACCCAAACCTTCTTCAACGGCCTGGCGCACCGTGTGCTCGGGGTTCAGTTCTGGTTCCTGGCTCAAATACCCAATATTCAAATTGGGCATGGGCACTGCTTCGCCTTCAATGTCTTTGTCCACACCAGCCATAATTTTCAGCAGGGTGGATTTGCCAGAGCCGTTCAAGCCCAGCACACCAATTTTCGCGCCGGGGAAAAAGCTCAGCGAAATATTTTTCAAAATCTGGCGCTTGGGGGGAACAATTTTCCCCACGCGGTTCATGCTGTAGACGTACTGGGCCATTCGGTTTCCAATTCAATAGGTTTAACGTTGCCGCAATTTTAAATCATCGCAGGCAGTTGGGGGGTTAAAGCTTGGCGTTCTTTGCTGGCCTCACCCAACAATGCCATGCCCAGCAGCGCGCCATCTGCGCCTTTAAACAAGGCTTTCACACCGTTGTCATCGGCTGTTATTTCCCATTCACCCTCATGCTCGGGCAGGGGTGGGTTCACCACCGCAGGGCAATCGGGCGTTTTAATGCTCACCGGCATTGCAGGGAATTTGATTTCAGTGGGTTTGCCAGCCAGTGTTTGCGCCATGGCGCGCGCAGCTTGCATCACCGGCATAATGTACGGCAACACAAACTTGCCCAGGTATTCGGCGCAATCACCCAAGGCATAAATGTTGTTGTTGCTGGTCTGTCCAAGGTTGTTCACCACGATGCCGCGCGCCACTGTAATGCCCGCATTTTCGGCCAATGCAGTGCGTGGCTTCAAACCGACTGCAGACAACACCAAATCAGCTTGGGTTGTTTCGCCAGTGGAATCCGTCAGTGTGTAGCCAGCCCCGTTCTTCGATATGCTGTTTACGGTACGCCCCAGTTTCCAGCTCACGCCTTTCTCGGCCAGTTTGTTTTGCATGAAGGTACTGGCTTGTTCAGGCAGTAGGCGGGCCAGGGGACGGTCAGCCAAGTCAAACACAGTGGTGTGAATGTCCGCTTTCAACAAATCGTTGGCAAACTCGCAACCGATCAAGCCTGCACCCAACACGGCCACTTCTTTCTTGCCATCCAGCAGTTTTCGAAATTCTGCATAATCATTCAAGTCATTCACGCTAATCACGTCGCCTGCGCCATCGCCTTCAATCGGCAGTTTGATGGTGTCGGCACCCAGAGCCAATACCAAGTTGTCGTAGCTGAACTCGCCTGCGCTGCTTGTCAGTCTGCGCGATTCAGCATCCACCGCGCTCACGGTGGCGTTGGGCACCAGTTCAACTTTCTGTTGTTCGGCAAATTTTGCAGCAGGCGTCATCACCAGGCTCTCGGCTGTTTTGCCACTGGCCAGCGCATTGCTCAACATGGGCTTGGAGTAAAAGTCACCGCTGTCTGCCGTGATCAGGCGAATCTCCGCCTCGGGGTCGGCTTTGCGAAGTTCTCTAACCAAAGTCCATGCGGCCACGCCGCTGCCAATGATGGTGGTGTTCATAGTGTTAATCCTGTGTGTTGCACGTGAGTTTCAATAGTCAATTTCTATAATTGAAGCTTATTAATCACGAATTGCTATCGTAAACGTTGAGTATTGGCATTGTAAGCGGAATCCAAATGTATACGGGTGTTTACCAAACAGAGTGGCATTGGTTAAGATGCGCGTAGACATTCGATTTTCAAGCCATATTCTCAGGTAGGCTTGCTACATTCCTTTTTTATCAAACGACTTCTACACAATACACATCAAAGGGAGACAACTTTGAGTACATTTGATCGCATCGGCACTTCTCGTTTTATCAAAACCGCGGCCTTGGCTTTGTCAGTGACTGTTTTGGCCGCTTGCGGATCAATGACAGGCATCAAAGACATTCCCGAGTACCTCGATTCTGATTTCGAGCATGTGGGTCCGCGTGATTTCATCACCAACATTGATTTGGCCCGAATCAAGCTGGGCATGTCGCCGCTTCAGGTTCAAAACCGATTGGGCATGCCCATGTTGAGCGCGAAAGATCAAGACGATCGTTGGGACTATGTGTTGAAGAAAGGCCAGGGAGCCAGCGAAGAATTTGTGCCCTATGCCGTTTACTTCAAAGATCAAAAAGTGGTGCGTTTGGCGCCATTGACGCCGCCGCCCGCACCTTTGGCTGACGCACCTGCAGAGGCACCGGTAGTTGATGCGTCTGCTGTTGCTGCACCTGAAGCCAGCGCTGGCGAAGTTATGGCCCCAGAACCCAGTTTGGCTGTGGGCGCCGATGTGGGCGATGCTGCTGCCATTAACGACATGTTGAGCAACTGGGCTGCCGCCTGGTCGTCTAAAGATGCAAACGGGTATCTCGGTTTTTATGCAGACACCTTTGAGCATGGAAAGAAATCTCGCGCCGCCTGGGAAGGGCAACGTCGCGCACGTTTGTCTGACAAAGAAACAATTTCTGTCAGCGTGTCCGATGTGCAAATTGACGTGCAGTCCGAGGCCTTGGCCACTGTCAAGTTCAAGCAAGATTATTCATCAAATCGCTACAACGACTCTGGCACAAAAGTGCTGACCCTGTCCAAGGCCAGCGGCACCTGGAAAATTCAAAGCGAAGAATTCCAGAAGTAATTTGTGGATCAAAGAAAAACCCCTTGCTGCATCAAACAGCAAGGGGTTTTTTATTGAATCGGCAATAAGAAGTTACTGTTCGAAAATCTGGATTTTTCCGCAACCATCCAAACGTTCAACCAAATCGCTGCCCATCAGCTTCGATGGTGTGTAAGCACCGCCAGCAACATTCTTTTCCATCAAGATAAAGCTGGCTACAGCCAGTGATCCCATCACGGTCAAAGAATATCCATTGGCAGTTTTTACCCGGGCAACCACCTTTTTACCTTCGGCATTCGTGGCCTCGCCCCACACATACGCAGGCATTTTGGCGCGTTGTTCTTCGTTGGGACCTTCTACTTTCGCGGCCTGTTTTTTCAGAATTCCCTGAACCAGAGACATGCCCAGAATAGGGCGGGCCAGGTTTGCAGCTCGCATCATCCGTACCGATTTCGGTGAGGAAGGAATGTACACCTCAATATTGCGAATGCCGGTGCTGTGGAATGCAGTGGACACATCGCCCCAAGGAATGGTGACCGCAAACTTGGTACCGTTGCCAAAATTGATTTCGCGAGTGCTGTAGCCCAAGCCCACTGCCTTGATTTCACCCTCTTCACGAATGCGGCCGCCCAACTTCATGGCCTCGACGGTGGTTTTCGCAGTGCCTGCTGACAAGCCACTGCGGGAATCAAAACCCAGGGCCAGGTGGGTGGCATCTGGCAACAACTCGTGCAAGCGGGCGGCCACGCAATCGGTTGGAATCACATCGAAGCCAACACCTGGACACAGCACAATTTTTTGTTTGCGTGCCTTGCCGCTCAGTGACTGGGCCAGCTCGAACACCGAAATTTCACCGGTGATGTCCAGGTAGTGTGTTTTGGTTTGCAGGCAAGCCATCATCATCGGCTCGGCTGTTTCTGAAAAGGGGCCTGCGCAATGCAAAACCAGGTCAACTTCATTCAATCCTTCAAGCACTGCGGCTTCATCACTCAACGAGAAGACACGACTTGGCAAGCTTAGTTTGTTGGCCAAGGCGGTCACTGCCGCTTCATTGCGGCCAGCCAGAATGGGGCGCATGCCGCGTTTGGCCGCTTCACGCGCAATCATTTCACCGGTGTAACCATTGGCACCGTAAATCATCCAGGGCATTGCGTCTCCTAAAGCGCTTTGGAGCCCTTAATCGGGCTCCCTTGTTGTTTTGTTCAAGATTCCAGTTTGGCTTTCACGCGGTCGAGAAACGTACCGACCTGCGCGTCGAACTCAGATTTCACGATACCTTCCGCAATCCCCTTCATCAGGCGGGGCACCGGCATTTCGAACTCGCCAGTTGAGCGGAACGAGATTGTACATGCCTTGGGGCTGTCTTCCTTAATCACCCAACCGCCAGCCACAGTGGCATTGCCTTCGCCCGCAACCGGGTTCCAGTCAATCTTCGATTTGCCATCGTTGCTGTACTTCACCGCGTACTTCACCTGATGGGAAATACCTGCCGCGCCAATCTTGGCCATTTCCCAACGCCACACTGCATCGCCCAGGTCAACAATTTTGTCCAGCTTGGGAAACAGGGCCACGGTGTCGGCAACATCAGCCAACTGGTCAAATGCTTTCTTGGCACTGCAGGCCACTTTGAACGACTTTTCGATTTTCACATTCACGTTAACTGCCATATGTCCCTCGCTTTTTATTGTGGATGTTGTACTGCATGGGGTGAAGTGTATCGGTTAATTGGCGCGCTTGTTAGCCCGATGAGGCAACTGGGTGGCGCTTGATTGGGGGCTTGTGAAATCTCGTGAAATACCGGGTTCAACTAAAAACAGCCGTGTTGCGCCGCACTTAATCATTGCTGCCTTTAAATCGTTGTGTGCATTGCTTCTTGCCTGTTTTGCTGTGAATACATGTTGCGGTGCAAGGTAAATCATTGATTTTTTTCGAACTGAGGCTCTAGAAAAGTCGCTGTTTTTTTGGTGCAATGAGGTTGACAGTTGTTCACTGAAAGCGCATGTTACGCCTAAGTAACTTAGAAGTAACTTTGATGACATTCAAGGGGTATAAACATGTCAAATTCACTTTTTGCCGTTTTCTCAGCAGTTGTGCTGATCGGCCTCGTCTACAGCGGTGCAAACCTGCTGACCTTCACCGCTGCCATTGGCGCATCCGCTTTGGGCTTCTATGCTCTGGGTGGCTTGGGTGAGTTGGGTCTCATTGTGTTTGCCGCAATTTACCTGCCGATCGCCGTAGTTCTCAACGTGCCAGGCCTGCGCCGTGGTGTGTTGACAGCGCAAATTTTCAAGGCCTTCAGCAAGGCCCTGCCAGCCATGAGCCCGACGGAAAAGGACGCCCTCGAGGCTGGCGACACCTGGTGGGAAGCCGAAATGTTCGGTGGCAAGCCAGACTGGTCCAAGCTGATGAACGTGAAGTACACCGAGCTCACAGCAGATGAGAAGTCTTATCTTGAGAACGAGACTGAAGAGCTTTGCAAAATGCTCGACGACTGGAAAATCACGTTCGAGCTGAAAGACCTGCCACAGGAAGTGTGGGATTTCATGGGCAAGAAGAAATTCTTCGCCATGTTGATCGCCAAAGAACACGGCGGTTTGGGTTTCTCTCCCTACGCACAAAGCTGCGTGGTCGCGAAAATTGCAACCCGTTCATTGACTGCATCCGTCACCGTGATGGTTCCCAACTCATTGGGCCCAGGCGAGCTGATCATGCACTACGGCACGCAAGAACAGAAAGACTACTGGCTGCCACGCTTGGTAGACGGTCGCGAAATTCCATGTTTTGGCCTGACCGGCCCTGAAGTGGGTTCGGATGCCTCTGCTATTCCTGACACCGGCGTGGTTGTGAAGCGCGTTGTGAATGGCAAAGAAGAATTGGGCATCGTACTGAATTTCAGCAAACGTTATATCACCTTGGCCCCAGTGGCCACTGTGGTTGGTTTGGCATTCAAACTGAAAGACCCCGATGGTTTGCTGGGCGACAAAAACAAGGTCGACTACGGCATTACCTGCGCCTTGCTGCCAGCCGACACTCCCAATGTACAAATTGGTCGTCGCCACTTCCCTGGCGCGGTGTTCATGAACGGCCCCATCATCGGTAACGATGTTTACATTCCGCTGACTTCCATCATTGGTGGTCGTGAAATGGCCGGCAAGGGTTGGAGAATGCTGGTTGAATGTTTGTCAGCAGGCCGTGGCATTTCCTTGCCAGCTTTGTCCGCAGCCTCTGGTTGGGGCATGTACCTGGCCACTGGCGCCTACGCCCGAATTCGTCGCCAGTTCAAAATGCCAATTGGTCGTTTTGAAGGCGTTCAGGAAGCAACCGGTAAAATCGGTGGTCTCACTTACAAACTGGAAGCCTCACGCGTGTTGACTGCAACAGCTTGTGCCGAATGTGCACCATCTGTGGTCACCGCCATGATGAAGTACCACATGACCGAAATGATGCGTGAAATTATTCTGCGCTCTATGGACGTTCATGGTGGTCGTACGGTAATTCTTGGCCCACGCAACTACCTGGGTCAGGCTTACCAAGCCATGCCGGTTGCCATTACCGTTGAGGGCGCGAACATCATGACGCGTAACCTGATCGTATTTGGTCAGGGTGCAATCCGTTGTCATCCTTGGGTGCTGAAAGAAATGCAAGCAGCCCAAAACCCCAACAAAGAAGAGGGTCTGCGTGATTTCGACACCGCTTTCTTTGGTCACTTGGGTCACATTTTCAACCGTGCCATGCGTGCCCTGGTGTTGGGCCTGACCGGCAACCGTTTGGCGAAAAGCCCCGTGAGCGGCCCAATGGCTGATTATGCAAAAGCCATTGAGCGTCGTTCTGCCGCCCTGGCATTCACAGCCGACGTGGCCATGGGTGTTTTGGGTGGTGAACTGAAGCGTCGCGAGCGTTTGTCGGCCCGTTTGGGTGACGTGCTTAGCCACCTATACATGGCCACAGCCGTGCTGAAGTACTTTGAAACCAATGGTCGTTTGGCGGATGAACTGCCCCACGCTCAATGGGCGATTGAAGATTCATTGTTCGAAATCGACAAGGCTTTCACCGAGTTCAACCGCAACTTCCCGAACAAGGCAGTTGGCAAATTGTTGAACTTCGTGGCCTATCCCTTGGGTATGGGCAAAACCAAAGGCCCAAGCGACAAGGTGAACGCCGAAGTGGCAGAACTCCTGATGACTCGCAATGCTTTCGCAAACCGCTTGCTCGATAAAGTGTTTGTGGGTGAAGGTTTGTCCGACCCCACTGGCCGCATTCTGGAAGCAGCCGACAAACTGTTGTCGATTGAACCTGGTTACAGCAACTTCCTGAAAGCAGTGTCGTCAGGCAAGGTTGTCGGAGAAGGTCTGGAAGCCCAGTTGAAAGACGCTGTGGCCAAAAACCTGATCAGCCCCGATCTGGCCCAGGGCATTCGCGAGTACGAACCAATTCGTTTCGATGCGATCCTGACCGACGACTTCAGCAAAGACTACTTGCGCACCAATGGTCAAATTCCCGACGAGATCATTGAAGCCAAGCCAGTCACGGAGTACAAGGCAGCTGCTTGATTTTAAAGGGCAAGTTTTTCGGCAACATTTTGTTGTAGCGAAAACATCGAAAGGCCTCGCGAAAGCGGGGCCTTTTTTGTTACTCGTTCAGAATTTTTTGCGCTATGCTGAATGCATGGCAATTGAATTGATTCGTGACAATCGTTTTGGTGCATTCTTCTGGACGCAGTTTCTCGGCGCGTTCAACGACAACCTTTTGAAATTTGCGGTTACGCTTGCAGTCACCTACAACGATGCGCTTCGCGGCAGCTTTTCCCCTGGTTTGCTCATCAATCTGATTGCGGCACTGTTCATCCTCCCCTTCGTTATTTTCTCCGCCACCAGCGGGCAGCTTGCCGACAAATTCGACAAAACCAAAGTCATGCGATTGGCCAAATGGCTTGAGCCCCCGATTGTATTGATCACCGCCGCTGGCTTTTTGTTGAATTCCGTTGAACTGCTCATACTTGGCGTATTTTTGCTGGGCACGCAATCCGCATTTTTTGGCCCTGCAAAATATGCCTATTTACCTGAACAACTCAAATCGAGCGAACTGGTCATGGGCAATGCTTTGGTCGAGTCTGCAACCTTCATGGCCATTTTGCTGGGCACAATTGCCGCCGGTAGTTTGATGAGTCAGGAGGCCGGTGATGTCGCAGTCTACATCGTGTGCGGGTTTGGTTTTCTGGTGGCCCTGTTGGGCGTATACCAAGCGCAGCGCATGCCTTTGACGCCATCGCATTCACCTGATTTGAAGGTGAATTGGAACTTGTTCACGGAAACGTGGCGCAATGTCAGTTTCGCAACCAATTTGCCCAAAGTATGGCCCGCCTTGTTGGGAATTTCCTGGCTGTGGTTTGTGGGGGCAACCTATTTAACCCAGTTCCCGCTCTTGTCGAAAACCCTGCTCAATGCCAGCCCGGGTGTGGCCACTGTTCTGCTTTTCGCGTTTACCGTTGGGTTGGGTATTGGCGCATTTTTGTGCGAAAAATGGTCGCGAAAGCGTATCGAAATGGGTTTGGTATTGTGGGGCTTGGTCGTGATGATTCTGGCCGGGGTATTGCTGCATGGTGTTTTGGTGGCCTATCAAACCAATCCGGATCAACAAACCGTGGTCGAATTTTTTAGCCAACTGAACAACCTGGCCGTGCTCGGACTTTTTGTACTGATTAGTGTTGGCGTGGGTTTGTACAGCGTTCCCCTGTACGCCACCATGCAAGCTTTTGCGCCCAAGGAAAGCCGCTCGAGGGTGGTGTCGGCCAACAACATCATCAATTCTTTTTTCATGGTGGTTTCCGCCGGGTTCGCTATCGCTATTTTGCTGGCCATGAAAGGCGAGGTGCTCTGGGTGTTCACAGCAGTCACTGCCATCAATGTGGTGGTTTTGGGCCTGTGGTTGTTCAAGCAGCCTTATGTGGCGCTGCGCGCCCAACTGCTGTTGAAGGTGCCAGGCAAACAGTTGCCACGTATTGAAAACATGGATCATCTGGGCGATTCGGGTGGCAACCTTATTGTGTTCCCAACTTTGCTTCATGAGAATTATTTGCAGCGTATGGCGGGTTTGCCCATCGAAATGACAGTGGTGCTTTCCGGGCGTTTAAAACAATCCAGGTTTGTGAATCGTTTGCGCAAACACGGCTTCGTACTCGAGTTCAGCAAACTCTCTGAGATTGATACTCAAAAGGAATTAATCAAGGCGATCGCGTCACATATTCAACAGGGCAGGTCGATCGCCATCGACAAACCCATGTTTGAACTGCTGCGCAAACAGTACCGCCTTGATGACATGCCCGGCGTGTTGGCCAAAAAGGGCGTGGTCATGAATGTGCTGGAGTTTATGGAAGAGCAGGTACAACAAAAAGTTCAAAAAAGTGCAATTTCTCAAACAGTCTGGCGTCTAAACAAAAGAGAGGCTCTAACCGCTTCAGGGGTTTGATACCCCACTAGATAGGGAGATAGTGGTAACAGCAAAGTTAACTAGAAAGTGTTGCAAGCACCAAAACAGCACAAAAATGTAAACAAACAAGCTGGCCTGTTTTTTGCAACTTTTTCGAGAGATGAAAGTGAATGCTTTGGGCGCGAAATAGGTTCACGGCCGAAGCAAAAGGCAAAGAAGCGTTGTGCAGGAGGACATCATGAACACAGAGCTTGAACCGCGTGATTTGAATTCCAGCGATTCTGACATTTTCGGTCAGTTTCAGTCTCGTTTTGCAGCTTTGCAGCAAACCGAGATGAGCCTCGAAGAATACCTCGACCTGTGCAAAGCCGACCCCCTCACATACGCCAGCGCGGCTGAGCGCATGCTTCATGCCATTGGCGAACCCGAAGTCATCAACACCCGGCACGATCCCCGTTTGTCTCGTATTTTCGCCAACCGGGTGGTGCGCCGTTATCCGTCGTTCAAAGAGTTCTACGGCATGGAGGAGGTGATTGAAAACATCGTCGCCTATTTCCGCCATGCCGCCCAGGGTCTTGAAGAGCGCAAGCAGGTGCTTTACCTGCTGGGCCCTGTAGGCAGTGCCAAGTCTTCACTGGCCGAACGTTTGAAAGCCTTGATGGAGCAGCAACCCATCTACGCCTTGAAAGGCTCGCCAATTAACGAATCCCCATTGGGTTTGTTCGACCCGACCCAGTTTGGTGCCTCGCTTGAAGACAAATACGGCATTCCTCGCCGTTACTTGACCGGCATTGCCAGCCCTTGGGCCACCAAGCGCCTGGCTGAATTTGGCGGTGATCTGCGCAAATTCCGGGTGGTTCGTTTAATGCCTTCCACCTTGAATCAAATTGCGATCGCCAAAACTGAACCTGGCGACGAAAACAATCAGGATATTTCAGCACTGGTGGGCAAGGTCGACATTCGCATGCTGAACCAGTTCAGCCAGGACGATCCCGATGCCTACAGCTTCAGTGGTGGCCTGTGCCTGGCCAACCAGGGTTTGCTTGAATTCGTGGAAATGTTCAAGGCACCTATCAAAATGCTGCACCCCTTGCTTACAGCCACGCAAGAACGCAACTTCAAGGGCACGGAAGGTTTCGGTTCGATTCCTTTTGACGGCATTATTTTGGCCCACAGCAACGAGTCGGAATGGCAACAGTTCCGCAACAACAAAACCAATGAAGCGTTTCTGGACCGGGTATACATCGTAAAGGTGCCCTACTGCCTGCGCGTGTCCGAGGAGGTGAAAATCTACGAGAAGCTGCTCGAGCATTCTTCGCTGAACAAAGCACCATGCGCGCCCGGAACCCTGAACATGATGGCGCAGTTCAGCGTGCTGACGCGCTTGAAAGAACCTGCAAACAGCAATCTGTTCAGCAAAATGCGCGTGTATGACGGTGAAAACCTGAAAGACGTTGACCCGCATGCCAAGCCTATTCAGGAGTACCGCGACCAATCCGGGCCCGACGAAGGCATGAACGGTTCTTCCACCCGCTGGGCTTACAAAGTGTTGTCCAAAGTGTTCAACTTCGACCACCATGAAGTGGCAGCCAACCCAGTGCATTTGTTGTACGTGCTTGAGCAACAGGTGATTAAAGACAACTTGCCCGAGGAGCAAACCCGCAAGTACCTTGATTTCATCAAGAGCTACCTCACGCCCAAGTATGCTGAATTCGTGGCCAAGGAAATCCAGACGGCTTACCTGGAAAGCTACAGCGAGTATGGACAAAACCTGTTCGAGCGTTACATACAGTTTGCTGACAAGTGGATTCAGAACGAGGAGTTTCGCGACCCGGCCACTGGGCAAATTTTTGATCGCGACTCACTGAACGACGAATTGGTTCGCATTGAAAAGCCTGCGGGTATTGCCAATCCCAAAGACTTCCGGAACGAGGTTGTGAATTTTGTGTTGCGTGCACAGGCCAGCAATTCCGGCACCATGCCCGCGTGGACCAGCTACGAAAAGTTGCGTGAGGTGATCGAGCGCAGCATGTTCTCGAAAACTGAAGACCTGCTGCCGGTTATTTCTTTCGACCACAAAGGCTCGAAAGAAAGCCAGGAAAAGCACGAGAACTTTGTGGATCGCATGGTGGCCAAGGGCTACACCGAAAAACAGGTTCGTTTGTTGGTGGAATGGCATTTGCGCGTGAAAAAGGCGTCCTGATCACGCAAAACGCATAGGGAGTTTGCCATGGGCGATTCAACCATTATTGATCGCAGGCTCAACGGCAAAAACAGAAGCTTGCCCAACCGCGAGCGCTTTATTCGGCGTTACAAAACGCAATTGAAAAAAGCGGTCGCGGATGTGGCTGGTGAGTCGTCAATTTCTGATGTCAGCGGCGATGGGCGCGTGAAAGTGCGAATTCCCACCCGCGAAGTATCCGAGCCGACCTTCATTTTTGGCCAGGGTGGCGATGTAGAGCATGTGGTTCCTGGTAACCGCGATTTCGTACCTGGCGACCGAATTCCACGACCCAGCGGCGGTGGCGAAGGGCAGGGTGGCGGCAAACCAGGCAAAGGCGAGGGAGAGGACGGATTCACCTTTGTGTTGTCGCGCGAAGAGTTCCTGAACCTGTATTTTGACGATCTTGAGTTGCCAGAACTCCTGAAGCGGGAAATTTCATCGGTTAAGCGCATGAAAAGCCGAAATGCGGGTTACTCCCGCACGGGTGCACCCACCTCGCTTTCCGTACTTCGGACCATGAAGGCCTCGCTTATGCGTCGCGTCGCGCTCGAGCCCAGGGGCGATGATGAGGACGATGACGAAGACGAGAAAGGCCAGCTTGATCTTCTCGAGGATGTGAAGAAGAAGCCCTATGTGCCTTTTCTTGACGAGGTCGACCTGCGCTATCGCAATCGCGTAACCTACCCCGAGCCCTCCACCAACGCAGTGATTTTCTGCCTGATGGACGTTTCTGCTTCAATGGATGAGGCCAAGAAAGACCTGGCCAAACGGTTTTACACACTGCTTTACCTGTTCCTCACTCGCAAGTACGAGGAAGTGAAGCTGGTTTTTATTCGTCACACCGATGAAGCGGAGGAGGTCAGCGAGGAAGACTTCTTCTATGGCAAAAAAAGTGGTGGCACGGAAATCATGCCCGCCATGGAATTGATGCACCACATCATCGAGACCCGCTATCCAGGCAGCGCTTGGAATGTTTACGTGGCGCAAGCCTCGGATGGCGATGCAACCTCGCGTGATGCGCGGGCCAGCGCGGAGTATCTCTCTTCCAAAATCATGCCGCATGTGCGCTACTACGCTTACGTGGAAACCATGCCCACACCCATGTTCGGCATGGCTCGCGCGTCTGATTTGTGGGAAAGTTTTGAACGGCTGGAAGACAGTTTTGCAGGGCACTTTGCCATGCGCAAGCTGTTCAACCGCCGCGACATTTACCCCGTTTTTCGTGGCTTGTTTGAAAAGAAAGAAGTCGCCTTTGGGCGTTAGGAGTAGCAACAATGGCCCAGCAACTTGACCTGGCCGGCAATGAGTGGACATTTGATCTGCTGCGTGACATTGACACGCAGCTTCACGACATTGCAGCCAACAAATACAAACTCGACACCTTCCCCAATCAAATTGAAGTGATCAGTGCCGAGCAAATGCTGGATGCGTATTCCAGCGGTGCCATGCCCGTGATGTATCCACACTGGAGCTACGGCAAATCCTTTTCGGTTAACGAGCATTTGTACGAAACCGGGCAGCAAAACCTTGCCTACGAGGTGGTGATCAATTCCAACCCCTGCATTTCTTACCTCATGGAAGAGAACACCATGACCATGCAGACGCTGGTGATTGCTCACGCCTGTTACGGACACAATTCCTTTTTCAAGGGCAACTACCTGTTTCGGCAGTGGACCCAGGCCGATGCAATCATCGATTACCTGGTGTTCGCCAAGAAGTACGTCATGGAGTGCGAAGAAAAATATGGTATCGATGCAGTTGAAGAAGTGCTTGACGCTGCGCATGCCATACAGCATTTTGGGGTCGATCGTTACAAACGACGTTTTGAATCCGAAGCATCACTGAAAGTGAAGCGCGATGACCTGGCCGAGGAAAAGCGCCGTCAGTACGATGAAATCATGGCCAAGGTGTCGCCAGTCGAGGCGGCTCAAATTGAGCGCCGGCAAGACAACTACCCCCGTGAGCCCGTCGAAAACATTTTGTACTTTGTCGAGAAAGAAGCGCCCAAACTGCGCGACTGGGAACGCGAACTGGTACGCATTGTTCGCAAAATGTCCCAGTACTTTTATCCGCAGGGTCAAACCAAGGTGATGAACGAAGGTTGGGCCAGCTTTTGGCATTACACCTTGCTCAATACCCTGTACGACGAGAAACTTGTGTCCGATGGATTCATGCTCGAATTCCTGACGTCTCACACCAATGTGGTTTTTCAGCCCGATTCGCGCGACGGACGCTTCAGGGCCTTGAACCCCTACGCCCTCGGTTTTGCCATTTTCAGCGATATTCGTCGCATGTGTGAAAAGCCCACAGAAGAGGACAAACGCTGGTTTCCTGAAATTGCGGGTAGCGGCAATTGGTTGAAAGCTGTTGATTTTGCCATGCGCAATTTCAAGGATGAATCATTCATCCGCCAGTTTCTGTCCCCCAAGGTCATTCGAGACTTCCGTTTGTTTGCAATCGCAGATCACAAAACTGAAAGCGAACTGTTTATCGATGCCATTCACAACGACGAGGGTTACAAGCGAATCCGCACCCTGTTGGCAAATCAGTACTCCCGGGAAAGCATGGTGCCCGATATTCAAGTGACTTCCTATGCCCGCATGACAGATCGATCCCTCACGCTTACTCACATGAGCCGTCGTGGAAGGCCACTGAATACGGATGAAGCCGAGAAAACCCTTGCTCAAGTGGAGCGTTTGTGGGGTTTCCCGGTGCACCTGGAAACATCGGATGCGCATTGAAACTCACGTCCGGCAGCAGGCCAAACTAGACCTGTCCGGCTCGGTTGCCCCTTTTGAGTTGAAATTGCCTGACATGCCAGCTTCGGTGTGGGCCAGCCCCGACTTGTTGCGCTCTCGTTTCCATCTTGAAGCCGCCCGTTTTTTCGAGTGCGAATCTGTGTTGGCGGTAACCGGCATAGAAAGCGGTATCTCGGCGCTGGCACGTTTGTTTCAAACCTGGTACGGGTCAATGCGGGTGGTGCTGGCTGAGCCCAGCTTTGATCAATGGGACAAACGCTTTCGCCGGGCCAACCATGTTGTACTCGATTGGCCTGTGGATCTTGTGCTTGAAGGGGATATTCCCGAGTGCGATGTGGTGGTGCTGGGGCGCCCGGTCAACCCCACCTGCCAAATGATTAGCATCCAGCAAATCAAGCCCCTGGCCCGAAAACTTCGGGAGCAGGGCGGCTGGCTTATTCTTGATGAGGCTTATCTGGACTGGACTGGTGAGGAGTCCTATGCGTCCTTCATCGAAGCCGAGCCGGCCATTGTGCTTCGCTCAGTGGCGCCTTTCTCAGGCTTGGCTGGGGCAAACCTGGCATTTGTTTGCGGCCCCAAGGCTGTGTGTACAGCATTGCTCAACGAGGTGGGTACACAAGCCGTTTCTTCGCCGCAATGGTGGCTGGCATTGCAATATTTTGCAGCAGAAGACTGGAGGGCCCAGCAGCTGATTCGCCTGGATGCGGTGTGTACAAGGCTCGAGTCGGTCTGGCGAGTTCGATTGGGCGAGCACATTCAAATTCACAAAGGCGGTTACTTCATCAGTTTTGCCCATCCTAACAATGAGCAATGGGCTGCCGACCTGGAACATGTGGGAATTCTGGTGCGTGCCTATCCGACTGAAGACAGCATTTTGCGATGCGGTGCACCGAAATCCGAGGCAGATTGGACCCGCCTTGAAAATGCGGTGAAGTCGCTTAGCGATTAGTCGTGACGCATCACTTCTTCAATGCCTCGTTCCCGTGGTTTGGTTGAAACCAGCAGGGTTTTCGCCAGGCGGTCTTGAGGAAACTGCCCGTTTTTGTCAAAAAACGAATAAACGAAGGCAATGCCTGTCAAATTGAAAAACCAGCACAGCACGTATCTCAGTATGGCTTGTGCCAGCCCAACACGCTCTCCGTTTTCCTTCACCAGTCGAATGTGCCAGGTTTTCATGGCAAGGGTTTGGCCACCATGGCGCCAAAACCACACAAAATACAGCCCCAGTACGGCGAAAAACCACCACTGGCGTGCCTCTCGAAGGTATAAGGCATGTCTGCTTTGAGTGAGTGTGTCGAAAAAGTAGCCGGCAATGAATAAAACGCCGAAAAGCAGCATGCTTTCGTACAACATGCTTGCAAACCGGCGTTTTCTGCTGGGGCTGATAAGCCCGTTGTCGAGTAGTCGTTCCATTTCGCTATTTTATCGCTGACGCGCTAGCCAAATGGATGCGGGTTTTAATTCAGTGAAGGTTTGTTGCTTTTTCCCTTGAATTCATCGCGCTGTTTCGGATCCAGGCTTTGATAGCTGTTCCAGCTTGAATTTCGCTCGCCCTGGCGCTTCTCTTTCAGGGCCTTGTAGTTTTCACGGGCCGCCGCTTTTTCCCGCGGGCTTAGTTCGCTCCAGGTACTCACCCGTTCACGCATGATTGCCTGGCGCTCAGCAGGCTCACTTTCATACTTCCTGCCAACCTTTAACCAGCGTTCCTGTTGGGCATTGGTCATGGAATTCCAGTCATTTTTCAGTGGTGCAAGCAGCTCCTGCTGTTTGGCAGACAGCTCAGACCAGTCAGTTGCAGCCAGCGCATCCGTGCTCGGAACGCAAAGCACCAGAACCAAGCCCAAGGTCATCAATCCGGAATAGAGTCTAGTCATCATCATGCCCCTGAATCCTTAAATGCTAGATCGACGTGGTGAAGTCGGCGGGTAATGAATCCATCCATTGTTCAATTCCGTCTTCCGCTGGAATTGCATTGTTCTTTTGCAACTCAGTGGCGTAATTGATAAAGCCTGGATCCAGATAAGCATCGGGTGGCAGGTCGTCCGACAAAATCGCGGCGTCGAGATCTGCAGTTTCAGAAATGCGGGCGTCGTAGTTCTCCAGACCAAATTGAGCCACCCCGAAAACCGCACCTGCAATAAACAAGGCACTCACCGCCATGGACAAGGCGGGGCGATTGAACCATTCTGAGAACTGTTGGAATAAATCTGCAATCTTGCCAGCATTGGCCTGTCTGGATTTGGCATGCTGCCCATGTTTCTCGGCATGAAGTTGCACCGATTTGGAGATAGCCAGGTTAAGGCGATCCTGAATGTGGGGCGGAACTTGACCTGCCGACTCATCAAGTAGCCTTTTTACTACATTTGCGGTTAGCCGATCTTCATTCATTCCCGAAACCCCTGTTGCCTCAATACCTGTGCCAATGCCTTTGTCGCTCTGGAGCAGTGCGTTTTCACACTGCCCTCAGAACACCCCATGATCTCTGCCGTTTCTGCCAAGTCCATCTCTTCCCAATAACGCAAGATGAATGCCTGGCGTTGACGCTCTGGCAAATTTGCGATGGCTTCTTCGATGGCCGCCATATTCTGTGATTGTTCAATCTCGTCCTGGGCACTCGCATTCTGGGATTCATCCTGTGCGAGAAGGTTCTCGAGCACATCGTAATCTTCTTCATCTTTCTTCTGAAAGCTTGAAAACAGCGTTGTCCAGGTGTTTCTGACCTTCTGGCGGCGATGATGGTCCAGAATCGTGTTCTGCAAAATGCGGGTAAACAGCATTGGCAGTTCTTCTTTGGGTTTGTCGCCGTATTTGTCAGAAAGCTTCATCATGCTTTCCTGCACCAGGTCCATGGCGCTTTCTTCATTCTTTACGGCAAAAAATGCCTGGCGATAAGCCCGGTGCGACACCTCTTTCAAAAAATCCTCTAATTCTCGCGTGCTGGCCATAAATGTGTGTGTCGAGGTGGTGTCAGAGGGTTTGGGGGTCGAGGCGAGAATGATTCGCAATATTTAACAATACGGCATGATATCAAAGCCACAAGCTTTTTTCTTGACCCACAGCGGGCTTCGCACTAAGATCTCGTTCTACCCTGTTTTTGTCTCTAGTTAATCAGCATACCCTTGTTGTTTTAGCGAAAGACGCGCTAGGGCGCTGAACTTGTGGTTCAGAAGCCCATGGCCAACCTGCCCGACATAATCGGGTTGTGATCGCCAGCGCTTTGCGACATGTCCACACCCACAAGGTTGTTCATTTTCAAAAAGCCTGTGCCCCACGGCAATGCGATCCAGGACGGCATCCGACCAATGTCCCGTGGATTTTGTCAGGATTTTTTAAAATGGAATATACCGGCGCGGAAATCGTTGTCAAATGTCTGGAAGAAGAAGGCGTCAAGCACGTTTTCGGTTACCCAGGCGGAGCAGTACTCTACATCTACGATGCCATCTTCAAACAAGACGGTTTCGAACACATTCTGGTACGTCATGAACAAGCTGCTGTGCATGCAGCCGATGCCTACTCGCGTTCAAGCGACAAGGTGGGTGTTTGTCTCGTGACCTCAGGCCCAGGCCTGACCAATGCTGTTACAGGCATTGCAACTGCCTACATGGATTCAATTCCCATGGTGATTTTGTCTGGTCAGGTGCCCACGCACGCGATCGGTCAAGATGCATTCCAGGAATGCGATACCGTGGGTATTACACGCCCCTGCGTCAAGCACAACTTCCTTGTAAAGGATGTGAAAGACCTGGCACGTGTCATGAAAGAAGCGTTTTACATTGCCCGCACAGGCCGTCCAGGCCCTGTGCTGGTTGATATCCCCAAAGACATCACCATTCACAAAACCACGTTTGATTACTCCGAGCCAGTCAAAATGCGCTCGTACAACCCGGTGGTCAAGGGTCACCAAGGGCAAATCAAAAAAGCCGTGCAAATGATTCTGGAAGCCGAGCGCCCCATGATCTATTCCGGCGGTGGTGTTATTTTGGGTGATGCCTCTGCTGAACTGACTCGTTTGGTAGAGTGGGTTGGTGCGCCAACAACCAATACCTTGATGGGTTTGGGCGCATTCAAGGCCAGCGACAAAAAGTTTGTAGGTATGCCCGGCATGCACGGCACCTATGAGGCCAACCTGGCCATGCAAAATTGCGACGTACTGATCGCCGTTGGCGCCCGTTTTGACGATCGCGTGATCGGTAATCCCAAAGATTTTGCCTCCATTCCACGCAAAATCATTCACATTGATATCGACCCGTCTTCCATTTCCAAGCGCGTGAAAGTGGATGTGCCCATTGTTGGCAACATCAAAGACGTGCTGGTTGATTTGATTCAGTTGCTGGAAGAAAGCGGCAAGCGAGTAGACCAGGGCAAACTGCAAGGCTGGTGGGAACAGGTTGAGAAATGGCGTGGCCGCAAGTGTCTGGACTACGCCAAATCCGATGAACTCATCAAACCCCAGTTTGTGGTTGAAAAGTTGTGGGAAGTGACCAACGGCGATGCCTTTGTTACATCCGACGTTGGCCAGCATCAAATGTGGGCTGCCCAGTACTATCGTTTCGACAAACCGCGTCGCTGGATCAACTCCGGTGGTTTGGGCACCATGGGTGTGGGCTTGCCCTACGCCATGGGTGTTCAAATGGCCAACCCCGATGCGCAGGTGGCTTGTATTACAGGTGAAGCATCCATCCAGATGAATATTCAGGAATTGTCCACCTGCTTTCAGTACCATTTCACGCCGAAAATCGTGAACCTGAACAACCGCTATCTGGGCATGGTTCGCCAGTGGCAACAGCTGGATTATGGCTCACGCTATTCTGAAAGCTACATGGATGCACTGCCAGATTTCGTCAAGTTGGTTGAAGCGTATGGCCACATTGGCATGCAAATCACCAAGCCGTCAGATGTAGAACCGGCATTGCGCGAGGCCTTTGGCAAGTACAAAGACCGTTTGGTGTTCATGGACTTCATCACTGACCGCACTGAAAACGTGTGGCCCATGGTCAAGGCTGGCAAGGGCTTGTCCGAAATGCTGCTGGGTTCGGAAGAACTGTAAAAAGGAGATGGCAAATATGAGACACATTATTTCCGTTCTCCTCGAGAACGAACCGGGTGCGTTGTCCCGCGTGGTGGGCTTGTTTTCTGCCCGTGGCTACAACATTGAAACATTGACTGTGGCCCCCACCGAAGACGAAACACTGTCGCGTATGACCATTGTGACAGTGGGATCCGATGACATTATCGAACAGATCACCAAACACCTTAACCGCTTGATTGAAGTGGTGAAAGTGGTTGATCTAAGTGATGGTGCGCATATTGAACGCGAGCTGATGCTGGTAAAATTGCGCGCAGTGGGCAAAGAGCGTGAAGAGCTGAAGCGTACTGCGGATATCTTCCGTGGCCGCATCATTGATGTCACCGAGAAAAGCTACACCATCGAGTTGACCGGTAACAAATCCAAGCTGGATGCCTTCCTGGAATCGATCGATCGCACTGCCATTCTCGAAACTGTCCGCACGGGCAGCTCCGGTATTGGCCGCGGCGAACGCATTCTTCGCGTCTGAACGGTGGGCCCAGCCCAGGCAAACGAATCTGGTAACTGGGTCTTGAAGATGAATTTAAATACCTGAATCAAAAGGAAAATGACATGAAAGTTTATTACGACAAAGACGCGGATCTGTCCCTGATCCAGAAGAAGAAAGTATCCATTATTGGTTACGGTTCACAAGGCCATGCTCACGCGCAAAACCTGCGCGATTCAGGCGTTGAAGTGGTTGTTGGCCTGCGCAAGGGCGGTGCCTCCTGGTCCAAAGCCGAAGGCGCGGGCTTGAAAGTGAAAGAAGTGGCCGACGCCGTGAAAGAAGCGGATGTGGTCATGATTCTGCTGCCTGACGAGAACATTCCTGATGTCTACAACAAAGAAGTAGCCCCCAACATCAAGGCTGGTGCTGCTTTGGCATTTGCCCACGGTTTCAACGTGCATTACAACCAGGTTGTACCACGTGCAGATATCGACGTCATCATGATTGCCCCCAAAGGCCCAGGTCACACAGTACGTTCTGAGTACCTGAAAGGTGGTGGTGTACCCTCACTGATCGCAATTTACCAAGACACAACCGGCAACGCGCATGACATCGCTTTGGCCTATGCTGCAGCGAATGGCGGTACAAAAGGTGGCGTGATCGAGACCAACTTCCGCGAAGAAACAGAAACCGATTTGTTCGGTGAACAAGCCGTGTTGTGCGGCGGTGCGGTTGAGTTGGTAAAAGCTGGTTTCGAAACTTTGGTTGAAGCAGGTTATGCGCCTGAAATGGCTTACTTCGAATGCCTGCACGAGCTGAAGCTGATTGTTGACCTGATGTACGAAGGCGGCATCGCCAACATGAACTATTCCATTTCCAACAACGCGGAATATGGTGAGTATGTAACAGGCCAACGTGTAATCGCAGACCAGGCTCGCGCAGCCATGAAGGAATGTCTGGCCAATATCCAGAACGGTGAATATGCCAAGCGTTTCATTCTGGAAGGCAAAACCAACTATCCAGAAATGACAGCGCGTCGCCGTTTGAACGCACAGCACCCCATTGAAATCGTGGGTGCCCAGCTGCGCGCAATGATGCCTTGGATCAGCAAGAACAAGTTGGTTGATCAGTCCAAGAACTAATCGACCGATTGATTGCTGTGCCAGAAACCCGCGGTGCGAAAGTGTCGCGGGTTTTTTTGTTATTCATCAAGTGCCCACCCATTTCGACAAGCCTTTGATTTCATCAATAGTTTGTGGCGTCACACCCATTAGTTTGTTGTAGTAGGGCAGTTGGGATTTGCTGCCAGCCACACCAGTATTGAGTGCCTGTATTTCACGATCACCACCCGCAAAAAACAGTTTCTGAAAATTTTCCTGGGCGATTCCCTGGCGCTTTGCATTGATTTCACGCAATAGTCCACCAGTTGCGTTCAAATGCGCGTACAAGTCGCGAATTTCAACGTGAAGTTGCCCCGTCCTGTCTTTGCCGCTTTTGCAATTGAAGGCTGGGGTAGCGCCAATTTCATTGCTCAGCGCCAAAAGACGTGTGGGCAATTTATAAGGTTCATTGCCAACCTCGTGGTGCAAGTCTTTGAGCATAATTTCCCGCACCTGGTTTACCAATTCTTTGATCAGGCTTATTTTTTCAGTCAGTACCTTGCGTTTGCTGATTTGTGCAGGGCTCGCTCCGTCCGTGTTGGCCAGTTCGGTATTCAACTTTCGCAGTTGGTCTCCCGCAAGGCCACCGATTGGTTTGTTTTTTTCAATGGAGCCAATCAGGTGTTTGACTGATTTTTTGTTGATTGAGTCTGCTGTTCGCCAAATACCGATCAATCTTCCCATTTTGCTCAGCGACAAATGATTCACTGGTGTGCAAAAAGTGAAGATACTTGGTTTAACTTTCAGCTCTTTCTCGTGGCCTCGTCCATCGGCAATTCGGATCCGCATTTCTTGCCCATTGGCTCTGGCAAATGCACGCTGTTGCTGCTCAATCATCTCTTTTTCTTTGCCAGCGGCAGTCAACAGATTCACTGAAACAATCTGGATTTCAATGGCTTCTTCTGTGTTCATATTGCGGGCGTCCAATTCATTCCGCTTCAAGTGATCCAGCAAGCTTGCGTGAATAAATTCTTGGACGCGTGCATCATTCGCAGCATTTCGCTGATCAGGCATTTTGATGCCATACGCATCATGCACGGCATGCCTTAGCCCGGAGAACACATAGCCAGTGTCAGTGTCTGAAATTGGATATGGTCTGAATTTGGTTCTCCACAAGTTCACTGCATGGCGTGCTTCTTGAATTGCGTAGCTGCAAACCCCGTTGATGCCATCCCGTCGATAACTCTCCGTCAGCGCGCTGTCCAGGTTTTTTGCGGGAGTCATGGTTGTCAAAAATTTCAAATTCTTGAATTTGCTCTGCGGCTCAGTAAAACGCAGATCATGCAACACAGAAATGTTGTTCCAGTCTTTCGACTGAAGTACATCGATGTATCGCTCAAAAATCTGTTTGTCCAAGGCATCAATACTCATGTTTTTTGTTCGAAATCCAAGGCTGCGGAACCTTCCGTGGATTACTGAGGCCAAGGCCGTACGTACGTGAACATGCCGGGTCGACTCAGGGATGCCACTGCCCCAAGTGCCCGCGCGAACCAGCGCCGTTTGCTCTCGTTTGAATTGCCGGAAAACATCAGTTATTTTGCTCCGCTTGTGTTTTCCGCCAATGTCTTGCTTGATGCTGGTGTTGTCAAAGCTGATATTCTGCGATTGCTTCTCGCGAAGGGCGCTGGCCGCCCTGTCAATTAGCGAGGAGAATTCTTCAAGCGAAATGTTGGCATCAGGTTTTGAATTTTGTTTGAGTATTTCGTTGACCACTTCAAGCGCGGCTTGGTAGTGAAGTAGTTTGAAACCTATCGCATCGGCAGTGGATACCGATTCGCCGGATGAGCTTCGCTCGAGCTCCTCTATGTAGCTGGTGTCGCTACAGGCGCTAAAATAATCAGCTTCGTTCTCGTTGTTCTCAGTGATTTCATCCTTCTTGTGTGTGTTGCGCGCTGCCGCAGACGCATTTCTCGATTGGGCTGTTAACAATTTCAAACTTTGTGCCATCGATCCGGGAAAGCCCGAAAGCAATAACTTCACCAATTGAACAAGCGGGCTGAAAATGCGAAGCAAAGCGCTTCCAAACACGCCATGCTTTACTTGGTTGACCGTGTGTTCGCTCGGCGAAATCGTGTGGCTTCGGGGCGGTGTGTGAATTGAATTGTGGGGGGGCATACTTGATGAGCAATTTGCGGTTTTGTGGGGGGCTGATGATAGGTGGTTGGGCGCGAACCAAAGTTCAATAGTCAAGATACCTGCCCTGTACCCGAATTTCGAAGGTGGTCTTGTTTGAAGGGGTTGTAGGGGGCTCATTCTGATTCTTATTGGTCAATTCGCACAAAACTTACCGCACTTGGTCGTTTTGGCTTATAAAATCGGGTTCATAACCATTCTCAACAAAGAGCCATGAACTATCCACATCCCATCATTGCCCGCGAGGGTTGGCCTTTCCTGGCAATCGTCGCGATCCTGGCGCTTGCACTCCAGTCGTTTGGCCTCACATTCCTGTCGGTCCTTGCCTGGATTCTGTTCATTTTTGTATTGCAGTTTTTCCGTGATCCCCCGCGTTACATTCCTGCCCAGAAAAACGCGGTAGTGTCACCTGCCGACGGGCGCATCGTGGCCGTAGAGCGTGTGGAAGACCCTTATGCCCAGCGTGAAGCCCTTAAAATTTCCGTATTCATGAATGTGTTCAATGTGCACTCCAATCGAATTCCGATCGGCGGTGAGATCAAATCTGTGGATTATTTCCCGGGTTTGTTTGTGAATGCAGATCTGGACAAGGCCAGTACCCAAAATGAGCGCAATGCCATTGTTATTCACACTGAAAGCGGGGCAACGGTCACTGCTGTGCAGGTGGCTGGTTTGATCGCCCGCCGAATTCTCTGTTACGTCAAGCCGAATGAGACTGTTGAAAAAGGCCAGCGTTATGGTTTCATCCGGTTCGGTTCACGCGTAGACGTGTATTTGCCCACCGATTCTGTACCCAAAGTTGCAATCGGTGACAAAGTGTCTGCGTCCTCAACCGTGTTGGCCGAGTTGGTGTCCTGATCATGCGATTCAAGCGCAATAAAAACCGGTTTGGTGCTCCAAGGGCCTTTTCGAGTGGTGCGGCCCGTCCGGCTGGAAAACCCCACAAAGGCGTCTACTTGTTGCCCAACCTGTTTACTACAGCGGCCTTGTTCAGTGGTTTTTACGGCATTGTGATGGCCATGGGGCAGCAGTTCACCACAGCTGCAGTGGCCATTTTTGCCGCTTTGGTGCTCGATAGCCTCGATGGTCGAGTTGCCCGAATGACCAATACCCAGAGCGCATTTGGTGCCGAGTACGACAGTTTGGCGGATATGGTGTCCTTTGGCGCGGCACCCGCGCTCATTATTTACGAATGGTCACTCAGCGGAATGGGCAAACTGGGCTGGGTTGCGGCTTTCGTTTACCTGGCCGGTGCAGCTTTGCGCCTGGCACGATTCAATACCAATGCAGCCGTGGTGGACAAAGCCTGGTTTCAGGGCCTGCCAAGTCCGGCGGCTGCGGCTTTGGTTACTGGTTTTGTGTGGGTGATGGACGACGCCAAAATGGCTGGAGCCGAGCTGGATTGGCTGGCTTGGGGGATTACCTTCTACGCCGGGATCACCATGGTGTCCAATGTTCCATTCTTCAGCGGCAAAGATTTCCATTTCCGCCGCAGTGTTCCCTTCCTTGTGCTCGCCTTGATCCCCTTGGTATTTGCTTTGGTTTCTCAAGATCCGCCTAAGGTGTTGTTTGGCGTTTTTGTACTGTATGGGCTTTCCGGTTATGTGGTGTACCTGGTGCGGAAAGTAAAAGGGCAGGGACTCAAAGGGCTGGACATCGAAAGGGACGAACATTTTTAAGTCGGGCTCCCTGCAATACCGCTGCCAGCGTGCATTGTTGTATCCTTAAGGCATAATCAGGAGAACAGCATGTCAGACCGCCTCATCATATTCGATACCACCCTGCGCGACGGCGAACAAAGCCCTGGCGCATCCATGACCCGCGAAGAAAAAATCCGCATCGCCAAGCAGCTGGAAAAACTGAAGGTTGATGTGATAGAGGCCGGTTTCGCCGCCTCCAGCAATGGCGATTTCGAAGCCATCAAATCCATTGCCTCGGTCATCAAAGACTCCACCGTGTGTTCTTTGGCCCGTGCAAACGACAAAGACATTACGCGGGCAGGTGACGCGCTGGCACCCGCCGAGCGCCGCCGCATTCACACCTTCATTGCCACGTCGCCCCTGCACATGGAGGTGAAGCTGCGAATGACGCCCGACCAGGTTCTGGAGCAGGCCGTGAAAGCAGTGAAGCTGGCCTTGCAATACACCGACGATGTCGAGTTTTCCGCTGAAGATGGCTACCGCTCGGAATTGCCTTTCCTTGCCAAGGTTTGTGAGGCGGTCATCAAGGCCGGCGCCAAAACAATCAATATTCCCGACACTGTGGGGTATGCCGTGCCCTCCTTGTATGGAGAGTTCATGCGCGACTTGCGCACCTTGACGCCCAACAGCGACAAGGCGGTGTGGTCCGTTCACTGTCACAACGATTTGGGTATGGCGGTGGCCAACTCCCTGGCGGGCGTGGCCATTGGTGGTGCGCGGCAGGTGGAGTGCACCATCAACGGACTGGGCGAACGCGCAGGCAACTGTTCGCTCGAGGAAATTGTGATGGCGGTTAAAACCCGTCGTGATTTCTTCGATCTGGATGTCGGTATTGATACCACTCAAATTGTGTCTGCCAGCCGCCTGGTCAGCAATATTACGGGCTTTGTGGTTCAGCCCAACAAAGCCATTGTAGGGGCCAACGCCTTTGCCCATGCATCTGGTATTCACCAAGATGGTGTGCTGAAAGCGCGCCAAACCTATGAAATCATGACAGCCGAGGATGTGGGGTGGTCTGCCAATAAAATCGTGTTGGGCAAGCTGTCGGGTCGCAATGCCTTCAAGCAGCGCCTGGAAGCCTTGGGTATTGAAATGGAAAGCGAGCAGGCGTTGAACGACACTTTCCAGCGCTTCAAGGACCTTGCCGACCGCAAAGCCGAAATTTTTGATGAAGATATTCATGCCCTGGTTTCCGGTGACGGCGCAGGTGGAGAGTCCGAGCACTACCGTTATGTGTCTCTGGTTCAGCATTCTGAGACGGGTGAGCGCCCCAAAGCGCGTGTTGTGTTCTCAATCGATGGCCGTGAAGTGGTCTCTGAAAGTCAGGGCAATGGGCCTGTGGACGCCACGGTAAAAGCCATTGAGGCCGAAGTGCAAAGCGGTGCTGAATTGTTGCTGTTCTCGGTCAACGGCATTACCTCGGGTACCACTGAATCGCAGGGCGAGGTTACGATGCGGCTGCAAAAGGGTGGGCGAATCGTCAATGGCGTGGGTGCAGACCCCGACATTGTGGTTGCCTCAGCCAAGGCTTATCTGTCTGCTTTGAATAAATTGCAGTCAAAACACGAAAAGTTGAATCCACAGGTTTGATTTTCAGCAGTTTTCCCCTACAATAATGGGTTCAGGTGACCGCCTTTTTAATTAATTTGAATTAGGGGTGGTCTTTTTACACGGAACTGCGGTTGCCATTGTGGCTGCAAGTTCACGCAAGTGGAGTAATAAAGATGTCAGAAATCAATAAAGCGGCAATTCTTGCCGAATATCAACGCGCCAAGGGCGACACAGGTTCTCCCGAGGTTCAAGTGGCATTGTTGACAGCCCGAATCAACTCGTTGACCGATCACTTCAAGGCCAACGCCAAAGACCATCACTCACGCCGCGGTTTGCTGCGCATGGTGTCTCGTCGTCGTAAGCTGCTTGATTACCTCAAGCGCAAAAACGCAGATGCCTACCGCAACCTGATCAGCAGCTTGGGTCTACGCAAGTAATTGGTCGCTGCTACAAGCCGTTGATTTGACTCAAATGCCTGCAACCCCGGTTGTGGGCATTTGTGTTTTAAAACTGACGGGCTCTCGCATCCGGGTATTGGCCCGGCGAGATTACTAAAAGGAAAAGACAAAGTGTTTGAAATTCATAAAGAAACGTTCCAGTACGGTCAACACACAGTGACCCTGGAAACCGGTGAAATTGCCCGTCAAGCGGGTGGCTCTGTAATCGTTACTGTAGACGACACCGTTGTATTGGCCACTGTAGTGGCCGCCAAGTCGGCGAAGCCTGGTCAAGATTTTTTCCCATTGACTGTTGATTACGTTGAAAAATTCTATGCTGCCGGCCGTATCCCCGGTGGTTTCTTCAAGCGTGAAGGCAAGGGTACTGAGCAAGAAACCCTGAATGCACGCTTGATCGATCGTCCATTGCGCCCTCTGTTCCCTGAAGGCTTCTTCAATGAAGTGCAGGTAACTCTGACTGTCATGTCGATTAACCCCGAAGTGAATCCAGACATTCCCGCCATGTTGGGTGCGTCTGCTGCGCTGTCCATCGCCGGCATTCCTTTCAATGGCCCTGTTGGCGGTGCTCGTGTGGGTTATATCAATGACCAGTACGTGCTGAACCCCACAGCCACACAGTTGAAAGACAGCAAAATGGACCTGATCGTTGCGGGTACCGAAGCTGCGGTGCTGATGGTTGAGTCTGAAGCTCACGAGTTGTCCGAAGAAATTATGCTGGGCGGCATCATGTTCGGTCACGAACAAATGCAAACCGCAATCAATGCCATTCACGCGCTGACTGCCAAAGCTGGCAAGCCTGAATGGGATTGGAAAGCTGCACCTGCCAACGAGCCTTTGGTTGCGGCCATTACCGAGTTGGCCGGCGAAAAGCTTGCTGCTGCCTACAAAATGACTGAAAAGCAGGCACGTAGCCAGCGCTTGAAGGAAATTTCAGCGGAAGTAGCCGCTGAATTGCCTTCCAAGTTGACTGAGGAGCAGCGTGCAGCAATCACCAATGCGGACATTGGCGATGTCATGTTTGGTCTCGAAGCCAAAATTGTTCGTGGCCAAATTTTGAATGGTGAACCACGTATCGATGGCCGCGACACACGCACCGTGCGCCCCATTACTGTTCGCACCGGGGTATTGCCACGTGCACACGGTTCCGCTTTGTTCACACGTGGCGAAACACAGGCTTTGGTAGTTACCACCTTGGGTACCGGCCGTGACGAACAAATGATTGATGCGGTTGCCGGTGAATATCGCGACCGCTTCATGTTCCATTACAACATGCCCCCGTACGCCACTGGCGAATGTGGTCGCATGGGTGCACCAAAGCGTCGTGAAATCGGTCATGGTCGCTTGGCACGCCGCGCGGTTGAAATGATGTTGCCCGCGCCTGAAGATTTCCAATACACCATGCGCGTGGTGTCAGAAATCACTGAATCCAATGGTTCAAGCTCTATGGCGTCTGTGTGCGGTGGTGCATTGTCTTTGATGGACGCAGGTGTTCCCTTGAAACAGCTGGTGGCCGGTATTGCCATGGGCCTGATCAAGGAAGACAACAAGTTTGCGGTACTCACAGACATTCTGGGTGATGAAGATCACCTGGGCGACATGGACTTCAAGGTTGCCGGTACTGAGAATGGTGTGACTGCACTGCAGATGGACATCAAGATTCAGGGCATCACCAAAGAGATCATGCAGGTTGCGCTGGCGCAGGCCCGTGAAGGCCGCATGCACATTCTGGGTATCATGAAAGAGGCCACAGGTGGCAGCGTAGGCGAATTGTCTGCCTACGCCCCTCGCATGATCACCATGAAGATCAACCCTGAAAAGATCCGTGACGTGATTGGCAAGGGTGGTGCAACCATTCGTGGCATTACCGAGCAAACCGGTGCAAGCATCGACATCAAGGAAGACGGTTCTATTACCATCGCCTCGGTTGATGGTGATGCTGGTGAGCGTGCCAAAAAGCTGATTGAAGACATCACGGCTGAGGTTGAAGTTGGCGCTGTGTATGAAGGCACCGTGTTGAAGTTGCTCGATTTCGGTGCAATTGTCAGCGTGTTGCCAGGCAAGGATGGTTTGTTGCACATCTCCCAAATTGCCAACGAGCGCGTGAACACGGTTGGTGATTTCTTGAAAGAAGGCCAGGTTGTGAAGGTTAAGGTGTTGGAGGCCGATGAAAAAGGTCGCTTGCGCTTGTCCATGAAAGCCTTGCTGACTCCTGAAGCGCCTGCTGAGCAAGCATCTGAAGGCTCAAGCGAAGGTTGATGAGTACAGCGCTTTTACAACAACTGCCCGTTAGCATGAGGGCAGTGGGTGTGAAAGCCCCCGGTGGCGTAGATCAGCTTGATTTGATCGAGCTACCGGTGCCGTCACCCAAGCCAGGTGAGGTGCTTATTCAGGTTAAGGCCGCCGGGGTAAATCGCCCCGATGTTCTTCAACGCCTGGGTTTGTACCCGCCGCCCCCTGATGCCAATCCTAACCTTGGGTTGGAAGTGTCTGGCGTGGTTGTGGCCGTGGGTGCAGGTGTCTCTGAAAGCATGTTGGGTAGCCCCGTCATGGCTTTGTGCAATGGTGGGGGTTACGCGGAATATGCATGCGCGCCTGCAGGGCAATGCATGCACATACCGGAAGGTTTAAGTTTCACCGAGGCGGCCAGCCTGCCCGAGGTGTACATGACCGTTTGGCAAAACCTGTTCATGAAGGGTGGTGCCAAGGCGGGTCAAACTGTATTGATTCATGGGGGCAGCAGTGGCATTGGCACGGCTGCCGTCCAGCTTTGCAAGAAACACGGGTTGCGAACCCTTGTTACTGTTGGTAGCCAGGAGAAAGCCGATTTTTGCCTGGGTTTGGGGGCTGAGAAAGCCTACCTGTACAAAACCCAAGACTGGGAACAGTTGGTATTGCAGGATACGCAACAGCAGGGTGTCGATTTGATTCTCGACATGGTTGCGGGCGAATACCTGAATAAAGATTTAGGCTGCGCAAAACCCCAAGGAATGGTGATAGTAATTGCCCTTTTGGGTGGGCGTTTTGCAAATATTGATGCGGCAAAGTTGATGACCAAGCAAGTGGTGTTGACTGGAACTACCTTGCGCCCGCGTTCTGCTGAGTTCAAGGCAGATTTGGCGCGACAGGTTGAAAGTGAATTGAGAGAAGGTTTTTCCTCTGGAGTGCTGAAATCGCTGGTTCAAGCCACTTTCGCACTTGATGACGTTGCCCAGGCGCACCTGTTGATGGAGTCGGGCAACTCCTTGGGAAAAATTGTGCTCTGCATTGAGAATCAAGGAAGGGAATCAGGACAAACATGAGCGAGACAAACAAACAAAATTCAAGAAAGAAGTTGGTGGCTGGTAACTGGAAGATGAATGGCAGCTTCGATTCGAACGAGGCGCTTGTTCTGGGCTTTCTGCCCGAAGTTGATGATCAGGTTGATGTATCCGTATTTTGTCCTTTTCCTTATCTGTCGCAGGTCGGCAAGCTGTTGGAGGATCAACGTGTGACTTTCGGTGCGCAAGACGTGTCGGCAAAGCCAGGTGGTGCTTACACTGGTGAGGTCTCAGTGGACATGCTCAAAGAGTTTGGCGTGAAGCAGGTGCTGGTGGGACACTCCGAGCGCCGCCAATACCACGCTGAAAGCAGTGTGGCAGTGGCCGAGAAGGCGGTTGCAGCCATTCAGGGCGGTATTACGCCAATTGTTTGTGTGGGTGAAACGCTTGCAGAACGAGAAGCGGGGAAGGTTGAGGCAGTGATTGCCTCTCAGCTGGACCCGGTTGTTGAGCGTTGTTCAAAGTTTGTTGAAAGCGGCACCTGGAACCTGGTGATTGCCTACGAACCCGTTTGGGCAATTGGCACTGGCGTCACCGCCAGTCCCGAACAGGCGCAAGAGGTGCATGCCATGATTCGAGCCCGATTAAATGCCATGTTGGGGCCGGAAGTGGCTCAGAACACCCGAATTTTGTACGGCGGAAGTGTGAAGCCGGGCAATGCAAGCGAGATTTTTGCAAAAGTTGACATTGATGGTGGCCTAATTGGTGGTGCCGCTTTGTCTTCTGATGATTTCTCTGGAATAATACGCGCCGCGAGAGGTTAAATAATTTATGAGCATTTTCAATACATTCTTGGTGGTCATGCAGATCATCTCTGCAATCGCCGTAATCGTTCTTGTTTTGCTGCAGCACGGCAAGGGCGCAGACATGGGCGCAGCCTTCGGCAGCGGCTCATCCGGCAGCCTGTTTGGTGCAACCGGATCGGCGAATTTCTTGAGCCGGGCCACAGGCTTTTGTGCTACAATCTTTCTGCTTTGCACACTGGGTTTGGCCTTTTATTCTAGGGCCGGCGTCGAAGCAGAATCCGGTGGTGTGATGGAGGCCATTCAGGCTTCTCCAGCAGAGGGAACGGCAACCCCTGCGGAGACCAAGCCGGCTGAGCCAAAAACGCCCGTGCAGGACATTCCAAAGTAATTCGTTGCGAAGCAATGTGTTGCAGCAACAATATGCCGACGTGGTGGAATTGGTAGACACGCTATCTTGAGGGGGTAGTGGCCACAGGCTGTACGAGTTCGAGTCTCGTCGTCGGCACCAAGGTTTAAATCAAAGCCGGTCTTGTACATAACGACCGGCTTTTTTTCGGGCTAATCGAAGGCCATTAGGGTTTACACGGGAGTCACAGTGAATTTAGAGTCTTATTTTCCAGTGTTGTTGTTCATCCTTGTGGGGATCGGTGTAGGCGGTGGTGCCATGCTGGTCGGTCGAGTTCTCGCCCCCCACCGCCCTGACGGGCAAAAACTTTCCCCATACGAGTGTGGTTTTGAAGCCTTCGAAGATGCACGCATGCAATTCGATGTGCGCTATTACCTCGTTGCCATTCTTTTTATTCTGTTCGATCTCGAAATCGCCTTTCTCTTCCCCTGGGCTGTGGCCTATCGGGAAATTGGTCCAGTCGGTTTCTGGGCCATGATGATTTTTCTGGGTGTTCTGGTGGTGGGCTTCATTTATGAATGGACCCGCGGTGCGCTGGACTGGGAATAAGTTGTCGAATAAGCGGGCTATTTACGGGCAATTGATCGCCCCACTTTCGTGAAGGTAGTAAGCAAATGGGTATTGACGGCGTTTTAAACGAAGGTTTTATCACCACCACGGCTGACAAGTTGATCAACTGGGGTCGCACAGGTTCGCTTTGGCCGATGACATTTGGTTTGGCGTGTTGTGCTGTTGAAATGATGCATGCGGGTGCCAGTCGCTACGACCTGGACCGTTTCGGCATTATTTTCCGCCCCAGTCCGCGCCAATCCGACCTCATGATTGTTGCAGGCACGCTGTGCAACAAAATGGCACCGGCTTTGCGCAAGGTATACGACCAAATGGCCGAGCCGCGCTGGGTCCTATCCATGGGCTCTTGTGCCAATGGTGGTGGTTACTATCACTATTCGTATTCGGTGGTTCGGGGTTGTGATCGCATCGTACCCGTTGATGTGTACGTGCCTGGCTGCCCACCCACAGCGGAAGCGCTCATGTACGGTCTGCTCCAGTTGCAGAACAAGATCAAAACAACTTCCACCATTGCGCGATAAGGGGTTCTATTCATGACACAGAACCAAACTTTGAGCCTGGAAAAGTTAAGCGCCGACCTTGCCGCCGCGCTCGGTGATCGTATTGTTGAATGCAAAGTGGCCTTCGGTGAAGTGAACCTGACGGTGAAGGCAGATTCCTATTTTGAATCGTGCACGATACTTCGCGACCATGAGAACCTGCAGTTTGAACAGCTGATCGACCTGTGTGGCCTTGACCGCAGTGAGTATGGCAATGAATTGAATGAATCCCAGCGTTTCTGGGTGGTGTGTCAGTTGTTGTCAGTGTCCAAAAACATGCGTGTGCGTCTGAAGGTGTGCTGTCCTGACGACGATCTGCCCACTGTTGCCTCGGTAATCGACGTTTGGTCTTCTGCCAACTGGTATGAGCGCGAGGCGTTCGATTTGTACGGCATTGTGTTCGAGGGGCACCCCGACTTGCGTCGCATTTTGACCGACTATGGTTTTGTGGGCCATCCGTTCCGCAAAGACTTCCCCTTGTCTGGTCATGTTGAAATGCGATACGACCCAGAGTTGGGTCGTGTGGTGTACCAACCCGTCACCATTGAGCCGCGTGAAATTACACCCCGCATCATTCGCGAACCTCAATATGGTGGAGCGAAATAATCATGGCTGAAATTAAAAATTACACCCTGAACTTTGGTCCCCAGCACCCCGCCGCACACGGTGTGTTGCGTTTGGTGCTTGAACTGGATGGTGAAGTGGTGCAACGTGCCGACCCACATATCGGTTTGTTGCACCGTGGCACTGAGAAACTGGCTGAGCACAAAACATTCATTCAATCGCTGCCGTACATGGACCGCCTTGATTACGTGTCCATGATGTGCAACGAGCATGCTTACTGCATGGCCATTGAAAAGCTCTTGAACATCGAAGTACCTGTTCGCGCGCAATACATTCGCGTGATGTTCGACGAAATCACCCGCATTCTGAACCACCTGCTGTGGCTGGGTGCTCACGGTCTTGATGTGGGTGCGATGGCGGTGTTTCTGTACGCCTTCCGTGAACGTGAGGATTTGATGGACTGCTACGAGGCAGTGTCAGGTGCACGTTTGCACGCCGCATATTTCCGCCCCGGTGGCGTGTATCGGGACCTTCCGGACCGCATGCCCCAGTACAAACCTTCCAAGGTTCGTTCAGCTAAAAAAGTGGATGCACTAAACAAGAATCGTCAAGGTTCGTTGCTTGATTTTCTGGATGACTTCACCCAGCGTTTCCCGAAGTACGTGGATGAGTACGAAACCCTGCTGACGGATAACCGAATCTGGAAGCAGCGTTTGGTCGGCGTGGGTGTAGTTACACCTGAACGCGCTTTGTCCATGGGCTTTACCGGTCCCATGTTGCGAGGCTCGGGCATTGCCTGGGACTTGCGCAAGAAGCAACCTTACGAAGTGTATGACCGTCTGGATTTCGACATACCTGTGGGCAAGAACGGCGATTGCTATGACCGCTATTTGGTGCGTGTTGAAGAAATGCGCCAGTCGAACAAAATTATCAAGCAGTGTATCGATTGGTTGCGTGTCAACCCTGGCCCCGTAATGAGCGACAACCACAAGGTGTCGCCACCCAAGCGCGTGGACATGAAGACCAACATGGAAGAACTGATCCACCACTTCAAGCTGTTCACCGAAGGTATGCACGTGCCCGAGGGTGAATCCTATGCAGCGGTTGAGCACCCCAAGGGTGAGTTTGGTATTTACTTGGTCGCAGATGGCGCAAACAAGCCCTATCGCTTGAAAATTCGCGCGCCGGGCTTTGCACACCTGCAAGGATTGGACGAAATGTCTCGTGGTCACATGCTGGCTGACGTGGTTACCATCATCGGTACCCAAGACATCGTGTTCGGTGAAATTGATCGCTAAGGATTGAATTGAATCATGAAGTTGAGCGAAAACGCCTATCGTTTGATAGACAAAGAACTGACCAAATACCCGGCTGACCAAAAAATTTCGGCGGTCATGGCGGGCTTGCGCATTGCCCAGGTGGAACTTGGCTGGTTGCCCACTGATGCAATCGAGGCAGTTGCCGAATACCTGGAAATTCCACCGATTGCGGCGTATGAAGTGGCCACGTTCTACAACATGTACGACACCAAAAAAGTGGGCAAGTCGAAGATTGTTGTGTGTACGAACTTGCCATGTGCATTGTCCGGCGGTACCGATGCAGCCGAATACTTGAAGAAAAAACTGGGTATTGATTACAACGAAACCACCAAAGACGGCCTGTTCACCCTGAAAGAAGGTGAGTGCATGGGCGCTTGCGGCGATTCCCCAGTGATGTTGGTGAACAACCACCGCATGTGCAGTTTTATGAGCAACGAGAAAATCGATGCGCTGGTAGAGGAGTTGAAGTCATGACTTGTTTGCACGGACGACACATTAACCCGGTAATTTTGGCTGGTCTCGATGGCAGCAACTGGGACCTGAAAGGTTACGAAGCACGTGGTGGTTACAAGGCGCTGCGCAAAATCCTGACAGAGGGAATTTCTCAAGAAGACGTCATTGCAGAAGTGAAGAAGTCTGCGTTGCGCGGTCGTGGAGGCGCGGGTTTTCCAACCGGCCTGAAATGGAGCTTCATGCCCCGCCAGTTTCCGGGTCAAAAGTATTTGGCCTGTAACTCGGATGAAGGCGAGCCAGGCACATTTAAAGACCGCGACATTTTGCGTTACAACCCGCACTCAGTCATCGAAGGCATGGCGATCGCCGCATACGCCATGGGCATTTCCGTGGGTTACAACTACATTCACGGCGAGATCTGGGAAACCTACGAACGCTTTGAAGAAGCACTGGAACAGGCTCGCGCTGCTGGGTACCTGGGCGATAACATCATGGGTTCGAAGTTCAGCTTCCAGCTGCATGCACACCAGGGTTATGGCGCTTACATTTGCGGTGAAGAAACCGCGCTGATTGAGTCTATCGAAGGCAAAAAGGGCCAACCTCGTTTCAAGCCACCGTTTCCGGCTTCCTACGGCATTTACGGCAAGCCCACCACCATTAACAACACAGAAACATTCGCTGCGGTGCCGTTCATTATTCAGAATGGCGGCGACTGGTTTCTCGAGCTGGGTAAGCCTAACAACGGCGGCACGAAGATTTTCTCGATTTCCGGCGATGTTGAAAAGCCCGGCAACTATGAAATTCCCCTGGGAACACCCTTTGCAACCTTGCTTGAAATGGCTGGTGGCATGAAGGGTGGCCGCAAGATCAAGGCTGTGATTCCGGGTGGTTCGTCCATGCCCGTGTTGCCCGGTGACGTGATGATGGCCACCGACATGGACTACGACTCCATCGCAAAAGCGGGCTCTATGTTGGGTTCAGGTGCGGTCATCGTGATGGACGAAACACGCTGCATGGTGAAAAGCCTGTTGCGCCTTTCTTATTTTTATTACGAAGAAAGCTGTGGCCAATGTACGCCTTGCCGTGAAGGCACAGGTTGGTTGTACCGAATCATCAACCGCATTGAACACGGAGAAGGTCGCCCTGAAGACCTGGACATGTTGAACTCGATTGCCGACAACATTCAGGGTCGCACCATTTGTGCGTTGGGCGATGCTGCTGCCATGCCAGTTCGTGCTTTCCTGAAACATTTCCATGAAGAATTTGAGCATCACATCACACACAAGTCGTGCATTGTGCCGGCTTACGTTTGATTCCCTGCGGGTAGATACAAATGGTTGAACTAGAGATTGATGGTGTAAAAGTTGAAGTGGCCGAGGGCAGCATGCTCATGGACGCCGCTGAGAAGGCAGGCAGCTATGTGCCTCACTTTTGCTATCACAAAAAATTGTCGATTGCGGCCAACTGCCGCATGTGTCTGGTCGATGTAGAAAAAGCGCCCAAGCCTTTGCCCGCTTGCGCTACACCTGTGTCGCCCGGCATGATTGTTCGCACCAAAAGCGAAAAAGCCGTGAACGCCCAAAAAAGCGTCATGGAATTTTTGCTGATTAATCACCCGCTTGATTGCCCGATTTGCGACCAAGGTGGCGAGTGTCAGTTGCAGGACATCGCAGTGGGTTACGGTGGCGTGTCTTCGCGCTATCAGGAAGAAAAGCGCGTTGTATTTTACAAAGACATCGGCCCGCTGGTTTCCGCGCAGGAAATGAGCCGTTGCATTCACTGTACACGTTGCGTGCGTTTTGGCCAGGAAGTGGCAGGCGTCATGGAACTGGGCATGGCCAATCGTGGTGAACATTCAGAAATTCTGAGCTTTGTGGGCAATTCTGTGGATTCAGAATTGTCGGGCAACATGATTGATCTGTGTCCCGTGGGCGCACTCACATCCAAGCCTTTCCGTTACAACGCCCGCACTTGGGAAATGGCGCGTCGCAAGTCAGTTGCCGCCCATGACAGTCTGGGTTCTAACGTGGTGGTTCAGGTCAAAGCCGACAAAGTCATGCGCATTGTTCCGCAAGAAAATGACAGTGTGAACGAGTGCTGGATTTCGGACCGTGACCGTTTTAGTTACGAAGGCTTGCTGGCAACTGATCGTCTGACTGAACCGATGATCAAGAAGAACGGTCAGTGGGTAACAACTGACTGGCAAACCGCGCTGAATGTGGCGTTTGAAGGTTTGAAGAAAGCCCGCCGGGAATCGACGGACCTGAACAGCATTGCGATGTTGGTTTCACCGAACAGCAGCTTCGAGGAAATGGCCTTGGCCAAAGCCTTGATGACAGGCCTTGGTTCAACAAGCATTGATGCAGGCTTGCGGCACAGTGCAAACTTGAGCCTGGTCGGTGCCAAGCCTTGGTTGGGTACCTCAATTCAACAGTTGGCAGATGCGGAATCCATCGTTGTAGTGGGTGCTGACCCCCGCAATGATCAGCCTTTGCTGACCCAGCGTATTCGCCAAGCTGCAAAGCAGGGCGCCCGTGTGGTGCTGGTGAATGCAGGTGGATTGGATCCATTGATGCCAAAAGCCGTGTGGCTGAAGGCTGCTCCTTCGAAGTGGGCTGATACTTTGAATCACGATGCTGTGGCCAACGCACTAAGCGCGCCTGAAGGTGGCAAGTTTGTGTTGATCGGCCAACAGGTGTTGATGAGCCCATTTGCAGGCCAAGTGTTGGCCAAGGCGGTCGAGTTGGCCAAATCAACAGGTGCCACATTGGGCTTCCTGGGTGATGGTGCCAATTGGGTCGGGTCTTTCGTGGCAGGCATTCAAGCCAGCGCCCACGGTGGCAAAAATGCTCAAACCATGCTGGATGGCAAGGCCAAAGCAGCTATTGTTTTTGGTGCTGAACCAGACTTGGACAGCGTGCAGGGACAGAAGATTGTGCGCGGTCTGATCGATGCGGAATTTGTGGTACAAGCCAGTGCGTTTGTGGGCAATGCCAAGCAGTATGCGGATGTGTTGTTGCCCATTGCGCCCAGCACTGAAACCTCGGGCACTTTCATCAACATCGCAGGCACTGCTCAAACATTCAAAGCGGCGGTTCGCCCTCTGGGTGAAACACGCCCAGGCTGGAAGGTGTTGCGAGTGTTGGGCAATTTGCTGGGCCTGGAGGGTTTTGAGTTCAACAGTTCTGAAGAAGTATTGAAAGCATTCTTGCCTGCCAATCTTGCTGCTTCGCTGAGCAATACGATTCCTGAACAAACGGTGGCCGGAGTGGCTCTAAGTGGAAACCTTGAATTGGCTGCTTTTGCGCCAATTTACGACACCGATGCACTGGTTCGTCGTGCCGACTCGCTGCGCAAAACCAAGGCTGCCAAACCGGCACTTGCACAAATCAGTACGCAAACAGCCGGGTTATTGGGTGTCAAGTCTGGTGACAAAATTCAATTGACAGACTCTGAGGGCGGCACGTTGCGGGCTGCGGTTCTAGTGAATAAAACAATTGCTGACAACACAGTGTTGGTGCCAATGGGGCGTGTGGATTCGCAAAGCCTGCGCACCGTGTTTGGGGGTGTTACGGTCGAGGCAGTGGTGGCCAGCGAGGTGCAGGCATGAGTTCACCCATCGACATGATCACGACCTTTGGTTCTGATTTACTCGGACCAGCCTGGGTGCCCGTTTGGACTCTGATCAAGATTTTGACAATCACCTTGCCGTTGCTGGGTTGCGTCGCTTATCTGACCTATTGGGAACGCAAAATGATTGGCCGCATGCACATTCGCATGGGTCCAAGTTATGTGGGCCCAATGGGTTTGCTTCAGCCGATCGCCGACGCGGTCAAGATGATGTTCAAGGAAATCATCGTGCCGATGAACGCCAACAAAGGCTTGTTCATCATCGCGCCGATCATGACCATCATGCCGGCCTTGGCGGCATGGGCAGTCATCCCGTTTGGGCCAGAAACCGTTTTGGCCAATGTGAATGCTGGTTTGCTTTACCTCATGGCCATTACATCGCTTGAGGTGTATGGCGTGATCATTGCAGGCTGGGCATCCAACTCCAAGTACGCCTTCCTGGCCGCCATGCGTGCTTCTGCGCAAATGGTGTCCTATGAATTGGCGATTGGTTTTGTGCTGGTCACCGTATTGCTGGTGGCGGGCAGCCTGAACATGACTGACATCGTGATGACTCAAACCACCGGTCAGTTCGCCGATATGGGCTTGAACTTCCTGTCCTGGAACTGGTTGCCTTTGTTGCCCTTGCTGGTGATCTACATGATCTCTGCGGTGGCTGAAACCAACCGCCACCCCTTTGACGTGGTTGAAGGGGAATCCGAAATTGTGGCGGGCCACATGGTGGAATATTCCGGCATGACCTTTGCCATTTTCTTCCTGGCCGAATACGCCAACATGATTTTGCTGTCCTGTTTGGCTGCGATCATGTTCTTCGGTGGTTGGGACGCGCCAGTCGCATTCCTGAGTTTCATTCCAGGCTGGATCTGGCTGGGTATTAAAACCTTCTTGCTGGTGTCGATGTTCATCTGGTTCCGTGCATCATTCCCGCGTTACCGCTACGACCAGATCATGCGTCTGGGCTGGAAGGTGTTCATTCCGTTGACACTGGTTTGGCTGGTGGTGGTTGCTGCCTGGATGCAGACTCCCTGGAACATCTGGAATTAATTGAGAGCGAACCATGTTTCAAGTTGTTAAAGAATTTTTGAACAGTCTGTTGCTGCGCGAGATGCTGAAAGGCATGGCGCTCACCATGGGTTATATGTTCACTCAACCCATCACGGTGCTTTACCCGATGGAGAAAACACCGATGTCGCCACGTTTTCGTGGATTGCACGCCTTGCGTCGCTATGAAAATGGCGAAGAGCGCTGTATTGCATGCAAATTGTGTGAGGCAGTATGCCCGGCCATGGCAATTACGATTGAATCGGAACAGCGCGAAGACGGCACACGCCGGACCAGCCGTTACGACATTGATTTGACCAAGTGTATTTTTTGCGGTTTCTGTGAAGAATCGTGCCCGGTGGATTCAATTGTAGAAACACATATTCACGAATATCACGGTGAGAAGCGCGGTGATTTGTATTTCACCAAAGAAATGCTGCTGGCTGTGGGCGATCGTTATGAGGCTGAAATTGCAGCCAACCGCGAAGCCGATGCGGCCTACCGTTAACTCGATACAAAACTTAGAAGACTAAATGCAATGGATGCAATAACCGGTTTCTTTTATGTGTTCGCCGCCATTTTGGTATTTGCAGCGGTGCGCGTAATCACCGCCAGCAATGCTGTACATGCAGCTTTGTACCTGGTCCTTTCGTTTTTCTCTGCATCTGCCCTGTGGATGTTGCTGGAGGCCGAGTTCCTGGCCATTTCACTGGTGCTGGTTTATGTGGGTGCGGTGATGGTGCTGTTCCTGTTCGTGGTCATGATGGTCGATGTGAACATGGACAAGGTACGTGCTGGCTTCTGGAAAAACCTGCCGGTGGCTGCCATCGTCGGCTCGCTGATCGCTTTCCAAATGTCAGTAGTATTGCTGCGTGGCTTTTGGGACCCCAATCTGGAAACGCCAGAACAGGCTGCCAACAACACTCAAGCCTTGGGTAAGTTGCTGTACACCGAGTATTTGTATCCGTTTGAAGTGGCTGCCTTGATTTTGTTGGTGGCGATGGTTGCGGCGATCGCGCTGACCTTGCGCAAGCGCAAGGACACGAAAGGCCAGGTGCCTTCAGACCAGGTTCGCGTGAAGTCAACTGACCGCGTGAAGCTTGTGAGCATGCCTGCTGATCTTGACCGCAAACAAACCAAAAGCGACACCACTGACGGTCGCCAAGCCTAACCGGGAATAGACAACAATGATTTCACTTTCTCATTACCTCGTGCTGGGCGCGATTTTGTTCTCGATCAGCGTGATTGGCATTTTCCTGAACCGCAAAAACCTGATCGTGATTCTGATGGCCATTGAACTGATGCTTCTGGCCGTGAACATGAACTTCGTTGCGTTTTCTCACTTCTTGGGCGATTTGTCCGGGCAGTTGTTCGTTTTCTTTATTCTCACAGTGGCCGCCGCCGAGTCTGCAATTGGTTTGGCAATTCTGGTGGTCCTTTTCCGCAACATGAATTCAATCAACGTCGAAGATCTCGACCAGCTAAAGGGGTAAGCGCGAATGAATCCCTTGTATTTGATCGTTCCGTTTGCTCCGCTGGTCGGCGCCATTCTTGCCGGTTTCTTCGGCAAGCAAATTGGCCGTGCTGGTGCGCACACAGCAACCATTGCTGGCGTTGCCATTTCCCTGATTGCTTCCATTCTGGTGTTCATGGACGTGATGGAGGGCAATACCTTCAACGGCACCCTCTATGAATGGGCTGTTGTGGGCACTTTGGTGTTTGAAGTCGGTTTCTTGATTGATACCTTGACAGCCACGATGATGTTGGTGGTGACCAGTGTGTCACTCATGGTGCATATCTATACGATTGGCTATATGGAGGAAGACGAAGGTTATCAGCGCTTCTTCTCTTATATTTCGCTGTTCACCTTCTCCATGTTGATGCTTGTGATGAGCAACAACTTCCTGCAGTTGTTCTTTGGCTGGGAAGCGGTGGGTCTTGTTTCATACCTGCTGATTGGTTTTTGGTATACCAAGCCAACAGCCATTTACGCCAACCTGAAAGCGTTTCTCGTAAACCGAGTGGGCGACTTCGGTTTTATTCTCGGGATTGGCTTGATTATGGCTTCCGCGGGTTCCATGAACTACGCCGAGGTGTTTGCGCAAGCAGATAACCTTGCTGGCCAAACCATGCCAGGCACTGACTGGCCTTTACTGGCCGTAGCCTGTATCTGCCTGTTTATCGGTGCCATGGGCAAGTCAGCCCAATTCCCGCTGCATGTGTGGCTGCCCGATTCAATGGAAGGCCCCACACCGATCTCCGCCTTGATTCACGCAGCCACCATGGTGACCGCAGGTATTTTCATGGTCAGCCGGATGTCACCGTTGTTTGAACTCAGCGACATCGCTTTGAACTTTGTGTTGGTGATAGGCTCAATCACGGCGCTGTTCATGGGTTTTCTGGGCATTATTCAAAACGACATCAAACGAGTGGTGGCGTATTCAACGCTATCGCAGTTGGGTTATATGACAGTGGCCTTGGGTGTGTCCGCTTACCCCGTCGCCATTTTCCATCTGATGACGCACGCTTTCTTCAAGGCCTTGTTGTTCCTGGGCGCGGGTTCCGTGATTATCGGCATGCACCACGATCAGGACATTCGCCACATGGGCGGGCTTTGGAAGTACATGCCAATTACATGGCTCACTTCCTTGTTGGGATCGCTTGCTTTGATTGGTACGCCGTTCTTCTCAGGTTTTTACTCAAAAGACAGCATCATCGAGGCAGTGCACTTCAGTACCCTGCCAGCGGCCGACTTTGCTTATTTCGCTGTGGTGGCTGGTGTATTCATCACTGCGTTCTACAGCTTCCGCATGTATTTCCTGGTGTTCCATGGCAAAGAGCGTTTCCATAACGTTCAGCACCATGACGACCATGGTGATGATGATCATCATGCCCATCACGGACCTGTACAGCCGCACGAATCACGCTGGGTGGTTACCTTGCCCTTGATCTTGCTGGCAATTCCCTCGGTAATCATTGGTTATATTGCGGTTGAGCCCATGTTGCATGGCACCTTTTTTGAGGGTGTGATCACGATTAATCCAGAACACGGTGCAATGGCAGGCCTCAGCAGTATTTTCCATGGTGCCGCGGCCATGGGTGTTCATTCTTTGCAAACGGCGCCATTCTGGCTCGCCTTGGGCGGTGTGGTTGCCGCAGCAGTTTGCTACCTGTGGGTACCAGCGATTCCGGCAGCGTTCATGAAGGCTTTGAAGCCAGTGCACACTTTGCTGGACAACAAGTACTACATGGACAAGTTCAACGAAGTAGTGTTTGCCGGTGGGGCTCGTGGCCTGGGCGAGGCGCTTTGGAAGTTTGGTGACCGTATGTTGATCGATGGTTTATTGGTCAATGGCAGTGCCAAACTGGTAGGTTTGATCTCGGGTGTGGTTCGATTCGCGCAAAGTGGTTTTATTTACCACTATGCGTTCGCGATGATTCTTGGCGTGTTAGCCATGATCATCACTTTCATCACACTCAAATAACAAAGGCGGAACCTCGGTTCTTACGATTGGAAAATATCAATGTCTAACAATATTCCTTATCTGAGTTTGGCGATCTGGCTGCCAATTGCCTTTGGTGTTTTGATCATGGCCTTGGGCAATGACAAAAACGCAGGTGCCGTGCGGGGTGCCTCCCTGATTGCAGCGCTAATCAGTTTTCTGGTTACCTTGCCTTTGTACTTCGGTTTTGACACCAGCACCGCCCAATTGCAGTTTGTCGAGAACTTGCCCTGGATTGAAGCCTTCGGCGCTTCGTATGGTCTGGGCGTTGATGGTTTGTCGGTGTGGTTTGTCATCTTGACAGCACTCATCACCATCTTTGTGGTGGTGGCAGCTTGGGAAGTAATCACCGAGAAAGTTGCGCAGTACATGGCCGCTTTCCTGATTTTGTCGGGCTTGATGGTGGGTGTTTTTGCTGCCACCGATGGTTTACTGTTTTATGTATTCTTTGAAGCAACGCTGATCCCGATGTACATCATCGTGGGCGTGTGGGGGGGGCCTAACCGAATTTATGCGGCCTTCAAGTTCTTCTTGTACACCCTGCTGGGTTCTTTGCTCACCTTGGTTGCGATCATTTATCTGCAATTCCAGTCAGGCACGTTCGAAATTGCGGCATGGCATAAATTGCCCTTGGGCATGACTGAGCAAATACTGATTTTCCTGGCTTTCCTCATGGCGTTTGCCGTGAAGGTGCCTATGTGGCCAGTTCACACTTGGTTGCCAGATGCGCACGTTGAAGCCCCCACGGGTGGTTCCGTGGTACTGGCTGCAATCATGTTGAAGCTGGGTGCTTACGGCTTCCTGCGTTTCAGTATGCCGATTGCTCCAGATGCAAGCCATGAACTGGCCGGCTTCATGATTACTTTGTCGCTGATCGCAGTGGTGTATATCGGTGTGGTTGCCTTGGTTCAGAAAGACATGAAAAAGCTGGTGGCTTATTCATCCATCGCACACATGGGCTTTGTCACCTTGGGTTTCTTCATGTTTCAGGACCTGGCAGTGCAGGGCGCCATCATCCAGATGATTTCTCACGGTTTTGTCTCGGGCGCTATGTTCCTGTGTATCGGTGTACTTTACGACCGCGTTCACAGCCGTGAAATTTCTGCATATGGTGGCGTTGTGAACACCATGCCCAAATTTGCAGCGTTTTTCCTGTTGTTTGCAATGGCCAACTCGGGTCTTCCCGCCACCAGTGGTTTTGTGGGCGAGTTCATGGTGATTCTGGGTGCAGTGAAGTACAACTTCTGGATTGGTTTACTGGCTGCGACCACCCTTATTTTTGGTGCGGCTTATTCGTTGTGGATGTACAAGCGCGTGGTGTTTGGTGAGGTAGCCAACGACAACGTGAAAGAATTGACCGATGTGAACACCCGTGAATTCTTGATGCTGGGTGCATTGGCAATTCTGGTCATGGCCATGGGCCTGTACCCCAAACCTTTTACTGACGTGTTGCAGGTGTCTGTCGATGCCTTGTTGCAACATGTGGCTCAGTCCAAGCTTTAATTGAGGAATGTTCGTGGATCAGATGAATCTCTCACTCGCTATTCCTGAAATTGCCCTGGCGCTTTTCGCCTGTGCATTTCTGATTGCCGACAGCGTGACCAAAGGCCGAATCCTGCCAATACTGCACAATATCGTGGTGTTGTTTTGCATCGGTTTGGGTGTGTATTGCCTGGCGCAGGTACCTACGGCAGGTACCGAGCTGGCTTTCTCCAATATGTACATTGCTGACAGCATGGCTTTGGTCTTGAAGGGCTTTTCTGCATTGGCCATTGCATTCACCCTGATAGTGGGTGCGAGCTATGCCAAAGACCGTGACATGTTCAAAGGAGAGCTGCACGCCTTGGTGTTGTTTGCCTTGCTTGGCCAGATGATCATGATTTCTGCCAACAACCTGTTGTTGGTGTACCTGGGTGTCGAACTGTTGTCGCTTAGTCTGTATGCCGCCGTGGCCATGCAGCGAGACAATGTACGCGCTACCGAAGCTGCGATGAAGTATTTTGTTCTTGGCGCCTTGGCTTCAGGTTTCCTGTTGTATGGCATGTCGATGATTTATGGTGCCACAGGGTCGCTGAATCACGCTGATATCGCATTTGCTGCAACCGCGGCTGTGTCGGGCCAAAAATCAATTGTTTTTGTATTTGGTATCGTATTTCTGGTGGCGGGCCTCGCCTTCAAGCTGGGTGTGGTTCCTTTCCACATGTGGGTGCCTGATGTGTATCAGGGTTCGCCTTCCATCTCGACCTTGCTGATCAGTGGCGCACCCAAACTGGCTGCATTTGCCATGTTGATGCGTCTGCTGGTGGATGGTCTTTTCGTGATGGCATTTGACTGGCAAAACATGTTGATGGTTTTGGCAATTGCCTCGCTGGCCATAGGCAACCTCACCGCGATTGCACAAACCAGCTTGAAACGCATGTTGGCGTATTCAACCATTGCGCAAATGGGCTTCATGTTGCTGGGTTTCCTCTCCGGCGTCAGTGGTCAAGGCGCCGGGCAAGACACTGGCAATGCTGCCCAGGCTTATTCCTCGGCCATGTTCTACAGCATTACCTATGTGCTGACCACCCTCGGTACTTTTGGCGTGATTATGGTGATGTCGCGCAAAGGTTTCGAGGTTGAAAATATCAGTGATCTGAAAGGGTTGAACAAGCGTGCACCATGGTTGGCCTTGATTATGTTGTTGCTGATGTTCTCACTGGCAGGTATTCCACCCATGGTGGGTTTTGCTGCCAAGTTGTCAGTTTTGAAAGCCTTGTTGGCTACTGGTCAGGTTTGGTTGACTGTCTATGCAGTGATGTTCAGCCTGGTGGGTGCGTTCTATTACATTCGTATTGTGAAAACGATGTATTTTGAAGCCCCTGCTGATGAAACTGAAATTGTGATGGGCAATGATGCACGCGCCGTGTTGGGTTTGAACGGCTTGGCTGTGATCGCGCTGGGCTTGCTGCCTGCGCCTCTAATGGCTTATTGCATGACTGCAATTCAGCAAACACTGGCTGGTTAATTAATAAATTCGGCTTTTTTGAATATTCATGGGAGGTAGGTTTTGACGCAGACGATTGGGCATTGGTTGTTGTTTGGCTTGGCCTTGCTGTTTGCGAACCTGCCTTTTGTAAGCAACCGCGTGATGGGTATTTTGCCTGTGGCCAAAAAGGGTGGTTGGACCCGGGTGATTGAGGTAATCGCGGGCTACTTCATTGTTGGCCTGATCGGCTTCGCAATTGAAGGAAGCTTGAGCCAGGTAACTCCCCAGCGCTGGGAATTTTATGCCTTAACAGCTTGCCTGTTTCTTGTGTTTGCTTTTCCAGGGTTTGTGTACCGTTTCCTGTGGCGATCGCCGAAAGGTTAGGTTCGCATTCCGCCGTCTTTTTTGTCTGTACTCCCACTGCACCTGTCTTGCGTTGAAAGTAAACGTCCTTCCAAGGAAACCCTGTTATGAAACGTTTGCTGATCGGCGTAATTGCACCCGCCTTATTCGTACTTGCAGCGTGCACAAATTCGCCGGAAGTTACCACTCGAAAATTGCAGTTTCTTGCCAAAACTGATTGTGAGTTGGTTTACAAGTCGGCGGGTGCTCAGGTGATCGAGAACTTCTGTGAAACAGAATGGAAACCGGTCACGGTTCACATTGCGGACCAGAAATATTCAGTGGACAGGATTGATGAAGAGACCAGTCGAAGGCTCTTTGAGCAAGGTTGTGGGCAAACAGCAGGGTGTTACTACGAGCTGACGCTAGAAGGTGTCACAGTCATTGGCAGATTTGCTTATGTGACTGATTTGCTCAAAGGGGAATACACTTTCGAGATTGATGCGAATGAGAACTCGACTTTGTTGGGCGAAACCACAACCGATTTGCCCTCATGATCTTTGTTTTTGAGGCCTGTGTGTTATCAACAAAAACGCCGACTTCAAGTCGGCGTTTTTGTTTGGTTTGCACAATTACATATTGGGGTAGTTGGGGCCACCACCACCTTCCGGTGTCACCCACACGATGTTCTGTGTCGGGTCTTTGATGTCGCAGGTTTTGCAGTGTACGCAGTTTTGCGCATTGATCTGCAATTGGTCCTTTCCATCTTCCTTCTTCACGTACTCATACACACCAGCCGGGCAGTAGCGCTGTTCTGGACCCCCATAGGTGGTCAGGTTTGTGGCCACGGGCACCTCGGCATTCTTCAATGTCAGGTGTGCAGGCTGGTTTTCCTCGTGGTTGGTGTTGGAGATGAACACGGAGCTCAAACGATCAAACGTGATTTTCCCGTCAGGTTTCGGGTAGTTGATCGGCTGAAACTCAGAGGCAGGACGCAGGCATTCATGGTCTGCGTGCTTGTGGTGCAATGTCCAAGGCACCTTGCCTTTGAACAGCTTTTGCTCAATACCCACCATCATGGTGCCGGTGTACAAACCTTTGCTCATCCACTGTTTGAAGTTGCGCGCGCGGTACAGTTCATCAAACAGCCAAGAGTCGTGGAAGGCCTTTGGATAGGCTTCCAGCTCGTCGCCAGCGCGGTCTTGTGCCAGGGCGTCTGCGATCGCATCGGCGCAAAGCATGCCACTCTTGATCGCGGCGTGAGAACCTTTGATTCGCGAGGCATTCAAAAAGCCAGCATCACAACCCACAAGCGCGCCGCCTGGAAATACCAGTTTTGGAAGGCTCATCAGGCCGCCTGCCGCAATGGCGCGTGCACCGTAGGAGATGCGCTTCCCACCTTCAAAGTACTTGCGAATTTCAGGGTGTGTTTTGTAGCGCTGAAATTCTTCAAATGGAGACAGGTAGGGATTTTCGTAGGCCAAGCCCACCACAAAACCCACTGCAACCTGGTTATTTTCCAGGTGGTAAAGGAATGAACCACCGTAGGTGCTTGAATCGAGAGGCCAGCCACCGGAGTGAATCACCAAACCAGGCTTGTGCTTGGCTGGATCGATTTCCCACAGTTCTTTTAAGCCGATACCATACACCTGTGGATCACGGCCTTCGTTCAGATTAAATTTTTCAATGACGCGTTTGCCCAAATGGCCGCGTACACCTTCAGCAAACACGGTGTATTTGGCATGCAGTTCCATGCCGGGTTGGTAAGCGTGGGTGTGTTCCCCGTCTTTGCCAATGCCCATGTCGCCGGTTTGCACGCCTTTTACGGCACCTTTGTCATCGTACAGAATTTCCGCACCTGCAAACCCAGGAAATACTTCTACGCCCAAAGCCTCCGCCTGTTCGCCAAGCCAGCGCACAACGTTGGCCAGGCTGATTACGTAATTACCATGGTTCTGGAAACATTCAGGCAACAGTGCGTTGGGTACTTTCTTGGCAGACGTTTCAGTGAGGAATAAAAACTGGTCTTCCGTCACTTCCGTGTTCAGTGGGGCGCCGCGCTCTTTCCAGTCAGGAAAAAGTTCGGTGATTGCGCGTGGGTCCATGACTGCGCCTGACAAAATATGGGCGCCAACCTCAGAGCCTTTCTCCAAAACGCACACATTGATTTCCTGGCCTTTTTCTGCGGCCACTTGTTTCAGGCGAATGGCTGTTGACAGGCCAGCAGGGCCTCCGCCAACTACCACTACGTCGTATTCCATCATGTCTCTTTCGACAGCCGACATTGGGTGCGTCTCCTTAAAATTTGTCGCGGGTGCTACAGCTAGATGCAGCTTTGATTTTAAGCCGAAAGCTTATTGCATATCGGGAAAAAATAGTTGACTTTGATCTCTAGTCTGAGAAACTTGATTTTGTGCGTTGCAGCAAGAAGTTTGTAAGCGCTTAAACGTTAAACTAACGGCACAAATTCAAAGCATGAGGAATAAAAATGGGGATGAATAAAGTATCAGCCAGTGCCACAGAGGCTTTGGCGGACAAGATCAAAGACGGGATGACGCTTGCTGTGGGTGGTTTTGGCCTCTGTGGCATTCCAGAGGCGCTGATTGACGCGGTTCGTGCATCTGGTGCAAAAAACCTCACGGTGATCTCAAACAACGCAGGTGTGGACGGTTTCGGTTTGGGGCGTCTGCTGGAAACCAGGCAGGTTCGCAAAATGATTTCGTCGTATGTTGGCGAGAACAAGGAATTTGAGCGCCAGTACCTCAGTGGTGAACTGGAACTGGAATTCACGCCGCAGGGCACTTTGGCCGAAAAGCTGCGCGCTGGTGGTGCTGGTATTCCCGCGTTCTTCACCAAAACTGGTTTTGGAACCGTGATTGCCGAGGGTAAGGAAACCCGAGTGATCAATGGGGAAAATTATGTGTTGGAACACAGTCTGAAGGCGGATATTTCATTGGTAAAAGCGTGGAAGGCAGACACTTCGGGCAACCTTATTTATCGCCTTACCGCGCGCAATTTCAACCCTGAATGTGCTGCAGCTTCAAAATTCACTGTGGTTGAGGTTGAGGAAATTGTGGAGGTGGGCGCGCTCGATCCCAACTTTATTCATACCCCCGGTATTTACGTGCAGCGTGTGGTGTTGAATGCCAATCCTGAAAAGCGGATTGAGAAACGTACCCTGGCGACCACAGCACAATAAGGAGAACAACAAATGGCATGGAATCACGATGAAATGGCAGCACGCGCAGCGCGTGAATTGCAAGACGGTTTTTATGTAAATTTGGGTATTGGATTGCCCACCCTGGTCAGTAACCACATTCCTGACGGCATGGATGTGATGCTGCAAAGTGAAAACGGATTGTTGGGTATTGGCCCATTCCCGACCGAGGCGCAGGTGGATGCGGATTTGATCAATGCGGGCAAGCAAACCGTGACTACACTGGATGGGTCGGCATTCTTTTCCAGCTCGGAGTCTTTCGCAATGATTCGCGGCGGGCACATTAACTTGGCCATTTTGGGTGCCATGCAGGTGAGCCAAAAGGGCGACTTGGCCAACTGGATGATTCCTGGCAAGTTGGTGAAAGGCATGGGTGGTGCCATGGATTTGGTGGCTGGTGTTTCCCGTGTTGTGGTGTTGATGGAGCATGTGGCCCGCAAGAAAGACGGCACCACCGACCTTAAAATTCTGCCGGAATGCACCTTGCCGTTGACAGGCAAAGGTGTGGTCAATCGCATTATCACTGACCTTGCCGTGATGGATGTGGGCTTGGAAGGCCTCCAGGTGCTTGAGATTGCACCGGGCGTGTCTAGAGAAGAACTCCAAGAAAAAACAGGGTGCGAACTGAAGTTTAGTTAAGATCACTGGCATGGACCAAGCGCGCTCAGGTTATAATTCTGCTTTCAAACAGCGCACAATTCGCTCAATTGTGCGCCCTACTGAGCGCCGAACAGAGCGCCGCCTGGCACTATGACCAAATATGTATTCGTTACCGGCGGGGTTGTCTCGTCCCTTGGCAAAGGTATTGCCGCAGCATCTTTGGCCGCGATTCTTGAAAGTCGCGGTCTGAAAGTCACCATGCTCAAACTGGACCCGTACATCAACGTGGACCCCGGCACCATGAGCCCATTCCAGCACGGCGAGGTGTTTGTCACCGAAGACGGCGCCGAAACTGATCTGGACCTGGGGCACTACGAGCGCTTCATTTCCACGAAAATGAAGAAGTCAAACAACTTCACCACCGGCCAGATTTATGAATCTGTGCTGCGCAAAGAGCGTCGCGGCGAATACCTTGGCAAAACCGTTCAGGTGATTCCCCACATTACCAATGAAATTCAAGCTTTTATTGAGAAAGGTGCGCGCGCAGCCTGGGGCGGTGAAACCGATGTGGCCATTGTTGAAATTGGCGGCACCGTAGGTGACATTGAGTCTTTGCCATTCCTTGAAGCTGTTCGCCAGATGAGCCTGCGCCTGGGCCGCAACAGTGCGTGTTTTGTGCACCTCACATTGGTTCCATTTATTGCTTCTGCCGGTGAACTGAAAACCAAGCCTACCCAACACAGTGTACAAAAACTCAGGGAAATCGGTATTTATCCCGATGCCTTGCTGTGTCGCGCCGATCGCCGTATTCCCGATGACGAGCGCGCCAAGATTTCCATGTTCTCGAATGTGCAACTGGAAGCTGTTATTTCCGTTTGGGACGCTGACACCATTTACAAAATTCCAGCCATGCTTGAAGCCCAAAAGCTTGATGACATTGTGCTGGAAAAGCTGAACATTGAAGCGCCTCGCGCAGATTTGTCGAAGTGGGCTGAAATTGTACATGCGCAGGAAAATCCCGAGCAAAACATCACCATTGGCATGGTGGGCAAGTACGTCGATTTGACCGAGTCGTATAAATCCCTGATCGAAGCCTTGAATCATGCTGGCTTGCACACACGAACCAAGGTGAACATCAATTACATTGACTCCGAGGAAATTGAAGCCCACGGTACTGAAAGTTTGAAGAAGCTGGATGCCATTTTGGTGCCCGGTGGTTTTGGCAAGCGCGGCACGGAAGGCAAAATCAAGGCGATTCAATATGCCCGAGAAAACAAGGTGCCTTACTTGGGCATTTGTTTGGGCATGCAGTTGGCCGTGATTGAATTTGCGCGACATTGCGCGGGGTTGCCCAAAGCCAACTCGACCGAATTTGACAGCCTGGCCGATACGCCAGTGGTGGCCCTGATCACCGAGTGGAAAGACAGCACAGGTAAAGTCGAGCTTCGATCCGACCAAAGCGATTTGGGCGGCACCATGCGCCTGGGCTCGCAGCGCTGCCCGATCAAGCCCGGCACTTTGGCTGAATCCATCTATGGCCCCGAGGTGAATGAGCGCCATCGTCACCGTTATGAGGTGAACAATAACTATGTGCCTCAACTTGAAGAGGCCGGCCTGCGTATTTCTGCCCGTACGCCGACTGAAAATTTGCCGGAAATCATGGAATTGCCAGATCACCCTTGGTTTTTCGGCGTGCAGTTTCACCCCGAATTCACCAGCACCCCACGAGACAGCCACCCCTTGTTTTTGGCCTACGTGAAGGCTGCTTTGGCCCACAAATTGGCCAAAGCGTTATAAGCTGGACCCAACAGGAGGACACCTGATGAAACTATGCAATTTTGAAGTGGGTTTGGACAAACCATTTTTCCTGATCGCTGGCCCATGCGTGATTGAAAGTGAACAAATGGCCATGGACACGGCAGGCCAGCTCAAGGAAATCTGCGAGTCGCTGGGTGTGCCTTTTATTTACAAAAGCTCGTACGACAAAGCCAACCGCAGTTCGGGCAAAAGTTTCCGCGGTCTGGGCATGGACAAAGGGCTTGATATTCTGGCCAATGTAAAGAAAACCCTGAACGTCAACATTCTGACCGATGTACACGCGATTGAAGAGATCACGACAGTGGCCAGCGTGGTGGATGTGTTGCAAACCCCTGCCTTTTTGTGTCGTCAAACTGACTTCATTGAGGCTGTGGCCACCTGTGGCAAGCCAGTGAACATCAAGAAAGGCCAGTTTCTGGCTCCTGGCGACATGGTCAACGTGGTGGACAAAGCCCGAACTGCCGCCATTGAAGCCGGCGGTGATGGCAAGAACATCATGGTGTGTGAGCGCGGTGTAAGCTTTGGTTACAACAACCTGGTTTCCGACATGCGTAGCTTGGCCATCATGCGCAACACAGGTTGTCCAGTGGTGTTTGATGCCACGCACAGTGTGCAGTTGCCGGGCGGGCAGGGTACGGCCAGTGGTGGTCAGCGTGAATTTGTGCCCGTGTTGGCGCGCGCCGCTGTTGCAGTGGGCGTGGCAGGTTTGTTTATGGAAAGTCACCCTGACCCCGCCAAAGCGATGTCAGATGGCCCCAACGCCTGGCCCTTACCTCGCATGAAAGCCTTGTTGGCCACCTTGCAGGAACTGGACCGTTTGGTGAAGTCTGGCCCATTGGCCGAAACAGACCTGATGAAATAAACAGGCCGAGTATTCAAAACAGAATTTAATCCATCCAAGAGGAAACTATGAGCGCAATTGTTGACGTGATTGGTCGTGAGGTTATTGATTCTCGCGGCAATCCCACCGTGGAATGTGACGTGTTGCTGGAAAGTGGTGCCATGGGTCGTGCGGCCGTGCCCTCTGGTGCGTCCACGGGTACTCGCGAAGCCGTTGAACTGCGTGACGGTGACAAGTCCCGTTATTTGGGCAAAGGCGTGTTGCGCGCGGTTGAAAACATCAACACCGAGATTTCCGAAGCAATTTTGGGCCTGGATGCGCAAGAGCAGGTGTTTCTGGATCAAAACCTGATTGACCTGGACGGTACAGAGAACAAGAGCCGCCTGGGTGCCAACGCCACTTTGGCGGTTTCCATGGCCGTGGCCCGTGCTGCAGCTGAAGAAACTGGTTTGCCCTTGTACCGTTACTTCGGTGGTATGGGAGGCATGAGCCTGCCAGTGCCCATGATGAACGTAATCAATGGTGGTGCACACGCCAACAACAACCTCGATTTGCAAGAGTTCATGATTTTGCCGGTGGGGGCGCCTTCTTTCCGCGAGGCTATTCGCTACGGTGCTGAAGTGTTCCACGCACTGAAGAAAATTATTCACGACAAAGGCATGTCAACAGCCGTGGGCGATGAAGGCGGTTTTGCGCCTTCTGTAGCCAACCATGAAGCTGCCATTCAAATGATTATTCAGGCGATTGAAACCGCTGGTTTTGAGCCTGGCACGCAGGTGGCTTTGGGCCTGGATTGTGCAGCCTCTGAGTTTTACAAAGGTGGCAAGTACAAGCTGGCCGGTGAGGGCATGGAGCTGAGTTCACAGGAATTCGCACACCTCCTGGAGAGCTGGTGCAACAAGTACCCCATTATTTCGATCGAAGACGGCATGGCCGAAGACGATTGGGACGGTTGGGCTTATTTGTCAAAAACCATGGGCCGCAAGGTGCAGTTGGTGGGGGATGACCTGTTCGTAACCAACACCAAGATTTTGGCCGAAGGCATCGAAAAGAAAATCGCCAACTCCATTCTGATCAAGATCAATCAAATCGGTACTTTGACTGAAACCTTTGCTGCCATTGAGATGGCCAAGCGTGCTCGCTACACAGCGGTTATTTCTCACCGTTCAGGCGAAACAGAAGACAGCACCATTGCCGATATTGCGGTGGGTACCAATGCCATGCAGATCAAGACAGGTTCTATGAGCCGTTCAGACCGCATTGCCAAGTACAACCAGCTGTTGCGCATTGAAGAGGATTTGGGTGACATTGCTTACTACCCCGGCCGTTCAGCCTTCTACAACCTGGATTAATCGGTATTAATCGAAGGTGGCCCCGCAGTGCGGGGCCTTCTTGTATATGAACCCCAGGCTGATTTCACTTGTCCTTTTTGCCTTGCTGATTTTGCTTCAATACCCACTGTGGTTTGGCAAAGGCGGGATGCTGCGCGTCAGTGACCTTGAAGATCAGCTTGAACAGCAAAAGCAGGTGAATGACGCGCTGCGTTTGCGCAATCAACAACTCGAGGGTGATGTGCGCAGTTTGAGCGAGGGCGTTGAGGCGATTGAGGAGCGCGCCAGAAATGACTTTGGCATGATCAAGAAAGACGAGGTGTTTATTCAGTTGATTGAGCCGCGCAGCCAGCCAGCCGCCACACCACCAGGTGCCGCGGCAGAATCCTCGAATTAGTGCAAGGTGGGAGGCTGGGGTTCTTGTGGACCTTCGTGGTGAGAACTTTCGGTAAATAGCGCGTTGCAATCGGCTCGAGTGAATGAGTAATTTGCATTGCAGAAGTCACACTGAATTTCTACAGTCGGGTTTTCGGACAAAGCATCATCCAGTTCGGCCTGTCCCAAAGAAAGCAACATTTTTCCAACTTTGTCACGTGAACAGGTGCATTCAAAATGTGCCTGGCGTTCTGCCAGTCCATCCGGGTCTTCTTCCCAAAAAAGACGCTTGGCCAATTCATCGGTTTCGGTGGCCAGGTGTTCCTCGGTTTGCAGCGTATTGATCAAGGCCTTCAATCGATCCCAGCCGTCAGCATCGAATTCTTTGCTTGAAACAACACCGCCATGTTGTGGCATTTGCTGAAGCATGACGCCCGCTGCTGTGGTGGCGTCGGAGTTCAGAACAAGGCGGGTTTCCAGTTGCTCGCTGCTGTGCATGTACGCTTCAAGCGAATCAGCCACAGAGGTACCCGCAAGCGGCACAATGCCTTGGTAGGGGGCCTGACCCGGCAGGCGATTGCGTGGGTCCAGAATAATTGCACATATGCCCTTGCCTGTGGCATTGACCAGGTCTTTGAAACTGGCATTCTCGGGAATTTGTGTACCTTCAACCAATTTCACGGTGGCGCGCAAACCCAAACGGCTATTGCACTCCGCCACCAGCAAACGAATGGGTCCGTCGCCCTGAATTTGAATAATCAGCGAGCCTTCAAACTTCAAGGAGGCTGACAACATGGTGCTTGCCGCAACCAGTTCACCCAGTACTTTTTGAACCGGCCTTGGGTAGTCATTGTTGTTGACCACTTGTTGCCAGGCTTTTGACAAATGTACCAAGTGCGCTCGGCAACTGGATTGATCAAAGATCAGGGTGCGTAGTGTGTCGGTCATGGGTACAAATTGAGGCAAAAAATTAGTTGTCTATTCGTTCAAGCGTTTCTTTGAACAGCTTGGCTTTTTGCACGTAGAAGGCAGCGCCAATCAGGCGTGCCACTTCGTCGTCGTTCAGGGTTCGGATCACTTTTCCGGGCGAACCGACCACCAGCGAGCGGTCGGGAATTTCTTTGCCTTCGGTGATCAGGGCACCGGCGCCGATGATACAGTTTTTTCCAATCTTTGCGCCGTTCAGCACCACTGAACGAATGCCAATCAAACTGCCTTCGCCTATGGTGCAGCCGTGCAGACAGGCCTGGTGCCCCACGGTGACATTTCTTCCGACCACCATGGGATAGCCAATGTCGGTGTGTAACACGGCGCCTTCCTGTACATTGCTGCCTTCCATAATGTGGATCAATTCGTTGTCGCCGCGAATGGCCGCGAAATCCCAAACCGACGTGTTTTCATCAAGTTGCACTTTGCCAATGATGCTGGCCATTTCGGCCACATAGGCGCTGGCGTGCACGGTGGGGGCTTCGCCATTGATTTTGTACTTGGCCATAATTGTCTCCTGTGTCGGGGTGTTGCCATGGTGTCTTTGCCTTAAAATAACATGCATCGAACCCTTGTGCAGTGTGGTTATGGACAGTGAACTGGAACAAACTTTGAGACAAGCCGCCTTGCAGGCTTTGGCGTGTAAAAACTCCGTGGAAAAAGTGCGTCTGGTCTTGGCGATTGATGAGAGCCTGCCAATCGGCGGTGAAGCGGTGTTTTCACCTGGTGTGGGCCGCCCCGACAAACCGGAGTTGGTACACCCGGCACGCGTGCCCACACGCAAAGTCAGCCAGCCTGTGGGGCGGGGCATGCTTTTGCACTCGCTGGCGCACATTGAGTTCAATGCAATCAACTTGGCGCTAGACCTGCTGGTTCGTTTTTCCTCCATGCCCGACCAGTTTTATCTGGATTGGTTGAAAGTGGCCAAAGAGGAGGCCTACCACCACACTTTGTTGTGCGACAGAATGATGTCGTACGCTTTGAATTATGGGGATTACCCCGCGCATGACGGTTTGTGGCAAATGGCTGAAAAAACCAAACACAGCTTGCTGGCCCGGCTTGCCTTGGTGCCGAGGCTTTTGGAGGCACGCGGACTGGACGTGTCACCAGCCATACGTGAGAAACTGGCCGCGGCCGGGGACATGGATAGTGCCGAGGTACTGGACATCATTTTGCGTGATGAAATTGGGCATGTGGCCATTGGCAACCGCTGGTTCAATGAAGTGTGCAACAATGAACAACGCGACCCAATTGAGGCTTTTGAGCATTGCCTGCGGGAGTACACCGCTCCGCAGCCACGTTCACCCTTCAATTTCAAGGCTCGCGCCCAGGCAGGTTTTTCTGAAGAGGAATTGGCCTGGTTAATGCAAGTTGAATTGGAGCAATCCGCCCAATAAGCGGATTGCAAAAGTATGAGTACAGCAGCATCCCCTTTCGCCAAAGAACCTGATTGGAATGATCCGCATTTGATTAATGCGGATTTGCATTGCCACTCCACCGTGTCGGACGGCACCCTGACGCCCGAAGAACTGGCTGCGCGCGCCGCCGCCAACGGAGTGCAAATTTGGTCTTTGACCGATCATGATGAAGTGGGTGGTTTGGCGCGAGCAGCAAAAGCAGCAGCTGAACACAACATGATTTTTGTACCTGGTGTGGAAATTTCGGTGACCTGGTCCGCGGTAACCTTGCACATTGTGGGTTTGAATGTGCAGTACGAGAATTCGCCGCTTGAGAAGGGTTTGGCCAGCGTGCGCAACGGGCGAACCGAACGAGCCATGGAAATGTCGCGGCAACTCGAAAAGGTGGGCATCGAAGATGTGTATGAAGGTGCCTTGAAGTATGTGGGCAACCCCAACCTGATTAGCCGAACCCACTTTGCCCGTTGTTTGGTTGAGCGCAAGGTGTGTACCGATATTCGCGAAGTGTTTGAGCGTTTTCTAACCCCGGGCAAACCAGGTTACGTGCCCCATGAATGGGCCAGCTTGAAGCAGGCGGTCGACTGGATTCTGGAGTCAAACGGCTTGCCTGTCATTGCGCACCCGGGGCGTTACGATTTGAATCCCATGCAGATGGATGAACTGGTTGAGCAGTTTGTCAAAATGGGTGGTGTTGGAATTGAGGTGGTCACGGGCAGCCACACCACCGACCAATACGCCACCTATGCGCGGAAATCTGTTCGATCTGGCTTGAAGGCATCGCGCGGATCAGATTTTCACGGCCCCACTGAATCCAGGGTTAATTTGGGTGAATTGCCCCGGTTGCCCGACGGCTGCGTGCCAATCTGGGATAATTGGGGCAAGTTGTTCAGCTAACAGGATACCCATTGGCGCAGTTATTCAACGTACATCCTCAAAACCCTCAATCGCGTTTGTGTAAGCAGGCTGCTGACTTGATCAATTCAGGTGGAATTGCGGCAATCCCGACAGACAGTTGTTATGCACTTGTTTGCCACCTGGATGATAAAAACGCGGTCGAGCGCCTGCGCAGGTTGAAAGGTATTTCAGAGAAGCAGCATTTGGCCTTGTTGTGCAAGGATTTAAGCGAGCTGGGCAGTTACGCCAAGGTAAACAATGTTCAATACCGTTTGCTGAAGTCAGTGTTTCCCGGTCCTTATACATTTATTCTTGAAGCGACCAAAGAAGTGCCCAAGCGTGTGTCGCATCCTTCGAAAAAATCAATCGGTTTGCGCGTTCCCGCACATGCGGTGGTGCAAGGCTTGCTGGAGCACATTGAGGGTGCGCTGATTGCCACAACGCTGCAGTTACCGGGCATGGAAGAGCCTGCGCGAAGTGGTTGGGAGGCCCAGGAAGCCGTGGGCAACGACGTAGATTTAATTGTGGACGACGGCGAGTACTGCGGCGCGTTTCCTACCACCGTGATTGACTGGACCAGCGAAGAACCTGTGGTTGTGCGAATCGGTGCGGGGCCTCTGACTGGTCCGCTTGAACCTGTGAATGTTGAAGAACAGGAAGAACTGTGATGGATTCAAGCATTATTCAAACGATTGCGGTGTATGCCTTGCCCGTGTTGTTTGCCATTACCCTGCACGAGGCAGCACACGGTTATGTTGCCCGAATGTATGGCGACAACACCGCCATGTACGCAGGCCGAATTACCTTGAACCCGATCAAGCACATTGACCCGGTTGGAACCATTCTGGTGCCGATTGCAATTCTGGTGTCCTCAAGCCTGATGGGTATTGGTGCCTTTCTGTTTGGCTGGGCCAAACCTGTTCCGGTGAATTTTGGCAACCTGCGCAATCCGAAAAAAGACATTCGTTTTGTAGCCTTTGCCGGGCCTGGCGCGAATTTTGTGATGGCCTTGCTGTGGGCACTTAGCCTGAAACTGCAGTTTGTCACCGGGCTGAACGAGCCCTTTTTTGCCGAAATGGCCAAAGCGGGCATTGTGGTGAACCTGGTTTTGGCTGCTTTGAACCTTCTGCCAATTTTGCCGCTGGATGGTGGCCGAATTCTGTTCAGCTTCCTGCCCAGTTCTGCAGCCTACAGTTTCAGCCGCACCGAGCCCTATGGCATGATCGTGCTCATTGCACTCCTGATGTTGGGTATCTTGCCCATGTTCATCCAGCCCATTGTTAGTGCCGGGTTGAGTGTGCTAACCCTTTTGTTTAATTTCTAAGTCACCATGTTTGCTGAACGCGTATTGTCGGGCATGCGCCCAACCGGTTTGTTGCACCTTGGCCATTACCACGGTGTGTTGAAAAACTGGGTGAAACTTCAAAACGAATTTCCCTGTCTGTTTTTTGTGGCCGATTGGCATGCGCTGACCACGCATTATGAAACCCCGGAAGTCATTAAGGAAAATGTGTGGGACATGGTGGTTGACTGGCTGGCTGCGGGTGTTGACCCCGAGAAAGCCACCTTGTTTGTTCAGTCCAAGGTGCCTGAGCATGCTGAGCTGCATTTGCTGCTGTCGATGAATACGCCTTTAAGCTGGCTTGAGCGCGTGCCTACCTACAAAGACCAACAGGAAAAACTCAGCGACAAAGACCTGGGCACCTATGGCTTTTTGGGCTACCCCTTGTTGCAGTCGGCTGACATTCTTATTTACCGTGCCACACAAGTACCGGTGGGTGAAGACCAGGTGCCCCACATCGAGCTGACCCGCGAAATTGCGCGGCGCTTCAATCATTTTTACAGCAAGGAAAAACTGCTGGATGCGAAGGGAGCTGAAATTGGCCGCAAGCCGATTTTGCTGGAACCCAAAGCCTTGCTGACCGAGGCCAGCAAGATGCCAGGGTTGGATGGCATGAAAATGTCCAAGAGCTACCAAAACACGCTGGCCTTGCGGGAAACACCCGAGAACATTTCCCAGAAAGTACGCAAAATGCCAACGGACCCGGCCCGCGTGCGCCGCACCGACCCGGGTGATCCTGCCAAATGCCCTGTTTGGCAATTGCACGAGGTGTATTCAGACGCCAGCACCAAGCAGTGGGTGCAGGAAGGTTGCAAATCGGCGGGCATTGGCTGTATTCAGTGCAAAGAGCCAATTATTCAGGCAGTAACCGACGAGTTGGCGCCTATGCGCGAACGTGCAGCCATGTACACCGAAAACCCGACATTGGTGCGAAAAATCATCAGCGAAGGCTGTGAGCGCGCACGTGCGATGGCCAACGACACGATGCAGGATGTGCGCAAGCACATGGGGCTGGATTATTCCTGACATGGCTACTGATCACGCCAATCCAGCCATGGCGCCTTCGCCATGGGTTCGTCAGTGTGTTGAAAGCCTGCAAGGTTCGCTTGCGGTCAAGCCGGGTTTAAGGGCGCTTGACCTTGCTTGCGGTGGCGGGCGACATGCACTTTATTTGGCCAGTCTTGGTTATGTTGTACATGCAGTAGACAAAAATACACCTGACACGGTCTGGCCGGCGAATGTGCAGTTTCAGGCCATGGACCTGGAACAGGCTGACTGGCCATTGGCGGGGCAGCAATACGACTTGATCGTGGTGACCAACTATTTGCATCGCCCCCATTTCGAGAACCTTTTGGGCAACCTGAAGTCTCAGAATGCAGTGCTGGTTTACGAAACCTTTATGGATGGCAATGCGCAGTTTGGTTCGCCACGGAGCCCGGATTTTCTGCTTCAACCCAACGAACTGCTGTCCCGTATGTCTTTATTGAACATACTGCGTTTTGAACAGGGGCTTCGAAGCATGCCAAGCCCTGCAATGATTCAACGGGCCATGGGCATTACAGGCACTTGGTCTGAGATACAATCTGGAACAATAACACTCACTCAAAGGGACTAAATGATCACTGGCAGCATTGTCGCGATTGTTTCGCCGATGTTTGAAGACGGGTCGCTGGACTATGACAGCTACCGTCAGCTCATTGATTGGCATATTGAACAAGGTACCGACTCGATTGTAGCGGTAGGAACCACTGGGGAATCACCCACAGTGGACGTGGAAGAGCACGGCGAACTGATTCGTGTGGCGGTTGAGCAGGCGGGGGGCCGCATACCCATTATTGCAGGCACTGGTGGCAATTCAACCACCGAGGCCATTGAACTGACCGAGTTTGCGCGCAAGGTGGGTGCTGCCGCTAGTCTGCAAGTGGTGCCGTACTACAATAAACCAACTCAGGAAGGCATTTACCTGCACATGCGCAAGGTTGCCGAGGCTGTTGATTTGCCGGTGATTTTATACAACGTACCTGGCCGCACGGTGGCTGATATGGCACATTCCACAGTGGTACGCTTGAGTCAGGTAGATGGCATTGTGGGTATCAAGGAAGCCACAGGCAACCTTGAGCGCGGGGCTTGGTTGATTCGGGACACATCAGCTGATTTCGCTGTGTACAGTGGTGATGACCCCACCGCAGTGAACTTGATGTTGATGGGCGGAAAAGGCAATATTTCCGTGACCGCCAACGTGGCCCCAAAGTTGATGCACGAACTTTGTGCTGCGGCCATCGCGGGCGATGCGAAAACCGCGCATGCCCTGAATTTGAGCTTGCTGGATTTGCACCAGGCCATGTTTGTACAGGCCAATCCAATTCCCGTGAAGTACGCATTGAGCAAAATGGGCAAAATGGCACCCGGTGTGCGCTTGCCTTTGACCCGACTGGAATCCAATTTTCACCAAACCGTGGACGCCGCCTTGCGTGCGCACCGGTTGATCGACTAAAGACGACTTAAGGCTGTGAAACACATGGAATTGAACAAGATGACCCCTTTCAAGCTGTTGCTGATCGCAGCGGCCGTATCCACTGCCGCAGGCTGCGCCTCTTACAAAGAGGCTGTGGAAGGACAGAAAACGGCTTACCGCACTGCCGAAAAGCGCGAGCAGGGCCTTGAGGTGCCACCAGATCTGACTGCGCAGTCTGCCGATGAGCAATTCCTGATTCCCGGCGAGTCCGGTTCCGGTTCAGTGTCTGCTTCGTCGTTTTACAGTGGTGGTGGTACTCGCCCAGCGGGTGCTCGCCCACAAGCGCAGGCTGAGCCGGTTTTGGTTTCGTCCGATGATGTAAAAATCAAACGCGTGGGCAACTTGCGCTCTCTGGAAGTGAAAATGCCACCCGAGCAACTGTGGCCAAAATTGCGCGAATTCTGGAAAGACACCGGGTTTGAACTGGCCGTAGATGATCCAAAAATTGGCTTGATGGAAACCAATTGGGCTGAAAACCGCGCCAATATTCCTTTGGATGGCATTCGCAAAGTGATTGGCACGGTGTTTGATGGTCTTTACTCCAGCAACACCCGCGACCGTTACCGTACCCGTGTGGAGCCGATTCAAGGTGGTGTTGAAATTTTCGTGACTCACCGTGGCATGGAAGAAAACTACACTGATCAGGCCCAGTCCAACTTGGTGTGGATGAATCGCCCTTCTGATCCCGAACTTGAAGCTGAAATGCTGAACCGCTTGATGGCGAAGCTGACTGGTGATGAGAAGGCTGCTGCCGCAGCGGGGCGCCCAGTGGGGCAAGAGCTCATTTCGGTTCAGAAAAAGCCCGAGGGTACAGCCATTGTTTTGGCTGAAGACTTTCCCTTGGCCTGGCGCCGTGTGGGCTTCGGGCTGGACCGCGCTGGTTTTATTGTCGAAGACCGTGACCGTTCCAACGGTGTGTATTACGTGAAGTACATTCCCGATTCCGCTTCTGCAGAAGGCGAAAAGAAGGGTTTCTTCGGGAAAATCTTTGGCGGTGCTTCGAATGACAAATCCTTGAAAGCGGATCAACGCTTCCAGGTTGTTGTTGCGCCTGAGGGAGACAAGTCCACGTCGGTCAAGTTTACTTCCGAGCGCGGTGCAGCTGTGGACGCCGCAATTTCCGAAGAAGCGGCAACCAAGCTGGCCGGAAAACTCCGGTAATTGGTGTGCGTTTTGCGAGTTTGGGCAGTGGCAGTGAAGGCAACAGTTGGCTGTTTGAATGCAGGCTAACTGACACACCGACGCGCTTGATGGTGGATTGCGGTTTTGCTGTGAAGGAAACCGTTGGCCGCCTGGAGCGAGTTGGGCTCACTCCGCAAGATGTCGATGCAATTGTGGTTACTCATGAGCATGGGGATCACATAGGCGGTGTATTCAAATTCAGCCGAAAGTTTGGTACACCCGTGTACTTGACGCATGGTACCTGGCGCGCTGCCTTGCGGTCCAAACTAAGCGATGAAGACTACCTGCAGTCAGGCAAGGTGGTGTTAATCGAGAGCCATGCAGCATTTAACGTCAAGAACCTGACGTTGCATCCCTTTCCCGTGCCCCATGACGCTGCTGAACCCATTCAAATGTTGATTGAGTCAAGGTCGGGCTTCGTCACTGGCATTCTGACCGATTGTGGCAGTGCTACGCCGCATTTGATCAGCATGTTGAACAAGGCTCATGCCTTGATTCTCGAATCCAACCACTGCCCCGAGATGCTGTCCAATTCGCCTTATCCACCCAGCCTGAAAAAAAGGGTAGGAGGCGATTATGGTCACCTCAGCAATCAGGTGGCTTGCGATATTCTTCGGAAACTCGATTCTGGAAATTTGCAGTTTGTGGTGGCAGCGCATTTAAGCCAAACCACGAATTGTCCCAAGGTGGTTCAACAAATGTGGGCGGAGGTATTGACCCCGCGCGGAATCGCGTTTGACATCGCCTGCCAAACCGAGGGTTTTGCCTGGATCAGCCTTGATTCGCAGCAAGTGGCCGCTTGATTTTTAGGTGATCCAATAAAAAAGCCCCAGATTTTCATCTGGGGCTTTTTAGCTTCAATCGCTTTTACAAGCGAATTGAATTTACTTCTTTTCTTCTTCAGCTGGAGCTGCTGCTGGCTCAGTAGCGGCTGGCTCAGTAGCTGCTGGCTCAGTGGCTGCTGGTTCTGCGGCCATTGGCTCAGCGGCAGGAGCTTGTTCAGTTACAGCAGGAGCTGCTGGTTCAACTGGAGCTGCTTCTTCTTTCTTGCCACAAGCGGCCAATGCTACTGCAAACAAAGATGCGATCAAAATTGAGTTTTTCATGTTTATTCCTTTTGGGGTCACGAACTAGACGCCGATTCAAGCGTCTTTTTTAGAGCAAATAGGCTCACAAGAGAACCCAGAATCACCCATTTTCCTGCTGGGTGTTCAAGCACTCAAGCGGAAAACTCTGCAAATTCTATCGAATAGCCTGTCAAATTCAAGTCATTGTTTCGACCTTATTTTCGAAGCAAAATTCTATTGACTTTGCCGAGTCGTTTCAAATTCTAAATGAAATTAATCACATTAGGGTTTCTACCCAACCGGCTTTTGCAAAACCAATTAAAAAATACTGAAATTCAGGATTTTTTAAAGCTTCTGCAGCGTCGATTGGCTCCATTTCACGCTGGTTTGCGAGCATTTGCAGCTGTTTAACGGTAAGGGCACTGGTCGGGTTGACAGCATCGCCATTGATGTAAAAATCGGTGTCTTTGAACAACATTTTAGTTTTCATGCTTAATGCAATGCCGCGTTCTCCAAGAACACTAATTATTTCGTGTATTTCCTGATCTTCGGTGTTGTTTACAAAATACACATGTGGCTTGGGTTCTGTGAGCAAAATCCCCATGCTGCGCTGGATTTGAGGCGATTTCGCTGAAAATTGCCGAATCAAATTAAATCCAAAATTCAGCAAATCGTCAGGAATTTCTGCAGGGTTTTTCTGTAACCCTCGGGCGGGGTCAGAAAACAGTGTTTGAGTTATGCCTGGATCTTGATCAATTTGATCGGCCATGTCGCGCAATATGCCACTGAGAACCTCGGCCTGCGTGGGCGCCCTGAAGCCAATGCTCAGGGTTGAGCAGGTTCCCTCTGCGATGCCGTCGTGCCCATAGTTCGGGGGCAGGTAAAGCATGTCACCAGGCTCGAGAACAAACTCCTCGGTGGGCTCAAAGTTTTTGAGAATTTTCAGGGGCATGCCTTCTTCAAGTTCTTTGTTCGGCAAGGGGCCAATTTTCCAGCGCCGTTTGCCGTGCATTTGAAGCAGAAAGACATCGTAGGAGTCGTAGTGTGGACCCACGCCCCCGCCATCGCTGGCCAGGCTTAGCATCACGTCGTCAAGGCGTGCATCGGGAATAAAGCGGAACAACTGCAGCAGGTCATAAGCTTCGGGCAAGTGGTGGTCAATGCCCTGGATCAGCACGGTCCATGCTTTTTTCTTCATCGAGGGCAGCGCATCAAACGGGCCGTGTTCAAGTGTCCAGCCTGCTTTGCTGTGTTGTATCAATCGGCTTTCGATGTCTTCATCGGATGCCATCTCGGCGATGGTGTCGAAATCGCACAGTGGTTCGAAATTCGGAAATACCTGACGAAACAAAAATGGCTTGATGTGCCAATGCTCGGTCATGAATTGTTCCACGGGGAGGTTTGCGATGTGGGTGAGGGGTTTGATCATCTGAAGGGGGCTTTATTTGGGTGATTTATCGATTACGGGTATCATAGGCCACCTTAAAAGACTGCCCACTGTTCGGGCGCTGATTTCTGGAGTTATGTACGATGATTGTTGAGCACGGCACGGTGGTTACCCTTGATTTTGAGCTGCGTGATGCGCAGGGTGAACTGATTCAGGAACACGGTGGCGAGCCGATCATTTACCTGCATGGCAGTGAGAATGAGGTGTTTCCGAAGCTGCAAGAGGCAGTTGAAGGCAAGGCCATTGGCGATGAGGTGTTCGTTCAACTCGAGCCTGAGGATGCCTTCGGAGATTTTGACCCCGAATTGATGCGGGTAGAAGATGCGGACAGTTTTGCTGAAGACCTTGAAATCGGTATGCAACTGGAGGAGGTTCCTGTTGAAGATGAAAACGAGCCTGACCTGCAAGCTGACGAGGAAAACACTGGTTTTGGTCGGGTTTGGACTGTGACTGACATTGCCGAAGGCAAAGTGGTGCTGGATGGCAACCATCCGTTCGCGGGCATGGCCTTGCGCTATCACCTGAAGGTGCTGGATATTCGTGCTGCCAATGAGGAAGAAAAGGCGCAGGGTGCTGCGGCGCAATCGCTGTTCAGCATTGCCCCCAACCCGGATGCACGCAAACTGAATTAACCGTTTGGCCTTGGTTGGGCTTTATTTCAGGTTTAATTGTCAGCAGTGGGGCTTGGCAGCGAAACGCTGCTGGCCTCAAATGGCGTTGCATTGCCTTGTTTCACCTTCACCTGCACCCAGGCATTCATGAAGGGGTGCCCCCAGCCCTCGACCCGGTAAAACAGTGCATCTGAGCTGGGTGTGCCACCGAATTGTTTAAGGCCGGGTTTGTCCCATTTAAACCGGTGTGTGTCGCCATGCGCCAGCAGCACTGGTCGCTGGGTGGTGTCGATGTATTTCACCAGCCTTGTCATGAAAACAGTGTAGCCATTCCGGGATGGGTTGGTGCTGGTACCACCTGAACCATCAATTGGATTGCCCTGAATGGCGATTACGGTCTCCGTAGGGCGTGTGCTGTCATGTTCAAACAATGCTTCAGCTTCGCTTAGCCATGCGTCGATCGCTTGATCTCGGGCTTTCAACAATTGCTTTGCTTTTTTTGTACTGGTTTTTCTGGATTTCGGGTTGAGCAGATCGTTGTTACTGCCCGGAATATTCAAACTCACAAAGAGGGTACTGCCTTGTGTCCACATCAGGTGTTCAGGGTAGGGTGGACTGGTTTGTTGCCTAACGGAAAAGTTTTTTTTGCCCAGTGAGCGGGGCTGTGAAAATGCCTGCTGGCGCAAGAAATTCAGGCGTTCCTGGCTGTCGAAATTACCGTTGGATGGCCTGTGGCAATCGGTCCATTCGTTGTCGCCGGGCACATATACCAGGGGCTTCCCGCTTCGCTGCAGTTGCGCAAGGCGACGGTTGATTAATTCATTGGCACAAGGCTCATTGCCACCTTTGATGTCGCCAATATGCAAAATCCAGTGAATATCAGGTTCATTCCCAATGTGTTGAATCAGGTTGTCGGTGGCGGGCTCGAAGAAATTGTTGTAAGGCTGATCGCCGATCAGTGCAAAGCTGAAGGTGCTGTGCTTTGGGCTGGCTTGGGCAGCCGCAACGAAAGTCACCAAGGCGGCCGCACAGGCTTTGGTGGCTGCGCGGCGCAAATTCATGTTTGCAGGCCTTTTAGCTGAAAGATTAACTGCAATGCTTCGCGCGGGCTGAGTTCGTCGGGATCAATCTCGTTGAGTTTTTCGAGAATCAGGTTCACGTGCTGCGCGCTGGCTGGCTGTTCAACCGCATCCTGACTTGGCAGGTCGAACAGATCCACCTGGGCGTTCATGGCGCGTTTTTCAGCCTCAAGTTGATCGAGTCGTTTTTGTGCATTTTTCACCACCAAAGCGGGCAAGCCCGCAAGCTTGGCCACTTGCAGGCCATAACTTTGGCTGGCAGGGCCAGCTTCTATGCGATGCAAAAACACCAGTTTGCCCTGGTGTTCGGTGGCAGACAAATGCACATTGAACACACTGTCCAATTCATGGCCCAGTGCTGTAATTTCAAAATAGTGTGTGGCAAACAGTGTTAAACATTTGTTGGTGTTGGCCAAGCGTTTTGCGATTTCCCAGGCGAGGGACAAGCCATCGAAAGTTGAGGTTCCCCGTCCAATTTCATCCATGATGACCAGGCTGTGGGGTGTCGCCTGGCGAACGATTGTGGCGGCTTCTGTCATTTCCACCATGAAGGTGGAACGGCCACCGGCCAGGTCATCGGATGCACCAATGCGCGTAAAAATTCGATCGAGTACGCCAATTTGTGCACTGGCTGCCGGCACGAAACTACCCATGTGCGCCAGCAATGCGATGAGCGCGGTTTGTCGCATGTAGGTGCTTTTGCCACCCATGTTGGGGCCGGTAATCAGTGCCATGTGTTTGCCGGGGTGCAAGGTGCAATCATTCGGGGTGAATTGCTCCACTTGTACTTCCAGCACTGGGTGGCGCCCTTGCTGAATGTTCAGCAGGGCATGCGGCACCATTTGCGGGCGCACCCAATTTGCCTCGAAAGCCACAATGGCCAATGCCGCCAAGGCATCAAGTTCAGACAATTCACGCGCGCAGCGCTGCAAAAATGGGGTGAACTGACCCAGCCACACCATCAGGTTTTCATAAATGACCTTTTCAAGGTTTAGGGCCTTGTCTTTCGCGGAGAGCGCTTTTTCCTCGAAGGCTTTCAGTTCTTCAGTGATATAGCGTTCGGCATTCTTCATGGTTTGCCGGCGAATATAGTGTGCGGGCACTTTGTCGGCCTGCGCACTGCTGACCTCGATGTAAAAACCATGCACCCGGTTGAATTCGACTTTCAGATTGGCGATGCCGGTGGCCTCACGTTCCTGTTTTTCCAGTTCAATTAAAAACTGCCCGCTGCCGGTTTGAATGTTTCGCAATTCGTCCAGTTCAGTGTGGTAACCATCGGCAATCACGCCGCCGTCACGTATCAGTACTGGTGGGTTTTCGGCCAAGGCTTGCATCAATTCAGCCAGCAGTTCGGGTGGTGCCTGAAAGGCCTGCTGTGCTGTTTCAAATGCGCTGTCGCCAAAGTGGGCAATGAGTTGTTCCACTTGGGGCAGCGCTTGAAGGCTTTCCCGCAGGGCTAGCAAATCCCGAGGCTTTGCCGTTTGCATGGCCACGCGACTGCTGATGCGCTCAATATCGGCCATTGCACGCAATGTTTTAACCAGATTAAAGCAGACAGGTTCTGGCGCCTGGCCCAAGGTGGCAAGCAGGTGCTGTATTTTGTTTTGTCGTGCTTCAATGGTGGCCAGGTTGCGCAAAGGTTCCAATAGCCATTGGCGCAAGCGCCTGGCACCCATGCCGCTACCGGTGCGGTTAATGCGCGAGAACAGGGTGGGTGCGGGCTCGCCGCGCAATGTTTCTGTCAATTCCAGGTTGCGGCGTGCGGCTTCATCCAGCACCAGAAAGTCTTGCTCGTGTTCAACTTGAATATCGGACACGTGCTTGAAGTTTTCAATGCTAAGGTGCGTTTCCTTGGCATATTGCAACGCGGCGCCCATGGCGGGCACGGCCAGTTTGGCGTTGTGCAATTCGAGGCTTGCCAGGTTGGCGGCTTGCAGCACGGATTGCAAATGCGTTTGGGCGAAGCCTGCATCGAAGTGCCAAGCGGGGCGCTCGATGCAGCCGGTTATTTGGCTGTGTTGTGCCCATGTGCGGTTGTTTACAAGCACTTCGGCTGCGTTGAACCGGCTTAGGTGTGCTGCCAGTGCGCCTGAATCGCATTCCAGCAAACGAATTGAACCCGCAGACAGTGCCAGACAAGCCACCCCCCAGTACTTGCCGTCCTCAGAGAACAGGCTGAGCAGAGTCTTGTTTTCTTGGTCAGGCAGCAAAGTGGATTCGGTCAGTGTGCCTGGTGTAACTACCCGCGCCACTTTGCGTTCCATGGGGCCCTTGGTCAGGCCAGGCGTTCCCACCTGCTCGCAAATGGCCACTGAATGGCCCAGCGCCACCAGTTTGGCCAGGTATTGATCTGCCGCATGAAAAGGCACCCCCGCCATCGGAATGGGTTGACCAGCTGATTGGCCTCGGTGGGTCAGGGTAATTCTGAGAAGCTGTGCGGCCAGTTGGGCATCGTCGAAAAACAGCTCGTAAAAATCGCCCATGCGATAAAAGAGCAGCTTGTCGGGGTACTCGGATTTCAGCGTAAGGTACTGCTGCATCATCGGCGTGTGGCTTTCAAACGCCTGTGATGCAGCCTGGTTATTTGTACTCGCTTGTTTGCTCAACTGGGTCCCTGTTGTTTTATTTGAAGCTAAGCAGGTATTGAAGGGCTTTTGGGTTGCCGGCAACCGCGTCACCTGTGCTCATGAAGGTGTCATTGCCTTGGGGGTCCGTGATCAAGCCGCCTGCCTCGGAAACAAGCAAAACGCCTGTTGCCAAATCCCAGGGCTTCAAGCCAAAACACATGTAACCATCCAGGCGACCACAGGCCACATAAGCCAAATCGAGAACGGCTGAACCGGATTTTCGAATGCCTGCCGTGCTTTCAGTCAGTGCCAGCATTTTGCGTTTTACGCCCAGCGAGCCCTCATTCTGACCGCTTGGGAATGCAAAACCAACCAGAAATTCATTGGGTTTGCTGCGTTTTGAAACCCGGATTCGACGGTTGTTTAAAAACGCACCTTCGCCTTTGGACGCGGTGAACAGGTCGTTGGTGGCCGGGTTGTACACAACTGCCTGTTGAACATGGCCATTGACACGCAGCGCGATTGAAATGGCGTAGTGTGGGTAGCCGTGAATGAAGTTGGCAGTGCCATCGATCGGGTCGATGACCCACTCGTAGTCGGATTTGCCAGAGGCGCCGCTTTCCTCGGCTAGAATGGCGTGATCGGGAAAGGCTTGCTTGAGCACGTCAATAATGGCGCTTTCAGCAGCTTGATCGGTTTCAGTGACGAAATCGTTGGGCCCTTTGACACCGATTTTTACCTGATCGAGGTCAAGCTCCGCTCGGTTGATGATTTTTCCAGCAGCGCGAGCGGCTTTCACCGCCACGTTCAACATCGGATGCATGGCCTTTCCTTTCAATTTGAATACGTTTAACCCGACATTATAAATGACCGCAGCCAATTCCCTCGAATCCATTTCAATAGTTCTCGTAAAAACAAGCCATCCGGGCAATGTTGGTTCGGTGGCCCGTGCCATGAAAACCATGGGTTTAAGTGATTTGCGCCTGGTTGAGCCGAAAACCAAAGAAATTTGCAGTGCCGAAGAGGCGATTTCACTGGCCAGCGGTGCGATCGATGTGCTTGAACAGGCCCGTGTTTACGACTCCTTGCCCGATGCCTTGGCTGATCGAAGCGTGGCATTTGCTTTGTCTGCACGTCTGCGCGATTTGGGTCCAAGTTTGCAAAGCCCGCAGGACGCAGCAAAAGAGGCTTTGTGTTTGACGGGAAGCGGCATCGGTGCAGCTTTTGTGTTTGGTGCTGAGCGCACGGGTTTAAGCAACGATGAACTGCTGGTGTGCAATCGGCAGGTGACGATTGCCGCCAACCCGGTTTACAGCTCGCTGAACTTGTCACAAGCCGTGCAAATTGTGGCCTATGCCTTGCGCACGGAATGGGCGACTGGTGAATTGGCCGTGGCTGCCGAAGGCTCCCTTGCTGACAGTGTGAGGCAGGGTGGCAAGCTGGCCACTGTGAAGGCGGTGGCGGATTTACAGGCCCATTGGCTGCAAGCCATGGAGGCGGTTGATTTTATCAATCCCGACAAGCCGAAAAAGGTGGTGCAGCGTTTGGCCAGAATGTTGGCCAAAACGCCTTTGGAGCAAGAAGAAGTGGACATGCTTCGAGGCTTTTTTTCTGATGTGATACGGGTGGTGGACAATCGCCTTTATCCGCATGAATTTGAGCGCAAGAAGCCTTGATACAGCCGTGATACACTGCGGCGACCAGCGTTTGACGCATCAATAACAATTGATTCAGGGTTTTCCGCGCATGTGGATTCGACTACAAGAAGACATTGACACGATTTTGAGAAAAGACCCGGCAGCCCGAGGGCGTCTGGAGGTTTTTCTGTGCTATCCCGGTTTGCATGCGTTGATTTGGCATCGCCTGGCTCACAGGGCATGGGCAGCGGGTTTAATCACGCCGGCGCGTTTTTTGTCGCATTTGGGGCGTTTTTTCACAGGCATTGAAATTCATCCAGGTGCAATCATTGGCAGGCGTGTCTTCATTGACCATGGTATGGGCGTGGTGATCGGCGAAACGGCCGAGATTCATGACGATGTGACCATTTACCAAGGCGTTACCTTGGGTGGTACTTCATTGGCCAAGGGCAAGCGACACCCCACGCTTGAAAAGGGCGTGGTAGTTGGGGCTGGTGCACAGGTTTTGGGGCCATTCACAGTGGGTGAGGGTGCCAAGATAGGATCAAATGCTGTGGTAACCAAGCCAGTGCCCGCGGGTGCCACGGCGGTAGGCAACCCTGCACGCATGATTTTGAAAGCTGAAGAACGCGCACCGGGTGAGGAATTGACAGGCGCGGCAAAAACCAAAGAAGAGTTTTTGGCCTATGGTGTGTCCAAGAATGGCGATGATCCGCTGATTAAGGCCATGCATGGTTTGATTGATCAGGCCATTGCCCAGCAGCAACGCATTGAACAGCTTGAAAAACAGCTGAGCAAGGGGAAAGCGCAGCCCGATTGCGGAGACTCTGTGGACTGTGAAGAATTGAAAGCCCTGAACAAACTGGTGGACAACTAGCCACCTAGTTGAACAGGGTCAGACTGAATTCCCCGCTGCTTTGTAGCTTCAAGAAACCGCCCTTTGGGCGGTTTTTTTCTGGTTCATCAAAATCCCAGTCCGGCAACACAATGCGCTGGCCTTTTTGCAGCTGCCCTTGGGTTGATTCGGGGGTGGTGGGGGCTGGGCTGTTCAAAGTGTGGTGTATGGCACAGCGGTGTGTGTGCCCATGAAAAATCACATCGCTTTTGCCGATGTAATAGCCATCGGGCCATTTGCCTTTGAATGATTCAGCCACAGCTTGCAGGTTGGCGTCCATGATGCTCATGGCGCTGTTGGCTTTGTGTATTTTGCTTTCGCTGCGAATGGCTTTGGCCATTTCAATGCGTTGCTGCAGGGGCAGTGCCAGAAAGTTTTTTTGCCATTTCTCATCCCGGCTTTGAAGCCTGAATTTTTGGTAGGCCTTGTCGTCAGTGCAAAGTTGATCGCCGTGCGTAATCAGCACCACCTCGTGGTTGACCAGCAAAAATTCTGGATCTGGCAGAATTTCAAACCCAGCAGCTTCGGCAAATTGGTCACCGAGCAGGAAGTCGCGGTTGCCATGCATGAAATACAGCGTGGCGCCGACAGATTTTGCACTTTGAACCGCTTGGGCAACTCGCTTGCTGGTGCTGTCGCTGTGGTCGTCTCCGTACCAGACTTCGAACAGGTCACCGAGCAGAAAGATGAGGGTATTGTCCTGGGCTACACTGGCCAACCAGTTTTCGAAGGCTTCCAGTGTTTTGGGCGTGTCTTCAGAAAGATGCAGGTCGGAGGCAAAGAATGCAGCACCTTGTTGCGGAATTTCAATCAACTTGTTACCTGATTAAAAGTCATCAAAAAAGCCCTTGAGAGAAGGGCTTTTTTGACTGGGGCCGACTTAGAGTATTTCAACACCCTGAATCACCACGTCTTCCAGTGGCACGTCTTGGTGAAAGCCTTTCGAGCCGGTTTTTACGCCTACAATTTTGTCTACAACTTCTTTGCCTTCAGTGACTTTGCCGAATACGCAGTAACCCCAGCCTTGTGGTGTTGGGCTTTTGAAGTTCAGGAATTCATTGTTTTCTACGTTGATGAAAAACTGGGCAGTGGCCGAATGTGGATCGTTGGTACGAGCCATGGCAAGGGTGTATTTCTCATTTTTCAAGCCGTTGTCAGCCTCGTTTTTTACGGGGTCTTTGGTGGGCTTTTGTTTCATGCCTGGCTCGAAACCACCGCCTTGAACCATGAAGCCGCTGATGACACGGTGAAAAATTGTGTTGGTGTAAAAGCCGCTTTTCGCGTATTCCAGAAAGTTCGCCACAGTGGCGGGTGCTTTTTCAGCGTCCAGGGCGATCGTAATGTCGCCAAAATTTGTTTTTAGTTTAACCATGGTTCGTTTTTTCGCTTTTGCAAACGCAGAGGAGATTGAAGAATTACCGATGCTAACAGCTATCGCCGAGAACATCGACCACTTGAGAAAAACACGTTTGCCTTGAGTCACAGACTTGTTCCTTACAGTTTGAAAGTGTCTTCTTGAACAATTTGCCAACGGGTACCCACTTTCATCCAGTATTGCTGTTTGCGGATTTCGCCCGACAATTTGTCCTCTTGCCTAAAGGACACCAGCATCATGTCTTTGTCGCTGGGGTATCGCATGACAGTGAGGTCATCGATGGAAATTTTCCCGAATGACTTGTTGCTGATTTGCTGGTTTTTTTGCCACTCGATGAGACCTTGCCCGTCAATTTTGACGTCGCTTGCGTAATGATAAATTCCTTTCGAGAAGCCTTTTTCAAGATCTTTCTTCCAGGTGTCCACCATTCGCAGGGCTGCTTTGCGGTGGCTCTGCCACACATCAATTGGCACGAAGTCTAGCCTTTCGCTGATTACGACCTGCGTGCTGCCGATGTCAACAAATTTTTTCAAGGCAAGCAAATCCTGGTTGGCCAGTACCACACAGCCATCGCTGGCCTTGGGGGGGCGGCTTACGTAATGCTTTGGCATGCCATGCAACCAAATGCCATAGCCTGTTTTTCCAAGGCGCTTGTCCCAAGCGTTCGGGTAGTCGATAGGCAGGGCGATGGGGCCGTAGAAGTCAGTCAGTTTTTCTTTGGGCAGCAGTTCAGTGATGGTGTACACGCCAATGGGTGTGCGCTTGTCACCCTCACGTACTTTCACTGCGCCCATTTTGCCTTGGGATACGTAAAAGTCAGTAACGAGGCGGGGTTGCGGAAATGCATTTTCATACAGGAACAGTCGTGAACGCGTGGTGTCTACCAAAATCACATAACGCTGATCGTCGTTCAATTCAACCAGCTCAGCAGGTAGCAGGTCCCGTTGCGGGCGGTCTTTCACCGCCTTGAAGCGCGCGATTGCTTCTTCGCGCAATTCTGTCAGTTCTTCCTGTTTGCCTTTGGGCACATCGGGCATGTCCCCAATTTTGGTCAGGGGGCGCCCCGCTTTCAGCGACAGAATATCGCCCTTGAGCATGTGACCCAGGTAAAAATTGGGGAATTCACTCAACAAGCGATCGGTCAATTCAAGCGCTTTGTTCAGTTCATGATTGCTCAGCGCCAGATAAATTTCTTCGACTGCTGTATCGATTACCGGTTGGTAGCTGGCTGACTCAAACAACTTGCTGGCCAGTGAACCCTTTTTGGGTTCCGGGCTGCTGTAGGCCGCAAGGTCGAATGATTCCTCGGAGCCAGATTTCACAAAAGTGGGGGCCGCCGTGAATGCCCAAAACACCAGGGGGGCGACCAAGCGCAACCCTTTGGACATTCCACGAAGCCTGCTTCTAGACCACATTTAGCCGCCCACCCTCTCGCTGGTGATTTTCCAGGTGCCGCCTTCCTGTTTCATAGTCAGTGTTTTGGTGGACACATTGTTCAGGCGGTTGGAAAAATAGCTTTGCTTGAATTTCACCACGGCTTCATTGCCAGTGATGGTGATCAACGGGTTTTCAACCACCACGCGAATGGTTTCTTTGCCAACAATGCGTTGTTCGCGCATTTTTTCCCAGTTGGTACGGTTCATTTTGCCTGGTGTTTCAAAGTCTTGGCTGTAGGCACCTAGGTAACCGGCCATGTCTTGATCAGTCCATGCTTTGGCCCAAGCTTCAACGGCCGCCAGTACCTGGCTGTCCATACCGATGGTATTGGGTTTTGGTTCAGCAGGTTTGCTGGCTGTAATGGCAGGCTCTGCCGGGGCTGGTTTGCTGGGTGCCACCTCAACTGCGGGAGGCGTAGCAGCAACCACCGGCGGGGTGGGCACTGCCGCGGGTGCGGTTTTGGCGGGTGCTGGCTTGCTAGCTGGTGCGGCTGCTGGTGCTGCCGCCACAGCCACCGTTTCGGGCTTGCCGGCAATCAGGTTGCGTACCAGCGACAATTTGGTTTGCGCGGTTGAATTGCGCCCGTCCAGTTGAAGTGCTTTGTCGTAGGACTGGCTGGCCAGCTTGGCGTACACATCGCCCAGGTTTTCATGGGCGGTGGCATAGCTGGGGTGAGTGCGAATGGCCATTTCAAGTGACTCGCGGGCTTTTTCATATTCTCCGCGCCCCGCGTACAACACAGCCAGGTTGTTGTAGGGTTCAGGCAGCTCGGGAAAATCCTCGGTCAGCTTGGTGAACACAGTAATGGCTTCTGCGGTTTTGTTGCGTTCAGTCAGAATCAGGCCCTTCAGGAAGCGCATTTGAGCGTCGTTCGGGCGGTTGGCCAGGTATGCGTCTGCACGTGCCTGTGCCTGTTCAAATTGACCGCTTTGAATAAGTTTTGAAACTTCATCTGATTCGTCGGCATGGCCGGGTGCTCCGGCAAACGCCAAGCCCATGAGGGCAATCAGCAAAGCATATTTGCTTTTCTTGTATTTGCCACTGATTGACGACGTGATTGTTTTTTTAGCCTGCATTCGGTTGCGCCTTTGCGGGGTTACCCGTTTCATCTGATTGGTAGGGAAAAACTCGATCATGCGTAATGATATACTCGACCGCTATTGTAGCAAGCCCCAGAGCGGGTTGGCTTCTGAGCTGGGTTTCCTGAGGGTTCCAGTGTCAGATTGTACCGTTTTGGCAAGCTGGGTCCGCTTTTTTTCTGAGTCCAATGAAATCGTCTCTTCAAATTTACAATTCAATTCTAAGGAAAAAGCAGGCTTTTTCACCGCTTGATCCACAGAACGTTCGAATGTACGTGTGTGGCATGACAGTCTATGACTTCTGCCACTTGGGCCATGCCCGTGTCATGGTGGTTTTCGATCTGTTGAAGCGCTGGCTGCGTGCCTCCGGCTACCCGGTCACCTATGTACGCAATATCACCGACATTGATGACAAAATTATTCGCCGCGCTGTTGAGAACGGTGAAAGCATTCGTTCGTTGACGGATCGCTTCATTGCGGCCATGCATGAGGACGCGGATGCCTTGGGTATTGAACGCCCCGACCACGAGCCCCGTGCCACGGAGTACGTTGCAGAAATGCAGGACATGATCCACACCCTGATGAATAAAAGACTCGCGTACCGGGATGATTCCGGTGATGTGAACTTTTCGGTGCGTGCTTTTCCTGAATACGGCCGGCTATCGGGTAAAAGTCTGGATGAATTGCGGGCTGGTGAACGTGTGGGGGTTTCAGGCAGCAAGAACGACCCGCTGGACTTTGTTCTGTGGAAAAGCGCAAAGGCCGATGAGCCCGCAGATGCCAAATGGGATTCTGATTTCGGTGTTGGTCGCCCGGGTTGGCACATTGAGTGCTCAGCCATGAGTTGCAAGTTGTTGGGTAATACCTTTGATGTTCATGGCGGCGGTGCTGACTTGCAGTTTCCGCATCATGAAAACGAAATTGCCCAAAGCGTGGGAGCCACTGGCGAGGGTTTTGCCCAGTATTGGATGCACAACGGTTTTGTGCGCGTTGAAACCAACGGCCAATCCGAGAAAATGTCGAAATCGCTGAACAATTTCTTCACGATTCGGGACATTTTGAAGGTATACGATGCTGAAGTAGTGCGCTTCTTTATTTTGCGCGCGCAGTATCGCAGTCAGTTAACCTATTCAGAAGGGCATGTGCAAGACGCGAAAGCTGCCCTGGGTCGCCTGTACACCGCACTAGGCGACGTTCAGGTAGCGGATTCGATTGATTGGACGCTGGAATTTGAAGCCCGTTTCGCTGAGGCGATGAATGATGACATGAACACACCGATTGCCGTGTCTGTGTTGTTTGAAATGGCCAATGAGGTGAACCGCACTGCCGACCTGGCTTTGGCTGCACGTCTGAAAGCTTTGGCACAGGTACTGGGTTTGTTGGGACGTACAGCCGAGGCTTTCCAGAAAGCCGAGGTGGGCGACCAGGCGGGTGCCTTGGACGAGGCTGAAATACAAGCTTTGATTGATGCCCGAACCCAGGCCAAGGCCGACCGGGATTTCTCAAAAGCGGATGCCATACGCCAGCAGTTGCTCGACATGGGCGTGGTATTGGAAGACAAACGGGGCGGGGCAACCGAATGGCGGCGAGCCTGAGGTTGAATCTAGATCCCCACGCGCCTGATTATTGGCAGGCGGCGTGTGAGGCCTTGGCTTTGCAAAGCCCGGTGTGGGCTGAATTGGTGGCTCGACATTCGGACCGGGCCTTGCGTTCGCGTGGCGCGCCTTATGAAACCATGCTGCGCTCGCTGGTGGGCCAACAAATTTCGGTCAAAGCAGCAGATGCGGTGTGGGCTCGAGTGGTCGAGGCGCTGAATGGGCAAATCAATAGCAGCGTATTGCTCGCTCTAAGTGATGACACTTTGAAGGCCACAGGCCTTTCACGCCAGAAAATAGCCTACGCACGTGCCTTGAGCGAATTTGAGCAGCAGGGACGTCTTGAGCTGACACTGCTGGATGGCATGGACGATGAGGCCTGCACGCGCCACCTGTGTGAAATCAAGGGAGTAGGGCGCTGGACGGCCCAAATGTTTTTGATGTTTTGTTTGCGCAGGCCCGATGTTTGGCCTGTGGATGACATTGGTGTGCAGCGCGGTATCTCGCGCCAATTCTTCGAAGGTGAACCCATCGGACCGAAAGAAGCACTACAATTCGGGGAAAAATTAAAACCTTGGCGGACAGTGGCAGCGTGGTATTTGTGGCGCAGCCTCGATCCAGCCGTGGTGGACTATTAAGAGAACCTCATGAAGCAAACATTTCTGGATTTTGAAGCACCCATTGCCGAGTTAAAAGGCAAAATCGAGGAGCTGCGCCTGGTTCAAGACGGCTCAGCTGTTGATTTGTCAGAAGAAATTCGCCGCCTGGAAGGCAAAAGCGATGTGCTGACCAAAGAGTTGTACAGCAAGCTGACCCCCTGGCAGGTTTCGCAGGTGGCGCGTCACCCCCAGCGCCCCTACACCTTGGATTACATTGCCCACGCATTCACAGACTTTCACGAGTTGCATGGCGACAGGCATTTTGCAGACGACCCTTCGATTGTCGGTGGCTTGGCCCGCCTTGATGGTGAAAGCGTCATGGTGATTGGTCACCAAAAAGGCCGTGATGTGAAAGAGCGTACTTTGCGTAACTTCGGCATGCCGCGCCCGGAGGGCTATCGCAAAGCGCTTCGCTTGATGAAAACCGCTGAGAAATTCGGTATTCCCATCGTAACCCTGGTGGATACCCCGGGGGCATACCCTGGTATTGATGCCGAGGAGCGTGGGCAGTCTGAGGCCATTGGCCGCAATTTGATTGAAATGGCACAAATTCAGGTGCCCATTGTGAGTGCAATTATTGGTGAGGGCGGTTCAGGTGGCGCTTTGGCTTTGGCTGTGGCTGATCACGTCATCATGATGGAAAATGCCACTTACTCTGTAATTTCCCCTGAAGGATGCGCGTCCATTTTGTGGCGCAGCGCTGAAAGGGCATCGGATGCTGCCGAGGCCTTGGGTATTACCGCCAAACGCCTGCGCGATCTTGGGCTGATTCAGGAAATCGTGAAGGAAAGCTTTGGTGGAGCGCACCGCGACCATGCGCAAACGGCCAGCAACTTGAAAACCGCAATCAAGGCTGCTTTGAATATGCTGGTCACTTACAAGCCCAAAACCTTGTTGGATGCTCGCCATGATCGGCTGATGAGTTACGGCCACTTCAAGGTGAGCAAATAATTGAAACAGTCGCTTGAAGCCTTTCTAAGCGACTTCAAGCGCCAAGCCCCGCTGCCAGCCAGTTTTGTAGTGGCTTATTCAGGCGGGGTCGATTCTACCGTGTTGCTTCATGCATTGCATGCAATGGGTTTGCCACTGCACGCGGTTCACGTGAATCATCAAATCCAGCCACAGGCCAATGCCTGGGAAGAGCACTGCAAAAATCAGTGCGAACACTGGGGTGTGCCTTTTACTGCGTTGCGGGTTGATGTGGAACCCGGCGATTTGGGCCTTGAAGGCCAGGCCCGCGTGGTGCGATACCGTGCCATTTTTAGCTGGATGAAGGCCAATCAACACACTGTGTTGCTGTGCGCCCACCACCGGGACGATCAACTGGAAACTGTACTGCTGCAATTGCTGCGCGGTTCGGGCCTGAGAGGAGTGGGTGGGATGCGCGCTGTGGCCCCTGTGGGTGTGGATCGCCATCTGCATCCTGACTTGCTGTTGGGCCGTCCTTTGCTCGATTGCAGCAAAGCCAGCCTGCTGGAGTACGCACATGTAAATCGCCTGCCGCACATCGAAGACCCCAGCAACAATGACACTACACTGCGCCGCAACTGGGTACGCCACGAACTCTTGCCCAACCTGGAAGAACACTTTCCCCAAAGCCCGAAGGCTTTGTTGCAACTGGCTGAATTTTTTCGGGCACACTATTCGGAAGAAGATTCAAACACGCAAGCCAATGCGCCCCAGGTGGTTTGCGCAGCCGGCCGCTTGCAACTGATTCAGTGGCGAGCACTGGACGACACAGCCCAGCTCAATACACTTAGACACTGGTTGCTGGGCCATGGCGTGCGTTGTGGCAAACTGAAATTGATTGAGCTGGCTCGCCAATTGCGCGTTAATAAAGGTGGAATTCGCGAGGTAAAAAAAGGCTGGCAGGTGAAAGTAAGCCGACAACAGGCCCATTTGCTGCACACTGAACCAGAGGACAAAGCGATTGAACCACGATGAATTGAGCAACAATGAATTGAACAAAAGCATTGGCAACATTGACCCGGAGACGGTGGCCCGCTGGCTCGAAAGCAGCGGCAACTACAAGGTGCTGCGCCGCATTCAAATGCGTGACACTTTTGCTGGGCAAATCAACAGCCCAGTTAAGGTGCTGGTGGTCGACACTGAAACCACCGGTCTTGATTTTGCAACATGCGAAGTGATTGAAGTGGGTGCGGTGCTGATTGAGGTGGACCAGGACACCGGGGCAATAGGTGCGGTGTTGGGTACTTATGGTGGGCTTGAAGAACCCAAGGTGCCCATTACACCCGAGAATTCAGCCATTCACGGTATTACCAACGAGATGGTCAAAGGTCAGCGGTTCGATGAAGCTGCTTTGAAGACCCTGTGCGATGAGGCCGCTTTGTTCGTGGCGCACAACGCTGCCTTTGACAAGCCTTTTATGCTTCGCCGTTTTCCGTGGCTTGAAAAATCGATCTGGGCCTGCACGTTTCGGGAACTGCCATGGACCCAGGAAAATTATTCAGGACGCAAACTGGAATATTTGTTGTCGGATTGCGGTTACTTCCACGGCGCCCACCGTGCAGTGGAGGATTGTAATGCACTGGTGCATGTGTTGGCTCAACCCTTGAAAACATCCCAGCGCATGCCGTTTCAGGTGTTGTTTGACAGTGCCAATGAATCGATTTATCAAATTGCTGCGTTGAAAGCACCATTTGAGAAAAAAGATTTTTTAAAGTCCAAGGGTTTTCGCTGGAATGCGGATGACCGCGTTTGGGAATTCGAGGCAGTGGGTTTTTCAGAAGGCAAAGAAGTTATCGAATGGCTGCGGGAGCAGGTGTACTGCACCACCGGAAAAATCATGCTGGGCTTTCGCATTCAGGCTGGGGTTGATCGTTACTCCGGCACTGCGCTGAAGCAACAGTTCAAAGAGGTATAAGGCGTGCCCGCCAAGGTTTATCCTTCCGACACCAGTGAGCTTGCGCTAGATGGCGCACAAGCCCGTGAACGGGACGTGTTGTTGCAGTTGCAAGCGCAGTTGCCAGACAACTACACCATTTATCACGGTATTCACTGGTCAAGAATTGAGCATGGGCTGACCGTCACAGGGCGAATCCAATTTCTGGTGCTGGGCCCCAGTGGTATTGTTTATAGCATCTTGATGAAAACCGGTTTGATGAAAGTGGACCAAGGCCGGGTGGTGAAGCAATTGGGTGAACAGCGTCAGGATGTATTCAACGCACTGGCTGAACAAAGTGCTTTGCTGAACCAGAAGTTCAGGTTGCAACACCAAGGTAACCTGCGGGTAGAGCCCATTTTTTATTGCCCCGATTTCACCATACCCGACCCCGGTGGACTTACCGTGAATGCCGAGCGGGTGGTGGATGCCCGTCACAAAGATGAATTGGCTGCCCTGATTCAAACCATCGACATTACTGCTGACCTGTTCAGCAGCCACAGCAATCCCAAAGCCATTCACTCATTTTTGTGCAATGAACTTAACCTGGTTCCGGAGGTGGGGGCCTTGTCACAAGCCGCGGAAACTTTGGTAACGCGTCTGTCTCACGGCCTGGAGCAATGGGTTTCAAGGCTAAACTTCGAGCCTTTTCGCTTGCGTGTTACGGGTACTGCTGGCAGTGGAAAGTCGCAACTGGCTTTCAGCGAACTGCAGCGCAACCATGGTTTAAAAGCCCGAACCTTGTATGTGTGTTACAACCGGCCGCTTTCCTCACACATGGCGCAGCAGGTTCGTGAAGCAGGTTTGATGGGCGCGGTGGTTTTTAATTTTCATGCATTGTGCGACCGCATGCTCCGCGATGCAGGTCTTGACGTGGACTACGCTTCGCCCGGGGTTTTTGGTCGCCTGGCCGAGCAAGTTCTGGCCACACCTCTGGACAAACGGTGGGTGTTCGACTCAATTGTGGTGGATGAAGGCCAGGACTTTGATCAAAGTTGGCTGCCGGTGCTTCAGCGTTGCGCACATTCGGGCACCCGGTGGCTGTGGCTGGAAGATCCGATTCAAAACCTGTACGCCAAGCCAGCAGTCAGCCTGCCCGGTTGGGTCAGCTTGCACACGCCCATGAATTATCGAAATCCGAAACGCGTAGTGCAGGCATTGCAGTTGGTTCAACGTGAATTCAACTTTGAATCGCCTTTGCCGCTGGACATTGAAGCGGCTTGCCCCCTGGAAGGTTTGCCCTTGGAGTTTTTCGAGTATGACAATGAAGAGTCGTTGTTGAGTCAAACCGCCAAGGCAATTACTGCCTGTCTGCGGCACGGTTTCACGCGCGATAAAATTGCGGTGCTTAGCATGCGGGGGCACGAGAAATCAAAGATATTGGCGCAAGCCAGCCTTGGGCCGCACAGCCTGAGGCACTTTACTGGCCGATATGATGACAACGGCAGCCAGGTATTCACCGAGGGTAATGTGCATGCAGAGTCGGTTTATCGCTTTAAAGGGCAGGCAGCACAAGCTGTTGTGGTAACCGAGTTGGCTTTTTCGGAGTTCAACGAAGCTGATTTTCGAAAGCTGTTTGTGGCCATGACACGGGCCAAATTGCTGTTGGTGCTGGTGGGGCATTCGGATACCCTTCAGCGTTTGCGAAGGGCAGTATTTGCTTGAGATTACTGCTGAATTTGCCAGGCACCTTTGCTGGGCGAGCACACCTCACCCCGGAACTTTGTTTTTTCGCCGTTCACAATGGTGACGCCCAGGTAAGTGCGGCAAGTGTCCGATTTGGCCCCCGGCGACAAATACACACCGACGCCATTCACCGGGTTTAGCCAGCGCACGGCTTGCCCAGAGGGCACCAGCTCCATGGTGTGCCCGAAACAATGGGAATCCACTGCGAACGCATCAACCAGCTGGGTTTCCGTGAAAATTGTTTTGAACGCATCGGTGGATTCAACATAAGCCATTTGTTCGGTCAAGGTGCCTTTCAGTGCCTCGCTTTGAACCAGTTTGGCATCGCATTGCCCACGAAGCACACCGAAGTCGCTGTTCCAGCCTTTGCCCGTGTAGCCAATGAAATTTTTGGCATGGGCCACATGAAACGGAAGCGTTATCACAAGCGCAAGCAGGCAAAGAACAGTTTTAGAGCGTACTTTGGCTATGGGCATGGAAGAATACTTAACAGGGCAGCCTGATGACATTGATAAAAACGGTGTGTACGCGAATTTCGTTGACCCAAAGAGTGTATCTTTTTCTTTATAAAAAAACACGAGACAGCACCCGGAGGCCGCACAAAATGACAGTTCAGGGCAAAACAGTATCTGCAATTGACATTGCCAAAGGCGCCTTGGGTTTTCTGCCAGACATGCCGCACATTCTCCCTTCGCTGGCCAGTTTGGCATTTCTCAGGCCGCATTCACGCCGTTCGCTCGGTTTGCTGTTTCAGGAAACAGCGCGCAAACATGCAAAATCGACATTCCTGAAAAGCGATCAACAGTGTTGGACCTACGGGCAAGCCAATTCCGTTTGCAATCAAATGGCACGCGGTTTGCTCTCCATGGGCGTTAAGGCCGGTGACACGGTAGGCTTGTTGTCAGCCAATCGGCCTGAAACCTTGCTTGCGGTGATTGCCTGTGCCAAGTTGGGTGTTGTTGCTGCGCTGCTGAATATCAATCAGCAAGGTGAGGTGCAGGCGCATAGTTTGAAGTTGGTGAAACCACGAGTGATTCTGGCGTGTGACCGTGGTCTGGATATTCTCAAGCAGTTGGAATCAGAGAACAGCGTTTTACTCAAAGGCATTGAATTGTTGTCTTTGCAAACCGGCAGCACCCATTTAAGAGTGAGCGATTTTCGCAGTGCCTGGTGCACGCAGCCTGACCACAACCTGGCGCAAACAGCGCAGATTTTGGCCAGCTCGCCCTGTTTCTATATTTTTACCTCAGGCACAACCGGTTTGCCCAAGGCCTCTGTAATGAGCCATTACCGTTGGTTGCAAGCGGCCTCGGGCATGAGCACCGCAGTGCGTTTGACGGCTTCTGACGTGTTTTACTGCTGCTTGCCGCTGTATCACAACAACGCACTCACGGTGTCACTGGGGGTGGTGTTGGCTTGTGGCGCTTGTTTCGCACTGGATGAAAAATTCAGTGCCAGTCAATTCTGGAAGCGTATTTCACATTACAAGGCGACGGCGTTTTGCTATATCGGAGAATTGCTGCGATACCTGTTGAATCAAGCACCCCATATGGACGATCAGAACCATGAGATCCGCTTGATTCTAGGCAATGGCCTGCGCCCTGAAATATGGGATGACTTTGAAAACCGGTTTGGTATTCATCAAATTTTCGAGTTTTATGGGGCAAGCGAGTCTAACCTGGGATTCATGAATGCCTTTGGCCTGAAAGAGACTGTTGGCTTTTGCCCCATGCCCTTTGAGGTTATTGCCTGTGATGCCGATTCCGAACAGGTGGTGCGAAACTCACGTGGGTTTTGTGAAACCGTAAGCCGCGGTGAAGTGGGTTTGTTGATCAGCGAAGTGACCGAGTTACGGCCCTTCGATGGCTATACTGACCCGAGAGCCAATGAAGGCAAGTTGCTGCGCAATGTATTCAAGCGTGGTGACTGCTGGTTCAACTCGGGCGATTTGGTGCGCAGGCAGGGGTGGCAACACATTCAGTTTGTGGACCGTTTGGGCGACACATTTCGCTGGAAGGGCGAGAATGTTGCAACCTCGGAAGTGGAGGGCGTGTTGGCCAAACTGCCATTTCTTGAACATGCAGTGGTTTATGGCGTGAAGCTGGATGGGTTCGACGGCCGTGCCGGCATGGCCGCTGTTGCTGTAAAACCCGGTGCCAAGCTGGACTTGAAAGCGCTGGCTGCGCATGTAAGCAGCCAATTACCTGCTTACGCAGTGCCGCAGTATGTGCGTGTGCTTCAAACTGTAGAAACCACCGGCACGTTCAAATACCAAAAAGTACAGCTAAAGAAAGAGGGCATTGATCAAAACCTGGTGAATGATCCTTTGTACAGTTTCAATGCAGCAACCCGGAGTTACACCGCTTTAGTTTGAGGCAGTTTGTAGCGATTGGCCTTGAACCAGCTTGACGATCAAATCGAGTGTTTCGGTGTCATAGAGCATGCCGCTGTGCGACACCCGTTTGCCTGGAAGCAGATCTTGAATGTAGATGTTTTGCACGCCAGGTTCTTTCACAAACTGGTTTTCAACTGGCACCACCACCTTGTCGTTTTTTGTGACCAAAACACTGTATTGCACATTGGGCATGGCGATTGGGCCTGTTTTTAGCTCGCGCAACAAGGCGGAGCGCGGGTGCTGGTCTGCACAAGCCAGGCAATATTCGACGTTGTCGCGGTTGGGGGTTTTTGCAATGGAGGTTCCGTTGACACTGGGGGCCAAAGCCACAAAGCGGTCGACGTGGGCAGCGCCTTGCAACATTTTCAGGTAGTAAAAGCCTATGAGACCGCCCTGAGAGTGGCCCACCAGGGTCACCTTGTCTCCACCTGTGGTTGTTTTCACAAACTTTACAAAATCGGCAATTCGTTGTGCCGATTCATCCACCGGGCCTACCCCTTTGAACCAGTCGCTGGGCTCGGCTGCGCCATAATCGATTGAGTATACGCACAGGTTTTGATTGGCCAGTGCCGGGCCCAAGGCACCAAATGAATACATACTGGAAGAAAAGGTGCCGTGAATCAACACAACCGGGTTTTGATTGTTGGCGGGGCGGCATGCCCAGTTGTTCACCCCGTCTGGCATGGTTTGGCCACCAAGCACTTGGCTTAAAAATGAGCTGGTCCAGTTTGATTTCGCCTGGAACTGGCCTGTTGAACCCGCTGTATTCGTGGTGCTGCAAGCAGCAAGAGAAATTATGGCGAATGCGGCAAGCAGCAGGCGACTTGTGAACAGTGTGGTCATGGTGCGGTGTCCTGGGGTTAGCTCGACTTGGTATTTATGACCAGAATCGCAGCAAAGGGTTCTGTAGGGCACCAACAAACAAATAGAGCGTGCCTCCAATTTCTGCAAACACCAGCGCCACCATGAATACGGCCAAACCTGCGCGGGGCATGGCGTGTTTTCCCAGTTTGTGAGGTTGCCGTAACTGATTGTCGGGTCCGTTCAGCGCTGCCTGTATCAAATAACCCGCTACAGCCAAGGCAAAAAATACAATCACGATTGCCGCCGCAAACAAGTTGTAGTTTGGGTTGAACATGCTGAAATGTGCCAACACGGCCAGGGTGATACAGGCAAAACCGTAGAGCAGGCTGGCTCTGTGGGCGATGTCTACATATGGATGCGCTAAACCTTGTTCACTGCGCCACATCTGCAAAAACTTCCACAATCCGCTGAAAAGACCAACGAGCAAAAATACTCCTGCGGAAACAATTGCAAAGGCGCTGGCAGAACTGACGGTCATTGTGGTTACCTCTTGGGGGTAGTCGAATAAGGTGGCCCCCTTTGTGGGAAAGACTCACCTGTGTTTTTGCACTTAAATAGAGGCATCAACACACATGTGCATTATGCACCGGGAGTATTGCCATGGACGATTTCGCAAACAAGAGCTTTGACGTGACCATGCTGGGCGAGTTGGAGGCCAAAAGAGAGTGGTTTGTTGGCGTTCTGGGCGCCAGTGTGTGCTACGGCCTGATTTTGTGGTTGCTGTAAAGTTTCATTGATATTTCATCGCGCCCATAAAAAAACCCTCGAATTCTCGAGGGTTTTTTATTTACTCAAAGCTCAGCTCAAGCTGGGCCATGTCCTTTCAGACTGAAGCCTTCGGGGCCGCTGCAGCACGCTTGGCGCGTGGGGCAGCAGCTTTCTTGGCGGCAGGCTTCTTGGCAGCTTTTTTCGCGCCAGCTTCACCTTTTACGCCAATTTTTTCGAACAACTGGGCAGCAATTTGCTCAGCTTGTTCAATGGCGGGCTTCAGTGTTTCGTTTTTTTTGGCTTGTTCCAAAGCGCTTACACCCATGGTGATCGCGTTTTCGGTCAAAGACTCGGCTTGTGACAAAGCCAAGGCTGCATAAGAGAAGCCTTTGTCGATCACAACTGGCAGTTGCTGTTCGAACAGCTCAACACCCTTCTGTGTGTAAACCTGGCTCACGCCAACTACTTTTTCCAAGCCTTGCTTGATCTCTGTACGTGCGTTAACAACCACAGGCTTGTCGGCCAAAGGCAGCTTTTCAGCAGCGGTGAATGCGTTGCCCAAACCTTGTGACAGCAGGCCGAATTGTGCTTGTACCAGGCTGTTCAGGGCCTTGGCAGCGGCTTGGTGCTGGTTCTTCAGTTCGGTGTTGGTTTTGGTCAGCAATTCAGCTGTTTTTTCGAAAGCGTACATCGTGAGATCTCCTTGGGGTAGCGGGTAGTCAAATTTCGTGACACTTCGCACTATAGGGAAATCGATTACGCAATGAAAGGGTTTGAACCTGAGGCTCTACACTAAAAAAGGATGTAGAAGCCTCAAGGCACTGCGTTTTTAATCCATTCCCTTGGCCTGAACCATGGGTTCCGGTGCCGGTTTTCCTTTAAAGAACTTATTAAGAACAATTGCTACAACAGCCAGTACTGCGCCACCAATGTCGGTGTACAAACCGCCCTCAATCATGCAGAGCGCGGCGATCAGCAAAATACCGCGTACTACCCAATTTGAATGTGCTCCCCAGAACCAGCCCTGAATTGCGGCGGCCAGGAAAAACACACCAATACAGGCTGTAACAAAGGCACGCAAAATGACGAACCACTCGCCTTCCATCAGCAAGGCTGCGTTGTAAAAAAACATAAACGGCACAATAAATGCGGTCAGACCAATTTTGAAGGAAGTAAACGAAGTCGCCATTGGGTTCGCGCCGGAAATACCTGCAGCAGCATACGAGGCCAGGGCGACTGGCGGCGTAATGGCCGAGATGACAGCAAAGTAGAACACAAAGAAGTGAGCCACCAAGGGCTGAATACCCAGCTCGATCAGGCCGGGTGCAACAACCGATGCAGCCACTGCATAGGCGGCTGTGGTTGGCATGCCCATACCCAGCAGAATTGCAATGCACATTGCAAAGAACAAGGCGATCAATTGCGAATTTTCGGCAATGTCCAATAGGATGGAGGAGAATCGCGCGCCGACGCCAGTCAAGGCAATCACCCCCACGATGATGCCAGCACAGGCACACACCGTGATGATTTGAATGGACATAACCCCTGCCAAGTCGAAGGCCTTGAATATGCTTTTAGGCCCCATTTTGAATGGCGACAGCCAGCTAACCACAGCCGCCGCTGCGGTGGCCAAGGTGCCTGCACGAATCACCGAGTAACCCATGAACAGAGCGACAATCAGAATAATGATAGGAATGAACAGGTAGACCTGCTTCACCATTTTCGAGAATTGCGGCAGTTCATCGGAGCGCATACCACGCATGCCGAGTTTTGCTGCCTCGAAGTCGACCATCAAGTAGGTAGACAGGAAATACAGCACGGCAGGAATGACTGCAGCGATTGCAATTTCCGAGTAAGGGATTCCTGTAATTTCCGCCATGATGAACGCGCCTGCTCCCATGATGGGAGGCATGATTTGCCCGCCCGTGGATGCAGCGGCTTCAATGGCGCCGGCTGTTTTTCCGTTGTAACCCACTTTTTTCATCAAGGGTATGGTCAAGGATCCTGTGGCAACCACATTGCCTGCGCTGGTGCCATTGATCATGCCCATCAAGCCTGAGGCGAAAACAGCCACTTTCGCAGGGCCGCCGCGCGCACGGCCTGCGGCCGCGAATGCGAAGTTCACAAAGTAATCGCCTACTTTGGAGGCCTGAAGAAAAGCGGCGAAAACGATGAACAAAATAATGTAGGTAGAGGACACCGCAGTGGTGGCACCCAGCACGCCCGCATCGGTGTAGATGTACGAGAAAAAGCGGCTGAAATCGAAGCCGTCGTGCGTCAAAAAGCCGGGCAGGTAAGGGCCAACAAATGAATACACCACGAATATTACCGAGATGATGACCAAGGCGCTGCCGGCCACGCGGCGTGTAAGCTCGAGAATAAGTGCCAAACCTACCATGGCTGCCCACGCGTTGCCGGGTGAGGCGAAAGGTGTTCCGGCTCGCATGCGCAATGCCGTTCCATCGAGGTGAACCATGAGGTAGGCGGTGCTGGCGATCACGGTCAGTACCAGAGTGCCATCAAGCCAATTGAACTTTGAGCCTTCCGGGCGCAAAAACCAGCTGGCAACAATCGCGCTCAAGGTAGCCACGGCCAATGGAATACCAAACTGGTTGACTTCCATTTCCGGGATAATCATCTCACCTGCGGCGATGATCTGCTGCATGTCGTATACCGTGTAAAGGGCATAGATCGCTGGCAAGGCCAGTATTGCTGCAAGTGCCTTGATCAGGCTTTGATTACCGCGCTGGGGTTGGTCAACATTGGCAGATGAGTAGGCGATGAAGCCGATGATCAGTGCGCCAGCCACGTGAAGAATGCGAAAGGCCCAGGTTTCCACCGGGGCTACATTCAACGAGAAAACATGCCAAAAGGCGTAGCCTGCGGACAGGATTGAAACGAGCAAAGCCGCTCGCTGGGTGAATGTTCGCTGGTTGTTCGCGGGGGGTTCGTCGTCGACGCCTTGGGCGATGAGACGATCTTCTGCGTCAGTGCTGGATGCGCTAGAGGGAGTGGACATGATGGGACCGATTCAAGAATAGTAAGACTGGTTGCGCGAGCGCGCCGGGTGTTCAATGCAATACCCGGCGCTCACTGGATCAAATGGATTGATCGATGTTTACTTCAGTTTCAGGTTCGCTGGAATTGTGAAACCTTTTTCCTCGTAGTACTTGGCGGCACCGGGGTGGAAAGGGATGAAGGTATTTTTATCCCAGTTTTCCGCCAGGGTTGTGCGTGCGCCTTTGTGAATGGTCAACATTTTTTCATTGTTGTCCAGCACGGCTTTGGTGGCCTCGTACACAAAGCTTTCAGGCAAGTCGCAGTTGGCAATCGCGTAGTTCCACATGGACACAGCACGTGCGTCCTGGGTCAACGTCTTGTAGGTGTTGGCCTTGATGGGGAACGCAGACACTGGGTAGGTGTCCATGATCTTCTTTTGCTCAGCTTCCGTAAATTCAAGAATGTTGATCTTGGTTTGTACTTCAAGCTGGGTTACTGCTGGAATGGGCACACCAGCGGCGAAGGCGACTACGTCGATCAAGCCATCCTGCAGCTGACCGCCCAAATCGCTCCAGCCACCATTTCGGCGTTCAAATTTAACGCCCAGTGTTTCAAGCATTTTGGGAAAGTAGGTGTCGGAAGTGGAGCCTGCCGGGCCGAAACCGATTTTTGAGCCAGGCGGAATGTCTTTGATCGATTTGATGCCACTGGAGGACAGCACGGTGACTGAGAATGGAGTTTGATACATAGGGAACATGGCGCACACCTTGTTCATTTTCAGGCCGGGAGCCAAGGGGCTTTTTCCGTCCAAAGCCTCGCGAGCGGGGCCCATGGTGGTCATGCCAAATGCCAGCTTGCCGGTGTGAACCAAAGCAAGGTTCTGCGTAGGACCGCCCGTCACTTCAGCCCCACCTGTGATGCCCACGGTGTCTGCGACCAGATTTGCCCAGCCGGCGCCGTAAGCATAATAAGTTCCGCCTTGTGAGGCCGTGCCTACTGTAAAGCTTTTGGGCCACTTGGATTTGTCGGCGTGAGCTGCACCCATGGCCATTGCGGCCAGGCTGATTGCAACGGCGGATTTTGCCAGAATTGCTTTCATTGGTATCCCCTATGATTTGATGTAACTGTGCCCATTGGGTTTGGGCTTTGTGGTTGTTATCGTTCCTTATTTGAACGAGTCGAGTGTGCAAAAACACCGTTGTAATGTCTTATTTATAATGAAAATGAGCAATAAGGGATGTCCGCAACAGGGTTTGTATTCAATTATTAATTTATAAATTAATATGAAAATGAAAGAAGATGAATTTAACCCCTTGGGCGTGTAAAATCACGGCTTTTGCGCCAAAGGGCTGCTGTGTCCATTGAATCTGAAGTCAAGCGTCGTCGAACGTTTGCAATTATTTCCCACCCCGATGCGGGCAAAACTACACTGACTGAAAAGTTATTGCTGTTTGCGGGTGCCATTCAAATTGCGGGTAGCGTGAAGGCGCGCAAGGCGAGTCGCCACGCCACGTCGGACTGGATGGAAATTGAAAAGCAGCGTGGTATTTCCGTGGCCAGCTCGGTGATGCAGATGGAGTATCGCGATCAGGTGATCAACCTGCTCGACACCCCAGGTCACCAGGATTTTTCCGAAGACACCTACCGAGTGCTTACTGCGGTGGATGCAGCCTTGATGGTGATTGACGCCGCCAATGGTGTTGAGCCACAAACTTTGCGTTTGATTGAAGTGTGCCGTGCGCGAAACACGCCAATCATTACCTTCGTCAACAAGATGGACCGCGAGGTGCGTGATCCACTTGAATTGATGGACGAGATTGAAAGTACGCTTGGCATTCCCTGTGTGCCGTTTGCCTGGCCTGTGGGGCAGGGCAAGCTGTTTCACGGTATTTTCGACATTCGCAAGAACCACATGCGTGTGTTTACCCCGGGTGCAGATCGCCGTCGCGAGGATGATGAGGTGATTGACGGCGACAATCGCGAATTGCTGCGGAGCAGGTTTGGTGCCGAGTTCCAGCAAGCTGAGCAGGAAATTGATCTGGTTACCACAGCTGCGCCCAGCTTTGATGCCGCTGAGTTTCTGGCAGGCAAGCAAACTCCCATGTTTTTCGGTTCAGCGGTGAACAACTTTGGTGTGCAGGAAGTGCTGGATGCATTGGTGGATGTAGCGCCTCATCCAGGGCCGCGCAAAGCGATCGAGCGTGAGGTGGCACCCACTGAAAGCAAGTTCAGTGGTGTGGTGTTCAAGATTCAGGCAAACATGGACCCCTCCCACCGCGACCGCATTGCCTTTGTGCGGGTGCTCTCTGGTCGCTTTGAGCATGGTATGAAGTTCAAGGTGCTGCGCACCGGCAAAGATTTTCGCCCCACCAGTGTGGTGACTTTTCTTTCTCAGCGTCGAGATCGGGTTGACGAAGCCTACGCCGGCGACATTATTGGATTAACTACTCACGGCGGTTTGCAGCTGGGTGACTCGCTCAGTGAAGGGGAAGGCTTGCAATTTACGGGTTTGCCGTTTTTTGCACCAGAATTGTTTGCCTCCGTTGAATTGAAAGACCCCATGCGCAGCAAGCAACTGCAAAAAGGGCTGATGGAATTAGGCCAGGAGGGCGCCATCCAGGTGTTCAAGCCATTGCTGGGTTCAGAAATGTTGTTGGGTGCCATTGGGCAGCTTCAATTTGAAGTGGTGCAGGCGCGTTTGAAGGGCGAATACGGAGTCGAGGTGCGTTTGGCACCAAGCCGTTACAGTTGCGCCCGTTGGGTGACCAGTAAAAACACCAACGACTTGCGCCGGTTTATGGATGCCAATGTGGGTCGCATGGTGACTGATGCTGCTGATACCCATGCTTTTTTGGCAACATCGAGGTTCGATCTGGATGTAATGCAGAAGCGATGGGAAACCATCGAGTTTCACCCTATGCGTGAACATGCCGGGCTTTTGCTGGCCAATCACTGAGCACCCACCCCCGTGTAAAAACGGGGGTACAATCGTGTCAATATAAAAACACATATCGGTCATGCTATGAGTGAACTGGATTCCCTGCTGGAACAAGTGTCTGGCTATTTTGCGGTGCTTTCTGAGCCCACCCGGCTTAAGATAATTCATGCATTGTGCAATGGCGAGAAGTCTGTGAACGACATCGTGGAAGAGGTGGATTCGACCCAATCGAATATTTCACGTCACCTGAATTTGATGTACCGTGCTGGTGTTTTACAGCGCCGCAAAGAGGGTACTTTGGTATTGTATCAAGTGAAAGAACCCACGGTAGTGGAGCTTTGCCGCACAGTGTGCGTGCACGTGGCGGCCAAGCTGGATTCTGTGCCAGTTGATTCAAGGCAGCTGCCTGATTTTTTCAAGCAACCATAAAAAAACCGGCCTCTACGGCCGGTTTTTTTATTTCCAGACAGTTTTTGGTTTACTTCAACGACTCGATGAGGTCGATGTAATTTTGCATGGCCTGGTCATTGCTCGTGCCCTCAAGGCCTTTCCATGCATCGTATTTTGCACGACCAACAATGTCTGTGAATCCTGGGCGTTTGCCGGTGTTGTCGCCTTCCGTGGATTGTTTGAACAGGGCGTAAATTTTCAACAGGGTTTGGTTGTCAGGGCGGGCGGGCAGTGATTTTGATTCCGCCACAGCCTTTTCAAAACGGGCTTTCAAGTCGCTCATAAGTTCTCCTAAGTCTTGTTATGTGTTTTCTTCAGTGATAAAAGATTGGGCCAGGCTTTCAAACAGTTCTTTGGCATTGCCTTGCAAATAGGGCGCCAGCAAACACATTACCTGATACACGCCATTGGCCAGTGCAGCACTCATCGTTGCTTCATCGTTGAAGTGGCGTGGGTCGCGCACATATTCAAATGACAGCCAGTAAGTGGCAACTACCACCATGTTGGTGGCCAGTGCATTGATTTGCGCTTGCGAGGCCATCATGTCGCCAGATTCGACCAGGCCCTGGCACAGGCGGCGTGCAACATCCACTTTGTGTTTCAGGATGCGTTTGAAATGAATTTCCAGGGTACGGTTGCGCGACAGCAAATCGTTCAAATCGCGGTACAAAAAGCGATAGCGCCAAATCAGTTCGAACGACACCTGAAGATACAGCCAGGCATCTTCGATGTTGGCTTGGCGGTTACCGGGCACGTCAAGCAGACCATCAATTTCTTTTTCGAAACTGGCAAAAATGCTGTTGACGATGTCATCTTTGTTGCGGAAGTGATAGTACAGGTTACCGGGGCTGATGTTCATTTCATCCGCGATCACGGTGGTCGTAATATTCGGCTCCCCGAATTCATTGAAAAGTCTTAACGACAAATCAAGAATTCGTTCTCTTGTTCTTCTTGGAGGCTTGCGTTCCATGTCCTGGTCGTCTCCTGTCTGGCCAAAGTCCTGATCAAGCTTAAGACTTCATGCAGCAAGTCTGTTATTGGTATTTTGAATATGATTAGTCTACGTTGTTTTGTCGAGTATTTGGGGCTTCACTGCCCTTGTTACCAGTGAGTAATGGCGTCATTAAGCAGCATTTCTGGTTTTTGCGATCCGTAGGTAACGATCAAGCTCGTTCAGCGAGTCTTCAAGCTGGTCAAATTTGGACACCATTGATCCTGCACGGGCTGCTTTCTTGCTGATCTTGTTGCTCAAATGCAGTGTGGGGTCTTTTAAAACTTCCAGGTTCAGCTCCAGCCCATGCCGCGAAAACCGTTCAGCCAAATCGTAACGGCGTGCCCACAGTTCTTCGCGGGTGCGTTGGTAAGCGTGTTCACACAAGCGGCGTCGGCTGGCATAGCTGAAGGGGTTGGTGAAGAAAAATTCGCCGTCGCCATGTTGGGGTTCAAACAACACAATATCGGCATTGGGATACAGGTGCCCATAACGTTCCATGCCAATGTCCATACGAGAATGGATGATTGATCTGAATGTTTGTGACAACACAAGGGGCAAGCCGCCCTCGTATAACCGTGAGCCCGGCTGGAAAGCTTTGCCTTTGGCGCGACGGCGGTGGTTTTTGGGGTTCAGCCTGTCGTCGTAGGGTACCAGCGGGTTCAGGCAAATCAACAGTTCCACGCCTTCTTTCAATGCCGTGGAGGCATGCAGGGTTTTTTTCAACGCGCCGTCCACGTAATGCCGGTTGGCAATGCGCGTGGGAGGAAACAAGCCGGGCAGCGAGGCGGAGGCCTGCACCGCTTTGGAGATTGGCACGTCATCAAACCCGGGCATGCCGAAGGGAATGGAATCACCGGAATCCAGATCAGTGGCCACCAGAATCAGGCGATTGCGAAGGCTGCGAAAATCGTTGGTGCCACCACCTTTGGCAATCAGGTCGGCCATCCATTCATGCAATTCATCGCCGTTGAACAAGCCCGTGGGTATTGCTGCGCCTAAACGTTCAATGCAACTGACCCAGGTGGCGTCATCGCGCAAAAAGTAATCGGATACAGCGGTGCCCAGCAAACTGGGCACCTTTCGCAGGCGCATCCAGTACTCTTTCCAGGCCGGGCGCAACAAAATGGAAGGGTCAAAAGCAAACTCTTCGGGTTCGCCTTCAATGAACAGCTTGTAAATTTGATGGGGTGTTAAATCGTGCGCCAAACCCGTGGCAACTATGCCCCCTGCGGAAACACCGACATACACACTCATGTCGTTCAGGTCGAGTCCGTCAATGGCCTCGGAAAGTGCAACCAGTGCACCAATTTCATAAATGGCGCCCAAGGGGCCACCACCAGCCAAGGCCAACCCGATTTTCGGGCCAGGGTTGTGATTGTTCATGCGGGTTGTGAGCTCCGGCCCCAAAGAGTGTTCGACAAGACCGCCGTTGGCCTTGTCGACAAAGGATTCAATTACTCAGCAGACTTTTTGGTGCGCGTGGTGGTGCGCTTGGCGGCGGGCGCTTTGGTGTCCACCTTCTTGCCGGTCAATTCAGCGATGGCGGCAGACAATTGATCGATTCTTTCTGACAGTTGTTGAACGTCCTTGTTGGTGGGAACGCCCAAACGACCCAATGCGCGAGCCACACGCTCTTCAAAAACCTGCTCCAGCTTGTCCCAGTGCTGGGTTGCCTTGCTGGACACCGAGCCAGCCAGCTTGCTGACTTTGCCTGTCACTTCAACCACTTTTTGATCTGCAAATTTCACGGTTCGCTCCTGAATTTCATGGCCTTCCTTGACCAGGTTTTCCAAAACACGGTTGCTTTCTTCCTGCGCTTTGGTAATGGCACCCACGCCAGCGGTCCACAATTGTTGTGCGCTGTCGACTGCACCTTTGATGGGCTTTTTCTTACCGGCCATGTTGTCTCTCCTTGTGATGGCGAAATGGCCCATTGGGGCCGCTGCCTTTTTTGTTTATTGTAGTAGTTTATCGACGCCACACTAGAGAAGGCACACTAAACCCCACCTCGTGTTTTCCCGTAAGCACGGTGCTGACAAAACACCGTCAGAGCCCGCATGGAGTTTGAGAATTTCGGGCGGGCAGTTATAGTAAGCCTTCCAAAGACGTATCTTCCATAAAAAAACCCCGCGCGGAGAAGACATACATGAATTATTTTGTGACCGGAGCCACTGGCTTCATCGGTAAACGATTGGTGAAGCGCTTGGTTGAGCAAAAGCGCAAAGGCACCATTTACTTCCTGATTCGTGAATCAAGCCTGGACAAAGTACCCGAACTGCAAAAGTATTGGGGCGCAAAAAAAGGGCAATGTGTTCCGGTGGTTGGCGACTTGACCAAACCCAAGTTGGGATTGAAAGCCACCGAGATTAAAGAGCTGAGCAAAAACATAGCCCATTTTTTTCACCTGGCTGCCATTTATGATTTGGCCGCTGATGCGGAAAGCCAGCAAGAGACCAATATCAAAGGCACCGAGAACGCAGTCGACCTGGCCAATGCAATTGGCGCTGGCTGCTTTCAGTTAACTTCTTCAATTGCGGCTGCTGGCTTGTATGAGGGCGTGTTCCGCGAAGACATGTTCGAAGAAGCAGAGAATCTGGATCACCCGTATTTCCGTACCAAACACGATTCCGAAGAAATTGTGCGCAAGAAAGTAAAAGGCGCTTGGCGGGTGTATCGCCCCGGTTTTGTGGTGGGTGATTCCAAAACCGGCGAGATGGACAAGATTGACGGGCCTTATTACCTGTTCAAGTTGATCCAGAAAATGCGCAAATTGCTGCCCTCTTGGGTGCCCACCATTGGCATCGAAGGTGGTCGCATCAACATTGTGCCTGTGGATTTTGTGGTGAATGCCATGGACCACATCGCGCATCAGCCGGATCTGGATGGCAAGGCTTTTCACCTGGTTGATCCCAACCCCAATCGGATTGGCGATGTGTTGAATATTTTTGCACGCGCAGCCCACGCACCGAAAATGGAAATGCGGATTAACGCAGCCATGTTTGGTTTCGTGCCTGGTGCCGTGAAAAAGGGTTTGATGAGCTTGACCCCTGTTCGCCGCATTCGCAACGCTTTGTTAAAAGACCTGGCCCTGCCTGAGGAGGTTTTTGGTTACATCAACTGGCCAACCCGTTACGATTGCCGCCAAACTTTGGCAGCACTGGATGGCAGTGGCATTGAATGCCCGAGACTAGAGGACTACGCATGGGCCATTTGGGATTACTGGGAGCGTCACCTGGATCCCGATTTGTTCATCGACCGCAGCTTGACTGGTCAGGTCAAGGACAAGGTGGTGCTCATCACCGGTGGTTCATCCGGCATTGGTTTGGCTGCCGCGCAAAAATTTGCAGCTGCCGGTGCGATTACCGTGATTTGCGGCCGCGATGAAGAAAAGCTGGCAGAGGCCAAGGCCTTGATCAATTCCGAAGGCAACACCTTGCACACCTACTCCGTCGACATCGCCGATATGCAGGATTGCGACCGATTTGTTGCGCAATTGCTGGCCGATTTCGGTCACGTCGATATTTTGGTAAACAACGCAGGCCGTTCAATTCGCCGTGGTATTGAAAACAGCTTTGACCGCTTCCACGATCTGGAGCGCACCATGCAGTTGAACTATTTCGGTGCTTTGCGTGTTACTTATGGTTTGTTGCCAAAAATGATGGAGCGGCGCAAAGGCCATGTGGTGAATATTTCTTCAATTGGCGTGTTGACCAACGCGCCGCGCTTTTCAGCCTATGTGGCCTCCAAAGGCGCATTGGATGCATGGACGCGTTGCGCAGCCTCCGAGTTTGCGGACTTGAACATCACCTTCACCACCATCAATATGCCGCTGGTGCGCACACCCATGATTGCGCCCACCAAGTTGTACAACAACGTACCCACGCTAAGCCCCGAGCAGGCTGCCGATTTGATTGCGCAAGCAGTGATTCACAAGCCGGTTCGTATCGCGACGCGCTTGGGTGTGTTGGGGCAGGTGATGCATGCACTGATCCCCAAGCCGGCTCAAATTTTGATGAATACGTCTTTCCGCATGTTCCCGGATTCGGAATCGGCGGCCAAAGGCAAGAAGGGCGGCGGTCCATCTGCAGAACAGGTTGCGTTCTCAACCCTGATGCAAGGTATCCACTTCTAAGTATTCGGGTCAGGCCCGGTTTTCCGCCAACGGGTAGGCCTGTGCATCTTCTGCAAGCCAGTTGAGAATCAGGTCTTCCGTGGTGGAGTCATTCACCAAAGCCACGTGCCCGCAACCGGGCACAGCGGTGTTTTTCCCAAACTCCAGCTTGCTTGACGCCGGTGGGCACACAATGTTGTCCTGCGGACTCCAGAGGGACCAAATTTTGGTTTGAAATTCCCTGTCGGTTGGGTGCTCGCGAAGGGTTTTCAAGAAGAAGCTTCCCCAAGCCATTTGTTTCACATTTTTGCCAATACCCAAGGTAGACAAAGCCGTACCGTAGTGTGGGCTGCCAATGGTGATCATGCCGGCAATTCTGTGATGCCCGTATTCCGTGGCATGGTAGCGTACTGCCACACCGCCCATGCTGTGCGCAATAATTTTCACTTGAGGCGCACCTGTAGCCACAAGCAATTCGTCGATTGCTTCATGAATCGCATCGGAATAACTGCGAATTGAACCAATGGCCGGTTCAAGAGTAATGGCATGGGTGCTTACATCGGCGCGATCAAGCAGGGCGCGTGTACCTGCCCACACAGCGGAATTGCACAAATACCCGTGCACCAACAACACGGGCAGTGGCTTTTTCTTGCGCCAGGTTTTGCCAGCCAATTGAATGCCGTCCGGCTTGGGTGCCCAGGGTTGAAGCAGCGTGATTAACTTGAGCGACGCAAAACTTTCTGCCAGCACTGCTTTAACCCAACGTGCCAGGCTGAGACGGTGAAATCCTTCTCCCTCGGTGCTGTGGAAGTGCAGCCCTTTGTCACGCACTTGCGGAATTTGGCGAACACTGTAGGAAAGGGCGAAACCCGAAATGTTAAAGCCGATGTGTGCTGCAAACAGCAGGCCTGCCACCAGGCTGACTGCCACAACGGCCGCATCGTCGGCTCGAACACCAAACCAATGATGAAGTGCCCAATACAGGCCGAACATGACTGAAATGTATCCAATCCAGTACAGCCTGTTCAGGTGGCGAATCATGGTGCTTAAGCCAGCGCTGTGGCGGCTTGGCCAGTCAGCTCAGCCACCAATTGCTGGCTCAGTTTGTTGGTCAAACCGTAAATGGACAGTTGAGGGTTTGCACCAATGCTGGTGGGGAACAACGAACCATCGTGAATCGACAAATTCTCGATTTGCCAATGGCGTCCGTCAGGGCGTACAACACCCAGCTTTTCTTCGCCTGCCATGGCACAACCACCCATCACGTGGGCGGAAACTACTTTCATACTCAGTGGTTTCATGTCGAGTTCATTGATCTGCTTCAAGGCTTCATCAATGTTGTTGGCCGGTTTGGAGTACTCGTGCACAGGCAGAGTGCTCAGCGCGCCGGCAGCGTGTTGAAGCTCAGCCATGGCTACCAAGGCTCTGCGTGCAGCATCCCAAATTGCCGGGGTTAGCTTGTAGTCCAGCACCGGGCTGCCGTCGCTGTTCAAGCGCACTTGCCCGCCCACACTGCCGGAATTGAAACCATCGCGCAGCAAAGCCAGTTGCATGTGCGTTTTCGAGAAGTTGCGCATCACGTCTGAATGCTTTTTCGCAAAACCAGGCAGGGTTGATGCAAAAATGACTGGGTGCAGGGGTGGTGCCTCCAGCTTGAAGCCTACCGGGCCATCAATCGGGTCCGTGTGCAAATAATGGTCGCTGTAAATGGTTTGGGGAGCGCCTGCATCGGCGCGCACTTCCTGTTCCATTCTTGCGGCTGAAATGACAACGGGATGCAAAAAGGTGCGTTCGCCCAAACGGTCGTGCGGATCAGTCGCGTTCGAGCGCAACAACACTGCGGGGCTGTTGATCGATCCACCAGCCAGCACAAAATGTTTGGCTGTGACTTCCACCTCCTTGCCAGAAGGCAGCACGCCATCGGGATTCATGACCTGGCAGCGTAGGGTTCTAATGCGGCCCTGGGAAATTTTGAAGGAATGCGCGCGCAGGGAAGCGACCAGTTCCGCACCATGATCAAGCGCAGTTGGAATGGTTGAAACCAGCATGGATTGCTTGGCATTGGTGGGGCAACCCATGCCGCAGTAGCCCAAGTTCCAGCAGTCTTTCACATTGCGCCGAATGGCGCCCCAGGAAATTCCTTTGGCTTCAGCGCCACGGCGCAGAATATCGTTGTTTTCATTGGGTGGTACTTGCCAGTCCGCGATGTTCAAGCGCCGCTCGGCCTGTTCAAACCAGGTGGCCATGTTCTCCACGGTCATGTCTTTCAGGGCAAACTGGTTTTGCCAGAATGCCAATGTGTCTGCCGGTGTTCTGAAGCTGGAGGTCCAGTTCACCGTGGTCGACCCACCCACTGTGCGTCCCTGCAAAATGTTGATGGCCTTGTCTGCCGTTTTGCGGCCAGCGCTTTCCTGGTATAGCGTGGGGTAGGCCACCGACTCCAGCATTTTGAAGTCTTTCGAAGTCTTTAGCGGACCCTCTTCAATCAACAACACCTTCAAGCCAGCTTTGGCGCAAATTTCTGCGGTAATGCCACCACCCGCACCGGTGCCAATAATCACCACATCCGCGCTCATCTGCTTGGGCATTTCGCGCTTGTGTGCCTCATAGGCTTTCCAGCCATTCGCGATGCCGGCTGCGAACAGGTCGGGCACTAATCCACTGGATAAGGTACCCATAGGTTTCATTTCTTGTTCAGTCATTGGTGAATGTGAAGGTCAGAGAACTTGGAAAGGTGGGCCCGGGTAGCCCATGTCGGTCCACTGGCTGGGCAGTCCATACCAGCCTGCCATCATCAGGTCGTGAAGGGCATGGTAGCCGGGTTGGAGTGCCGGAATGGGGTGGTCCCGGAACGAAACCAGGAAGGCTTGCACCTGCGCCGGTGATGCTTGCTCCCAACTGCTGCCCAAATCGGCAATCAGCCTTCTTCCCACCGGGTTTTCAAGAATGTTCAGCAGTTGGCCCAGTTCGGCTTGCGCACTGGGTGCCAAGGTTCTACTGGCATCCACGAACGCATTGACAGCAGATTCAATGGACTGCGTTCTGCCCGTGGTGGGCAGTGCAGGATCCAGCAAACCTTCAGCAATGGCCTTAAGCATGGGTATGTGCTGTTGCTGGACCACAGGCTGACCGGCGACAACTTCCACTTTGGCAAAGTGCTTGCCCAGCCAACTCAGGCCGCCGGCCAACAGTAAACCGGCAGCACCGAACTTAAAAAATTGACGTCTGTTCATGAAGCTTCTGTTTATACCTTGCGGGTCAGCAGTTTGGTCATGAAGGCAAACATTTTGTTGTCATAGGGTGGCGACAACATTTCCATGACGTGGAAACGGCTTTGTTTGAAAATCGGCTTCAGTTTGGTCATGGTTTCAAAACCGAATTTGCCGTGGTAGTGGCCCATACCCGAGTCGCCCACGCCGCCAAATGGCAGGTTTTCCTGTGCAATGTGGAACAAGGTTTCATTCAGGCAAACACCACCAGCAATGGTTTGTTTCATGACCATGTCCTGGGTTTTTGATTCATCGTCAAACAAATACAAAGCCAGCGGGCGAGGGCGGTCGTTGATGTAATCCAGGGCTTCATCCAGGCGTTTGTATGTGATTACCGGCAGCACCGGACCAAAAATCTCTTCCCGCATCAGCATGGAGTCTGGCTTGGCGTTGAACACCAGGGTCATTGGAATTTTACGGCCCGGGCTGTCGGCTGTTTTCATAAGTGTCACCACGCGCGCACCTTGTTCCGCGGCTTCGTCAATTAAGCGTTGTAAGCGGGTGGCATGGCGGTCAGAAACAATGCCGGTGAAGTCTTTGGACAAAATTCCGTCCGGGAAGCGGCGATCAATAATTGCCTTGGCGTGTGAAATCAATTGCTCTTCACAGCCTTCCGGAACCATCAGATAGTCGGGGGCAATACAGGTTTGGCCCGCATTGATCGACTTTCCGGACAATGTACGCGCAATTGCATTTTCAAACCGACCGGGGTTGGCCACGGTGGGCGCGGTGATGATTACAGGGCTTTTGCCGCCCAGTTCAAGTGTTACCGGCACCAGGTTTTCACTGGCGGCCTTCATCACCATTTTGCCGACTGGGGTAGACCCAGTGAACAGCAGGTGGTCGAACGGCAGGCGAGAAAACTCGGCAGCAACCTCAGGGCCACCGTTGATCACCTGTACCACCTCGCGGCCCAGTGCTTTGGCTAGCAATTCATCGAGCAGGGCACTGAAGCGGGGGGTGTATTCGCTCATCTTGATGAACACACGGTTGCCCGCCGCAAGCGCAGCAATCATGGGGCCGATGGATAAAAACAAGGGATAATTCCAGGGCACGATCACACCCACCACGCCCAAAGGTTGTGGCATGAGGCAGGTGCTGGCAGGTTTGAACCAAATGCTGGCGCCTTCATTGCGAGGCTTCATCCAGCTTTTACCGTGTTTGATGGCGTGGCGAATGCCTTCCAGTGAGGGAAATACTTCTGCTAACAAGGTGTCATTTTTTGAGCGATAACCGAAATCTTCCGAAATGGCCTCTGCGATTCTCAACTTGTTGTCGTAAATCATGTCGCTCAACGCCATCAGCCAGGCTTTGCGCTGGCTCCACTCCGGGTAGGGGTTGATGCGGTAAGCTTGCTTCAAGGACTCCAAAGTTGCTTTTAGTTCTGCTGCTGTCAATTCTTGGCCGTGTGCTTTGGATGGGGCATTCATTGTTGTCTCACTCTCCGGTTTAACATTAACGGATGTAAACATAAATTTTGACTATTTTCCATGTCTGATTTGTGCTGCTGTGCAGCAAACGATGTGGGGCTTCACCATTCAACTGCAATTGAATCGCCATGATTGACATTCACAGTTCACCCCTTGAATTACAAAAAGCCATCACAGCCCTTCGCGTGGGTGAGGGGCGTTCAGTCGAGTTTATGCGTTTAAAGAAAGAGATAAAAATATTTCAAAACAGTAGGTTGGAATGTACTTATAAGGATCTGCTTGAAGACCAGGGCATGCGCGCAGCTTGTCGCTTTTTCCTGGATCAACTGTACTGCACGCACGATGTCAGCACCCGTGACCACCAAGTTGAAAGGGTGTTGCCCAAGCTGGAAAAGTTGCTGCCTGGCGGTGCCGTGGATACGGTGAGAAAAGTGATTTACATGGATTATTTGGCTGAGCTGATGGATGATGAAATAACCTTGTTTATCAATGAAAAAGAGTTTTATTCTGATAATTTACTTAAAGAAAAATCTTACATTGAAGCTTTTAGAAAACAAGGGCAATTCGATTTGCGAGAGCGTCAAATTTTGTTGGTTCGCGAGGTGGGTGAATCCTTGCGCAAGTTGATGCGCCTGCCTTTTTTACGGCCATTGATGAAGATGACACGTGGTGCAGCGCAAAAGGCGAATTTAGAGGATTTCCACGATTTTTTAAGTCAAGGGCTAGATGCTTTCGCTTCGCTAGAAAAGCCAACCCTGTTTTTTCAGTTGATTCAAGAACGTGAAATGTCCATCCTAGAAGGGATTCGACAAGGTACCTTGTCGAAATTTCCTTGACCGCGCCCACGGTGCAGGTACACATCGCAATCGTAGTGCATTAGAATCCATGCTCTTTGATATTCCGGTATTGTTTTCCATCAATACAAAACAGTTGCGAAGCACGGCAGTGCCCACAAGAAGGAGACATTTGTGACAGATAAAGCCTGGATTCAGAGCTACCCGCCGGGCGTACCCACGTCGGTTGATTTGGATCAGTACCCCTCTATTCGGGATATTTTTGAGGACGCAAGTCGCAAGTTCGCCGACAAAACCGCATTCAGCAACATGGGTACGGCGCTGACCTACGAGCGCCTGGATTCTCTAACCCGCGATTTCGGTGCCTACCTTCAAAGCCTGCCTGGCATGAAAAAAGGCGACCGTGTCGCCTTCATGATGCCCAATCTGCTGCAATACCCTGTTGCCATGTTGGGTGCGATCCGCGCTGGTTTCGTCGCCGTGAACGTGAACCCGTTGTACACCCCCACAGAGCTTGAACATCAACTGCGGGACTCAGGCGCCAAGGTGATTGTGGTGTTTGAGAACGTAGCTCACACGCTGGAAAAGGTAATCAAAAATACGCCTGTCGAGCACATTGTGCTGGCTTCCATGGGTGAAATGCACGGTTTCTTCAAGCGTGTTTTGCTGAATTTTGTGGTGCGCTATGTGAAGAAGCTGGTGCCAGCGTTCAACATTGCCGGGTCCATTACCTTCAAGAAAGCACTCGCCCTTGGACGTAACAACGAGCTACGCAAGGTCAATATTACCCACGACGATTTGGCTTTTCTTCAATACACCGGCGGAACCACTGGTGTAGCCAAGGGCGCCATGCTGACCCATGGCAATATTGTGGCCAACCTGCAGCAAGCATCGGCCTGGTTGAACCAGGACATTGAAGAGGGCAAGGAAATTGCGATCACTGCGCTGCCGATGTATCACATCTTCTGCTTGACTGCGAATATTCTGGTTTTCATCAAGGTAGGTGGGCACTGCCTGTTGATTACTGACCCCAGAAACATGAAGGCTTTCGTGAAAACGCTGGCCGCCGTGCCATTCACGGCGCTTACAGGTGTTAACACCTTGTTCAATGGCTTATTGAATACCCCTGGTTTTGAGCAAGTCGACTTTTCCCATGTGAAGCTGGTGTTGGGCGGTGGTGCCGCCATTGAGCCTGCGGTGGCTGATCGCTGGAAGAAAGTGACAGGTACGCGTTTATCGGAGGCTTATGGTTTAACCGAGGCCTCGCCCGCAGTGTGTATTAATCCCCTGCACGAGGAGTACAACGGATCGATTGGTTTACCCGTACCGTCCACTGACGTGACAATTCGTGATGATGACTTTAATGAATTGCCGGTGGGCCAGGAAGGCGAATTGTGCTTGAAAGGCCCGCAGGTGATGCGCGGTTACTGGAACAAGCCACGTGAAACCGCTGAAATTCTGACCCAAGACGGTTGGCTGAAAACCGGCGATATCGCCTACATGGACGAAAACGGCTACTTCTATATCACCGATCGCAAGAAAGACATGATTCTCGTGTCCGGTTTTAACGTGTACCCCAAAGAAATTGAAGCTGTGGCCACGCTATTGACTGGTATTTTTGAAGCGGCTGCCGTGGGCGTGCCTGACAGCAAAACCGGCGAGGCGGTAAAGCTGTTTGTGGTTAAAAAAGACCCCGATTTAACAGCCGAGCAGGTAATTGAACATTGCCGCAAACACATGACTGCCTACAAAATTCCACGCCATGTGGAATTTATGAAGGAATTGCCCAAGAGCCCGGTGGGCAAAGTGCTTCGCCGGGAGCTTCGCGACATGGAAAAGAAGCGTTTGCAAGAGCAAACCGCCTGATTTTCCGTGTTTTAGGCAGGTGGCAGCGCTAGGCCGTTGCCTGTTTCTTGAAAACCCACTATAATTTCGGGTTACCTGCTGCTGCACCACTGGGGTGCGGCGGCTTTTCCAATTGTGGAAAATCCATAGGAGTTTATCAATGCGTCACTATGAAATTGCTTTCATCGTGCATCCCGACCAAAGCGAGCAAGTGCCTGCCATGGTCGAGAAGTATCGTGGAACCATCGAAGCCAACGGCGGCAAAGTACACCGCCACGAAGATTGGGGCCGTCGCCAATTGGCTTACCCAATCCAGAAACTGGCCAAAGCACACTATGTGTTGTTGAACATTGAATGCAGCCAGGAAGTTCTTGAAGAACTGGAAACTGCGTTTAAATTCAACGACGCCGTACTGCGTCACTTGACTGTGAAGATGAAAAAAGCTGAAACCGCGCCTTCTCCAATGATGAAGGAAGTTCAGCGTGAGCAAGAGCGTAAGGCCGCTTCTGCCACTGCGTCTTCAAACGACGACAGTTCCGATTCAGACGAGGGTGACGACGAGTAAATCGTCTTAGCACAACACTGAATCAATGAATCAGGAGGAAGCAGCGGAAAATTCAGACAAGTTTGGGGAAGAAGGAAAGGCTGGCATTAACCAGTTCACCTTGACCGCCACATTGGTTGCAAAATCAATATTGCGATACACCCCGGCAGGTTTGCCCATTTGCGAATTCGAGCTTGAGCACGACAGTGAGCAGCTTGAAGCCAGCAAGCCAAGAATGGTGAAGTGCACAGTTTCAGCGGTAGCGCTGGGTGTGGCAGCCAACCAAGTCAGTGGTCTTGAAGTGGGAAGCCTGAAAAACTGGACCGGATTCATAGCGCTTCGTTCGCACAAATCAAAAAGTCTTCGATTCCATGTTTGCGCAGTGCGCGAATGTTGAAGACTTGAAATAGTTGGAGAATATTATGGCTTTTGGTCGTAAAAATGATCGCAAGGGACGTCGTCCACAACAGAACCCCTTGTTCAAGCGCAAGAAGTTTTGCCGCTTCACAGTGGGCAAGGTAGAGCAAATCGATTACAAAGACATCGACACGCTCAAGGATTTCATCAGCGAAAACGGCAAGATCATGCCCGCTCGTATCACTGGTACCAAGGCGAATTATCAGCGCCAATTGGACACAGCGATCAAGCGCGCACGTTTCCTGGCTTTGCTGCCTTACACCGACAACCACTAAGCAGTACGGGAGAACACCATGCAAGTAATTCTTCTTGAAAAAATGCCCAACTTGGGTCAACTGGGTGACGTGGTTCGCGTAAAAGACGGCTACGCACGTAACTTCCTGATCCCTTATGGCAAAGCCAAGCGCGCCACAGAATCAGCAATCGCCGAATTCCAGGCTCGCCGCGCCGAACTGGAAAAAGCTGCAGCTGAAAAACTGGCCGCCGCCCAGGCCCTGGGTGCCAAGTTGAGCGAAACCACTGTCCAGCTGAGCGAAAAAGCTGCTGTGGACGGTCGTTTGTTTGGTTCAGTAACCAACCATGATATCGCTGCTGCTTTGAATGCATCTGGCCTGAAAGTTGAAAAAGCACAAGTACGCATGCCCAACGGCGCGCTGAAAATTGCTGGCGAGCACACTGTGACTGTTGCTCTGCACCCCGATGTGGTTGTAGACGTGAAAGTTGTGGTGGCTGGCGAAGCAGCTTAATCAAAGCGCTTCAGCCATACCCGGTTTTAAGGCGAATTAGACCCTAGGGTTTAACCACATTCGGTTATACTTTTCGGTCTGCCTGAACCCACAAAAAGGTCACCTCAGGGTGGCCTTTTTCTATTGCGAAACTATGTCCGAAAATCGACTTACAGAACAAGAAATGACGGGCCTGCGCGTTCCGCCTCACTCGCTCGAATCGGAGCAATCGGTGGTGGGCGGCTTGCTGCTGGACAACCAAGCCTGGGACAAAATTGGCGATGTGATTCGAGCCGAAGATTTTTACCGCTACGATCACCGGGTTATTTTTGAGCACATTGCCAAGCTGATTGACGGCTCCAAGCCAGCTGATGTCATTACTGTGTATGAATCGCTGCAGTCTTCGGGCAAGGCTGAAGATGTGGGTGGTTTGGCTTACTTGAACACCCTGGCCACCAACACGCCCTCGGCCGCCAACATTCGCCGCTACGCAGAAATTGTGCGCGACCGCGCCGTGCTGCGCAGGCTGATTACGATCAGCGATGACATTGCGACCACCGCGCTGAACCCGCAAGGCAAAGACACCAAAACCATTCTCGACGAAGCGGAAAGCAAGATTTTCAAGATTGCTGAAGACGGCGCGCGCGGCGCGGGTGGTTTTCAAGAATTGCAGCCGGTGCTGAGCAAAGTGGTTGAGCGAATCGATGAGCTTTATCACCGCGACAGCACCAGCGACATCACTGGTATTTCGACTGGTTTTGTAGACCTGGATGGCAAAACATCGGGCCTGCAGCCCGGTGACTTGATTATTGTTGCCGGAAGACCCTCAATGGGTAAAGCGCAGCCACTTGATGCCTTGGTTAAAACGCCAAGCGGCTGGGTAACTATGGGCGAATTGCGCGTGGGCGATGCTTTGGCATCTATGGATGGAAAGTCATCCCTGGTCACGGGGGTATTTCCCCAAGGCGAAAAGCAGATTTATAAAGTGGTATTTTCAGACGGTCGCAGTGCCGAGTGCTGTGATGAACATTTGTGGCGTGTGATGTACCGCGACTGGGCCGAGCCCCGCGTGATTAGCACCAAGCGCCTGACGGAAATGCTGGGCTGTGTTCGTTACAAAAACCGCTTGTGGATCGACACTGTGACTGGTGATTTCGGTCACAACGATGTGTTGCCAATTGACCCCTGGGTACTGGGTGCCCTGCTGGGCGATGGCACTTTGGCCTTCAGCCACAGCAGTGTGATGTTTTCCACCAAGTCGGAAGAGTTGGTGCACAGAATGAATGCATTACTTGGACATGACATGGAATTGGTTCATGCACAGGCCTACGACTATCGGGTGGTGTGGAAAGGCAGAATGCTTGCCAATGGTGCTCGCACCAGTCAGCCTAGTTACTTCCGCCAAGCTCTGAACGATCTGGGTGTGCTGGGTTGTGTCAGCCACAATAAATTTATTCCTGAACATTATCTGAAAGCCAATAAGGCGGCGCGGTTGGCCTTGTTACAGGGCCTGTTGGATACCGATGGCTGGATAGAATCCTGGGGTTCGATTCGATTTGCCACGGTAAGCGAGCAACTGGCCAATGATGTGGCCTACCTTGCACGTTCACTGGGTGGGTTTTGTTCAATTGCAACCAAAAATACGCATTACACCAGCAAGGGCGAACACAAAGAAGGGCGTTTGGCTTATGTGTTGAACATGAGCTTTGCCGATGGGCAGCAGGTGTTTACGCTTGAAGAAAAGAAGGCGCGACTGCGCACCGACTGGCAGCGCACACGCCGAATCACTTTTCAAAGCATTGAGCCTGTGCGCATGGCGCAAGCGCAGTGTATTTCTGTAAGTCACCCCACGCGTACATACATCACCAACGATTTTGTGGTGACGCACAATACTGCATTCAGCTTGAACATTGGCGAACACGTGGCTGTGGAAGAGGGTCATGCAGTGGCTGTGTTCTCCATGGAAATGGGCGCAACCCAATTGGCGATGCGTTTGCTGGGCTCCGTGGGGCGTTTGGATCAACACCGCCTAAGAACCGGGCGATTGACGGATGAGGACTGGCCACGACTGACGTACGCAGTCGAGAAGATGCAGAATGCGCAATTGTTTATTGATGAAACGCCCGCCTTGTCTTCGATGGAAGTGCGCGCGCGTTGCCGGCGCTTGGCACGCCAGTGTGGCCAGCTTGGTTTGGTGATCATCGACTATTTGCAGTTGATGGGCTCTTCGTCTCCGGGTGAAAACCGTGCCACTGAAATTTCAGAAATTTCACGTTCATTGAAAGGTTTGGCAAAAGAATTGAACTGTCCGGTGATCGCGCTCTCGCAGCTGAACCGCTCGCTGGAACAGCGGCCAAACAAACGCCCGGTGATGAGTGACCTGCGAGAATCGGGCGCCATTGAGCAGGATGCCGACGTGATTTTGTTCATTTACCGCGATGAGGTTTACAACCCCGATTCACCCGACAAAGGAACTGCTGAAATTATCATCGGCAAGCAGCGTAATGGCCCAATTGGCACGGTGCGGGTAACTTTCCTGGGCATGTACACCAAGTTTGAGAATTACGCTGGAATGCAGCCGGAAGGGGAGTGAGTCGGGTTCCGCGCTGAGTCGGGTTTGTTGTGGTTACAAACGGTATTGCTCAAGTCACACAGGCTCGAAGGTGTGTTTGTAACTCCCGGCTGAACATGTTTAGACTGCTCTTTTTTCGATTTGGGACTTTTTGATGAAATACGCCCATGAAATAAGACGACCAGAAGTACCAGCTTGCGCGAAATCTGTGATCAGCCTTCACTTTGATGGAAAAATTTTCAAAATACAAACTGCTACTGGGGTGCTGAAAACTTACCCCGCGGTGTCTGGCAAGCCCGTTGACAGCAAGTTTGATTACTCTTTAGAGAGGCAAAAGGTTTCCAATCAGGGACCCATTCCTGAAGGGAGTTACTGGATTAGCCCTGCTGACATTTGGGAGAATAACGCAATTAAAAATTTGCTTGTATCCTCGCGATCCGCATGGGGTGATTACCGAATCACGATTCGCGTTAGCCCCGGGACCCAAACCCATGCGCGAGGCGGTTTTTTTATTCACGGTGGCGATATTCCGGGTAGCGCAGGCTGTATTGATTTGACCTCTTCAATGAATCAATTCATCAAAGATTTGAAAAGCTTGTTGGGTAAGTCTGTAAATTGTCATGTCCCATTAACAGTGGAATACTCCGATGCGGAATAAAAATTTCTTCGCAATCGTCTGCTGTTTTTTGCCGCTTTGTGCGCATGCAGAGGTACTTGATAAATTGCCCCAAATTCAAGATATGTGGCTGTATGCCGCCTTGGGTTTTTTGTTTGCTGGTGTGGCTTTGCGTATTCACTGGGCACTATTCGTGCTGGCCTTGGTTTACCCCGCATTGTGGTTTGTTAGCTTGTTGATGGAGGTGCATTCATTTGATCTTGGCCCTGCAATTGTTGTCGAAGCGGGGCAGTCGTACTCAATGAATGCATATGCTGCAGCAATTATTTGGTTGCTTGGGGTGATAGGTTTATTTGTTTGGAAAAAGATCGGCAAGTTCGCGAAAGGAACAACTTCCAGTTATAAAAGTTGAACTCGGGTCGATTGCCAGAATATCTCCGGTCTGTTTTGCCGCATTCACAACGCTCGAATTGCTCTCATTCCGCCTTCAAGAAAGGAGACAAAGGCTTTCAGGCTGAGGAGGGCATGCGACTTCGCGAATGCATCAACGGGGCATGTAATTTCTCACATGCCCATCAACACATCAAAGGTTATCTGACGCAAAGTCAGCCAACCTTGAACGCTCACCACGCTGCAGCGTAATGTGCCCTGCATGTGGCCAGCCCTTGAATCGATCCACCACATACGTCAGGCCTGAAGAGCCTTCAGTCAAGTAAGGCGTATCAATTTGCGCCAAGTTACCCAAACAGATTACCTTGGTACCGGGACCGGCCCGTGTGATCAGGGTTTTCATTTGCTTGGGCGACAGGTTTTGCGCTTCATCAATAATCAAAAACTTGTTGATGAAGGTGCGGCCCCGCATGAAGTTCATTGATTTGATGCGGATCTTGGTGCGTATCAAGTCGGTTGTTGCTGAGCGGCCCCAATCGCCACTGCTGGGGTCGGGTTTGTTCAGCACTTCCAGGTTGTCTTCAAAAGCGCCCATCCAGGGGGCCATTTTTTCCTCTTCAGTACCTGGCAAAAAGCCGATGTCTTCACCCACTGGCACGGTGGCGCGGGTCACGATAATTTCAGAGTATTGCTTGCTTTCAAGTACTTGCGACAAACCTGCAGCCAAGGCCAGCAGGGTTTTGCCTGTACCGGCCTGGCCCAACAGCGTCACGAAGTCGCATTCGGGGTTCATCAACAAATTCAGGGCGAAGTTTTGTTCGCGGTTGCGTGCAGTGATGCCCCACACGCTGTTTTTGTTGTGGCTGAAATCCCGCAGGGTTTTCAGCACGGCGGTGCGGCCGCTCACTTCCAGTACTTGAGCGATCAATGGAATACCAGTTTCGCAGTATACAAACTGGTTCACCATCATGTCTTTTACAGCAGGGCCGCTGATGCGGTAGAAGGTGCTTCCGCCTTGTTGCCAGCTTTCAATGCCTTTGCTGTTCTTTTCCCAGAAATCGGCGGGCAATTCCATGATGCCTGAATACAGCAGATCACGGTCTTCCAGCACTTGGTCGTTGAAGTAATCCTCGGCCAGCAAGCCCAAGGCGCGGGCCTTGATGCGCATGTTGATGTCTTTCGAGACCAATGCAACTTCGCGATCAGGGTGTTGTTTACTCAGTGCAAACACCACACCCAGAATCTGGTTGTCGGCTTTGCCCACGGGCAAGGTTTTCGGCAGTTCAGCAGCCAACTCGGTGGTTTGTACCAACAAACGTCCAAGGGCATCCACATTGCCCAGCCGGTCCAGTGCCACACCTTTTTCGATGTCCTCGATATTCTCCATCAAGGCATCTAGCGAACGGCTTACTTGCCGTGCGTGGCGGGCCACTTCAGACATGCCTTTTTTGTGGTTGTCCAGTTCTTCCAGCGTAATCAGCGGCAAAAATACATCGTGCTCTTCAAAGCGAAACAGCGAAGTGGGGTCGTGCATCAACACGTTGGTGTCCAGCACAAAAATTTTCTTGCCAGTGTGGGTAACCTGTCGCCTGGTTTTGGCAATGGGCGTGGCCACTGGTTTGCGTGCTTTGCCTGAAGCTGCGGCTGGAACATTTCGGGTGCGGTTTGTCGCGGGCGCCTTGGCTGTGACAGTGTTGTCGGCGGCCAAGGTCAACGGTGCTTTCCCGGTTGTAGTGGTGGTGTCAGATACATCAATTTTTTTGGCCGGCTTTTTGGGTCTGGGTGCCGTGATTGGTGGGATTTCGTTCAGTGTAGTTGCTGGTTTGCTGGGTTCTTTTGGCAGAGGCATTGTCAACGATCTGAAGTAGGAAGCTCATAAATCGCGCGGGGTCGTCACGCCCGCGCCCGTGAGGATATTAGTCCCCGATTGTGCGTACAAAGTCAAGCACCGCTTGCGCATGGCCCGGCACCTTCAAGCCGCGCCACTCCTGCACAAGAATGCCTTTCTTGTTGATTACAAAGGTACTTCTTTCCACGCCACGTACTTGTTTTCCGTACATGTTTTTCATTTTCATCACGTCGAAAATTGTGCACACCTTCTCGTCGGGATCTGAAATCAATTCAAACGGCATTTCCAGTTTGGCTTTGAAATTTTCATGCGACTTCAGGGAATCGCGTGAAACGCCAAAAACAAGGCAGTTGGCTTTCAGAAACTCGGGGTGTAGATCGCGAAAGTTTTCGCCCTCGGTGGTGCAGCCTGGCGTACTGTCTTTGGGGTAAAAATAAATGATCAGGTTTTTGCCAGTGTGGGCTGACAGGGTAAAATTGCCGCCGCCAGTACAAGCTGCTGAAAAATCAGGCACTTTGCTGTTGACTTCAAGTGACACGGTACTGCTCCCTGAGGTGTGGTGGTTTTGCTGCCGGTGTGCGTGTTTGATTCAGTATAACCACAGCTTTTGACAGCAAAATGCAGGAAGTGTCAGGAACGCGCCAAAAGCGCCACACCCAGTACGATCACCCCGATTGCCACCCAGCGCTGCAGGCTCACAGGTTCATTGAGGAAGTATTGCGCCGCAAAGGCATTGATCACATAACCTATTGCCAGCATGGGGTAGGCCAGTGTTACATCGACCCGTGAAAGCGCCATTAGCCAAATGAGCAGTGAAAATCCGTAGCAAAACAGCCCCAGAATCATTGGCCACTGCAAAAACAAGGCGGACATGGCACCCAGGCTAAGCGCACTGGATGCCTCGATGACGCCCACTTTGTTGGTGGCCATTTTTAACAGCAGCTGGGCCAGCGCATTCAAAATTACGCCCGAGAGCACTAAAATGGCAGCATAGGTGGTCATAGTAAAATCGCGGCAATTACATGCCGGCCTTCACCGATCAAAATGTTGTAAGTGCGGCAGGCAGCCTGGCTGTCCATGTACTCCACCGGGCAGCGTTTGTTGGCGAAAAACTTGCGAATGTCCATGCCGGGAAATACCTGTTTGGCCCCTGTGCCAATCAGCAGCACTTCCATGCTATCGGGGCACTGGCCATATAGCCACTCGCAGTGGGCCAATTGCAGTGGGCCCGAACCCGCGTTTTCCCAGATTCTGGGGGTGAAATCAGTGCCAAACACCACGCTTTCAGTTTGAAGCCTGCCGCTGATCACGACACCTTCTTCGTCATACCGCTGAACGACGAATTGATTGTCGAGCGATTCAGGTTGAAATTTCATTCGAAAGATGCTCCAGGATGGGGCCAAACCCTAGCAGGCATTGGCCTAAACGGTTAAATTATAAGACTTTGCGCAAGCAAAAGAATAAGCACATTAATAACCAACACAACAATCCACACACAGGTCGACATGAAACCCATTCTCAAATCTGCCAAGCTGGCCAATGTTTGCTACGACATCCGCGGACCGGTGATGCAGCGAGCGCGCCAGCTGGAAGAGGAAGGGCACCGCATCCTGAAGCTGAACATCGGCAATTTGGCACCTTTTGGTTTTGAAGCACCCGATGAGGTTCGGCAAGATGTGATCATGAATCTTGGCGATGCCTCGGGCTACAGCGACAGCAAGGGCTTATTTGCAGCGCGCAAAGCCATCATGCATTACACCCAGCAAAAGAAAATCAAGGGTGTAACGCTCGACGACATCATTGTGGGCAATGGTGTATCCGAGCTGATCGTGATGAGCATGCAGGGCTTACTGAACAACGGCGATGAAGTACTGGTGCCCGCGCCCGATTACCCTTTGTGGACAGCTGCCGTGAGTATTTCCGGCGGTACGCCACGCCATTACCTGTGCGATGAGCAAAGCGATTGGTACCCCGACACCAAGCACCTGCGCAGCCTGATCAATGAGAAAACCAAGGCCATGGTGATCATCAACCCCAACAACCCCACGGGCGCTTTGTATCCCGAGGAGGTGTTGCAGGAATTGGTACAAATTGCCCGTGAACACCAACTCATTATTTTCGCAGACGAGATTTACGACAAAATGTTGTATGACGGCGCGGAGCACACCTCGATTGCTTCGCTGGCCGACGACGTGCTCTTCATCACCATGAACGGCTTGTCCAAAAACTACCGCGCATGTGGTTACAGGGCAGGTTGGATGGTCATTTCTGGCGACAAACGCCATGCCACCGATTACATCGACGGTTTGGGCATCATGGCCTCCATGCGCCTGTGTGCCAACGTACCAGGCCAGTACGCCATTCAAACTTCGCTGGGTGGCTATCAAAGCATCGACGATTTGGTGGGGCCCGGCGGGCGCCTTACCCGTCAGCGTGACCTCGCTTACGATCTGATGACTTCCATTCCAGGCGTCACTTGTGTGAAGCCCAAAGCGGCGCTTTATCTGTTTCCGCGCCTGGACCCCAAAATTTATCCCATCAAGAATGACCAGCGCTTTGTGCTGGAGTTACTGGAGGCTGAAAAGGTACTTGTGGTGCAGGGCACAGGCTTTAATTGGATCAATCCGGATCATTTCCGGGTGGTTTTCCTACCCAACACCGATGATTTGACGGACGCAGTTGGTAGAATTGCACGCTTCCTGGAAAGTTATCGAAAACAACACCTTGGCTGATTTAAAAATGAACAAACCTCTACGAGTGGCCCTGCTGGGTTTGGGTACTGTCGGTTCTGGCACATTCAATGTGTTGAACACCAATGCGAGTGAAATTGAGCGTCGTGTGGGTTTTCCCATTCAGATCAAAGTCATCGCCGACCTGAACACGGAAAAAGCGCGCGAACTGGCTGGTCCCGGCGTTGAGGTGTTGGGTGATGCATTCGAGGCAGTCAAGCGCGACGACATCGACGTGGTGGTTGAATTGATCGGTGGTTACACCATTGCCAAGCAACTGGTGCTGGCTGCGATCAATGCGGGCAAGCATGTGGTCACGGCCAACAAGGCTTTGCTGGCTGTGCATGGTGATGAAATTTTTGCTGCGGCTGAAGCCAAGAATGTGATGGTGGCTTTTGAAGCGGCAGTGGCTGGTGGCATTCCTGTGATCAAGTCGATCAAGGAAGGGCTGGCCGCCAACAAGATTGAATATGTAGCGGGCATCATCAACGGCACCTGCAATTTCATTTTGTCAGAAATGCGTGACAAAGGCCTGCCCTTTGCCGATGTCTTGGCCCAAGCCCAGGCATTCGGCTACGCCGAAGCCGACCCCACATTTGACATTGAGGGTGTAGATGCAGCCCACAAAATCAGCCTGCTGAGCTCGCTGGCTTTTGGCGTCCCTGTTCAGTTCGAGAAAGCCTACATTGAAGGCATTACCAAGCTGACCAAGGAAGATATCCAGTTTGCAGAGCAATTGGGCTACCGCGTTAAACTTTTGGGAATCGCCAAGCGCACCGATCAAGGCATTGAGTTGCGCGTTCACCCCACGCTTATTTCTGGCAAGCGCTTGATCGCCAATGTGGAAGGTGTCATGAATGCAGTGTTGGTGAAAGCCAATGCTGTAGGCCCAACCCTGTACTACGGCGCTGGCGCTGGCAGTTTGCCCACAGCCTCGGCTGTGGTGGCCGACCTTATCGAAATTGCGCGCGCAAGCCAGGCTCCTTTGGCCAGCCGCGTGCCCGTGTTGGCTTTCCAGAAAGAAGGCATTCAAAACCTGGATGTGTTGCCTATGGAGAAGGTGGTGACTGCCTTCTACTTGCGCTTGGCGGTAGACGACAAACCTGGTGTGTTGGCAGAGGTCACTCGCTTGCTGGCCGACAATCAAATTTCAATTGAAGCCATGATTCAGCGCCAGGCCACCAGCGAAAAAGAAACCGCTGAAATTGTGTTGCTGACCCACCGCTGTGTGGAAGGTGATGTGAACAAGGCCATCGCAAAAATTGAGGCTTTGGATAGCGTTCATGGCCCCTTGACCCGAATTCGCGTAGAGGACTTGAGCTGAAATGAAATACTTCAGCAGCCGTGGGGGCATGGATCCCCAAGATTTCTCTGAAATTTTGCTGGAAGGTTTGGCACCCGATGGTGGTTTGGCCGTGCCTGAGTTTTATCCGCAAGTGGCTTTGCACGTGCTGGAGAGCTGGAAACACCTCAGCTACGGTGAACTGGCGTTTGAGGTATTAAAGCCTTATGCCACCGACATTCCAGAAGCCGACCTGAAAGCGCTGACCACCAAAACCTACACCAAGGCCGTGTATGGCACCGAAGAAATTACGCCGGTGCGCGAACTGTTCGATGGCATGAAGGTGTTGGAGCTTTCAAACGGCCCCACGCTGGCTTTCAAAGACATGGCCATGCAGTTGCTGGGAAACCTGTTTGAATACCAGTTGGCTCGCACCAACCGCGAATTGAACATTCTCGGTGCCACCAGCGGCGACACGGGTTCGGCGGCCGAATACGCAATGCGCGGCAAGAAAGGCGTGCGGGTGTTCATGTTGAGCCCGGCTGGCAAAATGAGCGCATTTCAGCGCGCCCAAATGTACAGCCTGCAAGACCCGAATATTTTCAACATTGCCATTGAAGGTTTGTTCGATGATTGCCAGGACATTGTGAAGGCGGTGAGCGAAGACCTTGAATACAAGGCACGCCAGAAAATTGGCACGGTGAATTCCATCAATTGGGGTCGCATTTCTGCTCAGGTGGTGTATTACTTCAATGCTTACCTGCGCACCGCCGAGAAGATAGGCGACCCGGTCAGCTTCGCAGTGCCGTCCGGTAACTTTGGCAACGTGCTGGCCGGTCACATTGCCCGGCAAATGGGCCTGCCCATTCGCAAGTTGATTGTAGCCACCAATGAAAACAATGTGCTGGACGAGTTTTTCAAAACTGGTGTGTACCGCCCCCGCAAATCGGCGGAAACCTACATCACCTCCAGCCCGTCCATGGACATTTCCAAAGCCTCGAATTTCGAGCGCTTTGTGTATGACCTGTTGGGTCGTGATCCCAAGGCCTTGAAAGCTTTGTGGCAAGACTTGGCTGCGAATGGTCAATTCGATCTTTCCGAAGATCCACGTTTCAAGCGGGTTGAAGAAGACTTTGGTTTTCAGTCCGGTTCATCGAATCACCAAAACCGCCTGGATACCATCAAGGAAGTTTTCGCCCGCACGGGTACCTTGATTGACACCCACACGGCCGATGCCGTGAAAGTGGCCCGCGATCTTGTGGAGCCTGGCGTACCTATGGTCATTCTTGAAACCGCCCTGGCGGTGAAGTTTGCGGAAACCATTGAAGAAGCCACTGGCCAAACACCGCCAGTGCCCGCGCAGTTCCTGGGCATTGAAAAGTTGCCTCAGCGGGTTGTTGAAATGCCCATATCCGTTGAACAGGTCAAAACGTTCATTGCCGAGAATACCGGGCTGTAAGCCCACCAAAAGCACATTTCAAACAATCGTTTGCCTGCAAGTAATAGGGTTTACCTAACTTGCAGGTCCAAACGGAATCATGAACAATGGCAAGGTTAAGTAACACCCCGTGAAGCCACTGTTTTGACCTCTCACTCCAACACTGTCGACCTCCCCAAAGTTGCCGCAGGCCAAGGCATAGATGCCCAGCCCAGAAAGGGTTTGTCTGCGCTTGCGGTGGATGATGAGCCCGGCATGCGCCATTTTCTGGAAAAGGCGCTCGAAACCCGTTTTGCCCGTGTAGACACCGCAGGTTCTGTTGAAATGGCCCAAGCCCTGTTCGACGGCCATGACTACAGCACCGTGGTGCTGGATGTGAGCCTGCCTGGTAAAAGTGGCCTGCAATGGTTGAACGAATTGCGCCAGGGGGGCTACGAGGGCGATGTGATTTTAATCACCGGCTATGCCGACATGGACACCGCCATTGGCGCGCTGCGCGCGGGTGCGCAAGATTTCCTGCAAAAACCGTTTCGAATCGACCAGCTTTGGTACGCGCTTGATCGCGCCGCGGATCAAAACCGTTTGAAACGTGAAAACTTCGTGCTGAAAAGGGCTGTTTCCAATCTTCAGCAAAACGAGCAGGTGATGGTGGGTGAAAGCCCGATTGTGCGCCAACTTCGAAAGCTGGTGGCCAAAGTGGCTCCCACCGATTCCACTGTGTTGCTCACGGGTGAGTCTGGCTCGGGCAAAGAAGTATTGGCCCGAACGCTGCATGGCATGAGCCTGCGCAGTGAGCGGCCGTTTGTGCCAATCAACTGTGGCGCCATCTCTCCAGAATTGATTGAAAGCGAGTTGTTTGGTCATGCCAAGGGCGCTTTTACGGGTGCCAATGAATCCCATCAGGGCTTGTTCTACTACGCGCAGGGCGGCACCCTGTTTCTTGATGAAATTGGCGAATTGCCGCTCAGCATGCAAACCAAATTGCTTCGCGTGCTCGAAGACCGGCGAATTCGCCCGGTGGGCAGCACCAAGGAAGTGGACGTGGATGTTCGTATTGTGGCTGCGACCAACGTAAACCTGGATGTGGAAGTGAAGCGAGGGCGGTTTCGGCAAGACTTGTACTACCGCTTGCAGGTGATGCCGATTGAAATGCCACCGTTGCGCAGCCGCCCCGAGGACATTGAGCTTCTGGCCAATTACTTCATCAAGGTGTTTGCCAAAAAGCTGCGTATTGATCCCCTGAAAATAAGCCCGGACATGCTGGCCCGCCTTCAAGCCTACGAATGGCCAGGCAATGTGCGGGAGCTACGCAACTTCATCGAACGTTCATTGATTCTGGGTTATTTCCCCAAAGAAGATTTGCCTTTGAATCTGGATCTGGATGAACGCGAGCACACTGCTGAAGACCCCCAGAATGAGTCGCTTGAGCAGGTCGAAAAGGCGCATATTCTTCGCGTATTGAATGCCTGCAGTGGCAATAAATCCGAGGCAGCGCGCCGCTTGGGCGTGTCCCGAAAAACACTTGAACGAAAGTGCATGGCGTGGAGCGAAGAATAGGTCAGCGGCCATTTCCGCCACGCGGGCATTTTTGGCCCAGCCACTGGACTGTTAAAACCAAACTGGTTGTTACAGCCTGCATCCCTTTGCTGGTGCTCGTTCCAATTGTGGCCATGCTGGTGTGGTCAGCGGGGCAGGCCGCTTACACAAAAATCCTGATTTCGAAAGTTCGCAGTGATCTGGTACTCGCCCAGCAAGAATTCACCGATGTGCAGGAAAGCAAATCACTGGCTTTGAAATCCTGGTCTGAGAGCGCCTATCTTCGGAATTTGCTGAACCAGCGGGGCGGCAAGCTGAACAACAAAGACCTTCAGGCGCAGGCTGAGCGACTCGGTTTTGCTTACCTGCGTTTGATCAGTCCAACCGGCATGGTGGTGAATTCGTTCCCCCCACGCTTGCCATACATGCTTGACCCCGAGGTGCAAAAGTCGGTGAAGTTTCGTGAGTCAGGCAGTTACACCGTGTTGCTCTCGAACAAAGAGCTGATGGATATTTCTCCCGATCTCGCCTCGCGTGCGGTGCAGGCGATTATCCCCACCTCCAATGCAAGCCCCTCACACAAAAGCACCGAGGACCGTGGTTTGGTCGTTCAGGTGCTGCAACCTGTTTTCAACAATGGAAACATGTTGGGTTACCTGGAAGGCGGGCTGCTGTTAAACGGTAACCTGGGTTTGGTGGATGAAATCAACAACCTGATTTATTCGCCAAACACCTTGCTGGAAGGCTCAATTGGCACCACCACCATTTTCCTTGAAGATGTGCGAGTGGCGACCACGGTTCGTCGCGACGGCGAACTGCGCGCGCTGGGCACACGTGTGTCCGATGTGGTTCGGCAAAGTGTTTTGGGCCGGGGTGAGGTGTGGCTGGAACGCGCATTCGTCGTGAACGACTGGTATGTGGCAGCTTATGCACCACTGCTTAGCCCCGAGGGTGCACGAATCGGCATGTTTTATGTGGGCTTTCTGGAAGCCCCTTATGCCAATATAAAAACACAACTGCTGATTTTGTTTTTGTTGGCGGTGGGGGCGGCCATGGTGTTGGGTGCCATGATGGTGGTGCGTTTGACATCCGGAATTTTTTACCCACTTCGCCGCATGAATTACATTATGAGCTTGCAGGAACGTGGCGATACTGCGGCGCGTGTGGGAGACCTTCGCCGTGAAGACGAATTTGCTGACCTGGCCAATCATTTTGATGCGCTGCTGGATCAACTGGATGCACGGCGCAGCGAACTGCTCGGCTTGAATGAGCAACTGGATGAGCGTGTGCGACAGCGAACTGCCGACCTGCAGGCTGCAAATCAAAAACTTCATCAGGCAGTGGAGCAGTTGCTGGCCTCAGAGAAGCTAGCGGCCTTGGGGCAGTTAACTGCGGGTATCGCACATGAGTTCAATAATCCGTTGGCGATCATGATGGGGCATCTGGATTTGATTCGCATTACCCTGAACGATCCAGAAAGCCTTAAAACCGTGCGTTTGCTGGATGAGCAGGTACACCGCATGCGCAACATTGTGCAAAAGCTGCTGCAGTTTTGCAGGCCCGATGAATACGCTTCCTACACCGAAGAAATCAATGTCAACGAAATCATTCAGGACAGTATTCTGTTTGTTCGAAATGAAATTGACATGGCTCGTGCGCAACTGAAGTTTGATTTTTCTGCGCAACAAACGGTTCAATTCAGTAAAACCGAGTTGCAGCAGGTCATGGTCAATTTGTTGATTAATGCAACCCACGCTCTGGAAGGACAGTTCGACGCCCAATTTGCAGCATTGAACGAGGGCCCCACCATTTCAATAAAAACTGCCGATGTTCGCTTAAGTGACGGACAGCCAGCTGTGCAAATTCTGGTGCAAAACAACGGCGAAGCGATTCCCTCCGATCGTTTGCAGCTTATTTTCAAAATGTTCTACACCAGCAAGCAGGCAGGTCGTGGAACCGGGCTGGGTTTGCCCGTGTCTCGCATGTTGGTGCAACGTTATGGTGGCGATTTGTGGGCCACCAGCCCGGTACTGCCTGAAGTTGAGCCACAATTCGGTGCATGTTTTGAAATTGTATTGCGTTGCAAGGCACGCCCATCCGCAGATATTTTGAAAGAAACAGGTCAGCAACTGTTGTTGATCGAAAAGCAATTGTCAGAAGGAAACTGAAGTGCCCAAGGTGTTTGGCTTTGCCGGATTTTCCGGCGTGGGTAAAACCACATTGATTGAACAGCTCTTGCCCATTCTGATTGGTGAGGGAGTTCGGGTGTCTGTCATCAAACATGCGCACCATGATTTTGACATTGACCGGCCGGGTAAAGACTCCTACAGACATCGCGAGACAGGTGCCTACGAAGTACTGATTACCGCCAACAAACGTTGGGTGTTGATGCACGAGCTGCGCGACGAAGCGGAGCCCACACTCGAGGATCAACTTGAAAAATTGTCGCCCTGTGACTTGGTCATTGTTGAGGGATTCAAGCGGGCGGATATTCCCAAAATTGAAATTTGGCGCGAGGCCAATGGAAAGCCCATGTTGTATCCTCAAGATCCGAATATTATTGCTGTGGCCTGCGACACCGAAATTGAGTGCCGCGGTTTGCCCATTCTTCCCTTGAATGACCCAGCTTCGATTGCGCAATTCATCTTGAAACGGTTCGTGAATGATTGATTTGAATGACTTGCTTGAGCAGGTGTGGCCCATGGCCACCCAGCAGGCAGTACCGACTGAATCTGTCAGTTTGAACAACGCCCTTGGCCGGGTGTTGGCACAGGATGTTTTTTCCAGTTTGAATGTGCCGCAACATGACAATAGCGGCATGGATGGTTACGCGGTTTGTTGCACTGATATTCAACCATCCCGGCGTTTTCAGATTTCCCAACGTGTGCCCGCAGGTGCTTCTCCCCAACCCTTGCAGCCTGGCACTGTGGCTCGAATCTTTACCGGCGCACCAATTCCTCCCGGCGCGGATTCCGTGGTAATGCAGGAAGACGTGGTGGTGAATGACGATGGCAGCGTCACATTCAGCGCTTTGCCAAAATCAGGGCAATGGATACGGCGCGCAGGTGAAGACATTGCAAGTGGGCAGGTAGTGCTGTCCCAAGGCACACGACTCGATGCCATTCATGTGGGCTTGCTTGCGTCCATTGGTGTACCCACCGTGTCGGTCAACAGGCGCTTGAAAGTAGGTGTAATGGTTACTGGCAGTGAGCTTCAAAGCCCAGGTCAGCTTTTACAGCCGGGTCAAATCTACAATTCCAATGAGTATGTGTGGTGCGGTCTTCTTGAAGCCATGCACGCCGATGTGCGCTCGGTAGGTATTGTTCCCGACAACTTTGAGGCCACATGTGCTGCGCTTGAATCCCTGGCCGATTGTGATGCCGTAATCAGCTCGGGCGGTGTGTCGGTGGGTGAGGAGGACCATGTGAAACCTGCGATCGAAAAAGTGGGTCAACTGCGGTCATGGAAAGTGGCCATGAAGCCGGGCAAGCCGATTGCATTTGGCCACATCAATCGACAAGATGGCGGGCAAAGCTGGTTTTTTGGCTTGCCAGGCAACCCTGTTTCCAGTGCAGTGGCTTTTCAACTGATCGTGAAGCCTTTTTTGAGTTTGCTGGAAGGACAAGGTCTCGCGGAGGTGGATTGGCGCTTGCGCACGAGAAAAGTTCAGGCTGCGTTTACCTGGCCCACACCTGATTCTCGCCGCGAGGAGTTTTTGCGGGCGGATGTACAATCGGACAAGGCGAGTTTGTTTGCAAACCAAAGTTCTGGGGTATTAACCTCGCTGGCCAGATCCAGCGGCCTGGTCAGGCTGGCCAAAGGGCAGCAGGTAAACCCGGGTGATTGGGTCGATTACGTGTCGTATCAGGATTTGATGAAATGAAAGTAAAAGTGCGGTTTTTCGCCAGTTTGAAAGAACAGTTTGGGCAGGATAGCCTTGAGGTAAACTCGGCATTTTCGCCTGCAACTGTGGGTGGTTTGCGCACCCATTTGTGTGCGCAGTACCCGGATTTTGCCAAGGCTGTTTCAGAAGTCGGGCGTTTGCGTGCGGCGGTGAACCAAGACATGGCCGACGACGAAACCCCGGTGGGCGAGCAGGCTGAGGTTGCCTTTTTCCCGCCTGTGACAGGGGGTTGAAATGAAACGCTCCAAGGTAATGGTTCAAGAAAATGACTTTGACGTGGCTGAGGAAATTCGGTGGCTTCGCCAGGGTTTGCCCGAAATTGGTGCAGTGGCCACTTTTATTGGCACTGTGCGTGACATCAACGACAACAGTACCGTAAGAGCCATGACGCTGGAACATTATCCGGGCATGACAGAAAAAGCACTCGAGAATATTCTGAAGGTGGTTGACGGGCGGTTCGAAATCACCTCTGCCACGATTATCCACCGCGTAGGCCTCCTGTATCCCGAAGATCAAATCGTGTTTGCCGCAGCCACCAGCGAGCACCGTCAGCAGGCGTTTCTTGCTTGTGAATTCATCATGGATTATTTGAAAACCGAGGCTCCTTTCTGGAAAAAAGAAGACACACCCGAAGGCGCGCGCTGGGTGTCTGCCCGTGACAGTGACGACACTGCCAAAGAGCGCTGGGAGCAAACGCAGTGAATGCGCTTAGTGCACTGGCTGTGTTTGTTGGGGCCGGCCTGGGTGGGGTGGGGCGGTATGGGCTTGGTATTTTGTTGGCCCAACCCGCCTGGTTGCCCTTTGCTGTAGGTACGCTTGCAGTGAATTTGATAGGTGGCTTTTTGGCTGGAGCACTGTTTGCAACCGTGGGGTCAGCGTGGCTGAAGTCCAACCCCTTGGGATTGTTTCTCATGACAGGCGTGTTGGGTGGCCTTACCACCTTCTCGGCTTTCACCGCCGAAGGCGCTAATCTGCTATTGGACAAGCCCTTGCTAGCCCTGGGTCACGCCCTCGTTCATGTGCTGGGGTGTTTGGCTGCATTCTTTATGGCAGGAAAGTTATTTGGTCTTTTCGGGCAATAAATCCGCTTCTTACGCGGCTTAATGTTGTTCCCAAGGCAGCCCGTGAAAACGCCAGCCATTGATGCTTGAGCGCTGGTGAAAGTCATTCTTGTCACCTTCAAATCCTTCCAGCACATTGATTGCATACTCAAAACCGTGCTTGGCCGCCAAAGTGGCCGCGTGGTGCGATCTGGCCCCGCTTCGGCAGATGAAAAGCACTGGTTGGTGTTTTTCAACCCGTGCCTCAATTTGGGCAATGAAATCGGCATTGCGTATTCCGTCGGGATAATTGTTCCACTCGACGTGGAACGACCGGTCTTCCGAAAAACTCACTTGTCCAACCCAGTCCAGCTCGGCATCGGTTCGCACATCGATCAACACAGCGTTTTCATCGGTATTCAGCAACTCCCAAGCCTCTTTTGGGGTTAGCGCGCCCAAATAGCCCAGCCCTTTTTCGGAGGCGTATTGTTTGGCCAGTTCGATTAACTGTTCTGAAGTGGATGTCATGAACGTGGAGATGCAAATGATTGGTTGATGAGTGTATTGTAATACAAGCATTCGATCGATTAGGCTAAATACTAATTTGCACCGCTGTGGTGCATGTTGCACAAATATGGTGCAAAAGTTGGAAAGGTGATTCAAAGGAAGTCGCCTGAAACCTTGATTTGGGGTTACTCACTTCTTGGTATGGTCTTTGCTTTATCCCTCCACGTTGAAGATTGAATTCGCGCTGAGCGTCATATATAGCGGCATCGAACGTGCTATTGTTTCGCTTAAATCAAAGAGTTCAACTCCGAATTTTTTTAGACCACTATTCCACCTCACGTACCAGGAGATTTTCAATGGCGACCGCCCAAGATGTAATGAAGATGGTTGCGGAAAATGAAGTGAAGTTTATTGACTTCCGCTTCACCGACACCAAAGGCAAAGAACAGCACGTGTCTGTGCCAGTTAAGATGTTTGACGACGACAAGTTCGAGTCTGGCCACGCATTTGATGGCTCTTCCATCGCCGGCTGGAAAGGCATTGAAGCCTCTGACATGTTGTTGATGCCCGATCCTGATACAGCTCGCATGGATCCTTTCCGTGAAGAGCCCACCCTGATTTTGACTTGCGACGTAATCGAGCCAACTGACGGCAAGGGTTACGACCGCGACCCACGTTCCATCGCACGTCGCGCTGAAGCCTACTTGAAGTCCTCTGGCCTGGGCGACACTGCCTACTTCGGTCCAGAACCCGAATTTTTCATTTTCGACAGCATCACCTGGGGTGATGAAATGTCGGGCTGTTTCTTCAAGATCAAGTCTGAAGAAGCTTCATGGTCTACCGGTATTGACTACGAACACGGCAACCTGGGCCACCGTCCCACTGTGAAAGGTGGCTACTTCCCCGTGTCCCCAACCGACTCTTTCCAGGACATTCGTTCTGAAATGTGTCTGTTGCTGGAACAGCAGGGCGTACCCGTTGAAGTGCACCACCACGAAGTGGCTGGCGCTGGTCAAAACGAAATCGGTACCATGTTCTCTACGCTGACCAAGCGTGCGGACTGGACACAAATTCTGAAGTACACCGTGTGGAACGTGGCTGCCAGCTATGGCAAAACAGCCACTTTCATGCCCAAGCCAATGTGGGGCGACAACGGTTCAGGCATGCACGTTCACCAATCAGTCTGGAAAGACGGCGTGAACCTGTTTGCTGGCAACGGCTACGCAGGCCTGTCTGATTTCGCCCTGTACTACATCGGCGGTATCATCAAGCACGCTCGTGCCTTGAACGCGATCACCAACCCATCTACCAACTCCTACAAGCGTTTGGTGCCTGGTTACGAAGCACCGGTGAAGTTGGCTTATTCCGCCAAGAACCGCTCCGCGTCCATCCGCATTCCACACGTGGCCAATCCAAAAGGCCGCCGCATTGAAGCGCGCTTCCCCGATCCCATGGCCAACCCTTACCTGGCATTCTCTGCCTTGTTGATGGCTGGTCTGGACGGTGTTCAGAACAAGATCCACCCAGGTGAAGCAGCAACCAAGAACCTGTATGACTTGCCTCCAGAAGAGGACGCATTGGTGCCAACCGTGTGCCACAGCCTGGAACAGGCTTTGGAAGCTCTGCAAGCTGACAACGAGTTCTTGACTCGTGGTGGCGTGTTCAGCAAGGAAATGATTGATGCTTACATCGAACTGAAGATGGAAGAAGTTCAGCGCATGCGCATGACTCCACACCCCATCGAATACGACATGTACTACGGCCTGTAATCCAGACTGTACGCATTAATCGAATGTGAAAGTGGCCCTGTACTGATCAAGTGCAGGGCCATTTTTTATTTTCGGTTGTTTGTAAAGAACCTACCCCGTCTGGTATCAGCACTCGCCTTCAATGGGGAGGGGCTACTGCAGGGGATCAAGTATCATGAAAGTCGTCCGGAATTTTGTAGAGATGCAATCATGGTGAAGTCAAGCGTAATTCAATATTCACTGATCGTCCTGGTGTTGGGGCTTGCTGCCGCACCCAAGGTACAAGCCTTGGGAACCGAGATGTTTGTGTGCACAGGTACAGACGGTGTTCGAACCTATCAAAATTCCGACGGTGGCGACGGCTGCGTGCCTTTGAATCTGAATCCTATTACCGTGGTGCCAGCCCCGCGTTCAGCCTCGAAAAGTGGTGGAATTTCCGAGCCTGCCTCGGGGGGGAGTTCAGGTCGACGTGCCACGGCGGCTTATGACAATCGCTCAGCTGCTGACTTCAATGCGAAGGACGATCGCATGAAAATTCTGCAGGAAGAATTGCGCATTGAAGAAAGCAAGTTGAAGTCTTTGCAAGACGAATACAAAAATGGGCAGCCTGATCGTTTGGGCAATGAAAAAAATTATCAAAAATATCTGGACCGGGTTTCGCGCCTAGAGCAGGAAATCATGGTGACCAATGACAATATTGAAATACTTAAAACTGAATTGATTCGGTTGTCAAAATAGTGTTTTTGAAACCGGCCGCATCGCCATGAGGATGAAGTGAAAAAAGAACGGTTTCAAGGTCTGGAGTTGTTGGCCACTGCGGTGGTGGTAAGTAATCCAGAGGGTGTAGTGCTATACGCCAACTTGTCTGCAGAAACATTGCTGGAAGTATCCAGGCGCAGCCTGGATGGGCAGGCACTGGCAGCCTTGTTCGTCGAGGCCAGTGCATTTCGGGAGTTTCTCAACAAATCCCACGCCGATCCCTTCGGCGTGAAGCGGCAGGTATTCGAGTTGATTAGACCCAGCGGCACTTCCGAGCATGTTCACGTTACGCTGTCTTGTCCCGATGGTGCCAACGGAGTAACCATCATTGAACTGCGTGAAATTGAGCAGCAGTTGAAAGTTGACCGTGAGGCCCGGATGATGGACCAGTCTCTGGCCAACAAAGAACTGATCCGCAATTTGGCGCATGAAATCAAAAATCCTCTGGGAGGTATTCGTGGCGCAGCCCAATTGCTTGAAATTGAACTGCCTTCGCCTGAACTGAAAGAATACACACAGGTGGTGATCAAGGAGTCGGATCGTCTGCAAACCTTGGTTGATCGCCTGCTTGCTCCGCACCGTAAACCCCACATTGTGTCCATGATGAATATTCATGAAGTGTGCGAGCGTGTGCGTTCGGTGATTTTGGCTGAGCACCCCAAGGGCTTGAAATTCATTCGAGACTACGACATTTCGATCCCCGAGTTCTTGGGCGATCTGGAGCAGCTCATTCAGGCAATCCTGAATATAGTGCGCAATGCTGCACAAGCTTTGGCACCTCAAATCGCCGAAGGCACTGCGCAAATAACGCTATGCACCAGAGTGGTGCGTAGGGTAACCTTAAACCGCAAGCAACACAGGCTGGCATTAGACTTGCAAGTGATCGACAACGGACCCGGCATACCTGCTGAGATCATGGAAAGAATTTTTTTCCCGCTGGTTTCTGGGCGTGAGGGCGGCAGTGGTTTGGGCTTAACGCTGGCCCAAACTTTCGTGCAACAACACGAAGGCATTATTGAATGCAGCTCCACACCGGGAAGAACACTTTTCAAAGTCACATTGCCGCTGCAGTTTGATCACGCTACCAGCTGAGCGGTTTTAAGGAACCACAATTAATGCGTCCAATTTGGGTTGTTGATGATGACCACTCCATTCGTTGGGTCTTGCAAAAAGCAATTTCCCGCGAAGGTATTCCTTGCGAAATTTTTTCTTCAGCCGCCGAAGTATTAGAACGACTTGAAACCGAAGTACCCCAAGTACTGGTTTCGGACATACGCATGCCGGGGCAAAGCGGACTCACGTTGTTGTCCAAGGTGCGAGAGCTTCAGCCCGATTTGCCCGTCATTATCATGACGGCTTACTCCGACCTTGACAGCGCGGTGTCTGCCTTCCAGGGGGGCGCGTTCGAGTACCTGCCCAAACCCTTCGACATTGAGAAAGCGGTTGAGTTGATTTTGCGCGCAGTGCGTGAATCTCAAACCGAAGAATTTGTTGAAGAAGCCGATTCCAGTGCGCCAGAAATTCTGGGCCAAGCGCCTGCCATGCAAGAAGTTTTTCGCGCGATTGGCCGTTTGTCCCAGTCCAATGTCACGGTACTGATCACCGGCGAGAGCGGGGCCGGCAAAGAGCTAGTCGCCCGTGCCCTGCACCGCCATAGCCCGCGCGCTTCAAAACCTTTTATCGCACTGAATACGGCAGCCATTCCCAAAGACCTGCTTGAATCCGAGTTGTTTGGCCACGAGCGCGGTTCTTTCACAGGTGCGCAAGCTCAACGACAAGGCCGGTTTGAGCAGGCCGAGGGTGGAACCCTGTTTCTCGATGAAATTGGTGACATGCCTGCCGAATTGCAAACCCGCCTGTTGAGGGTTTTGTCGGACGGGCATTTTTACCGTGTTGGCGGGCAACAGCCCATCAAGGCCAATGTGCGGGTAATCGCAGCCACGCACCAAAATCTGGATGAACGCGTCAAGCTTGGCATGTTCAGGGAAGACCTGTACCACCGTTTGAACGTGATTCGTCTTCGCTTGCCACCACTGCGGGAACGTCAGGAAGACATTCCCATTCTTGCCAAGCATTTTTTGAATGTGTCTGCCCGGGAATTGGGTACCGAAACCAAGCGTCTGTCCGATTCAGCCATTCGAATCATCAGTGAATTTCCATTCCCAGGTAATGTGCGCCAGCTGGAAAACGTGTGCCGCTGGATCACCGTAATGGCACCTGCCCAACTGGTTGAGGCACGTGACTTACCCCCAGAGCTGAAGGCATTCCAGAATGGTGGTGCCAATGCACTGGAGAAAATGGCGGGGAATTCCCCAAGCCCCAATCTTTGGCTTGCCGAAAGTGGCTCGGTATTGCCTGCAACAGGTACACCGGCTTTGCAGACCAGTTCGGGCATGTCCGCTGGCAAGTATCCAGTAGATACGGCTTCAACCGATGCTTTCTCCAATCCGCCCGTACCGGCAGGCAGCGCCAGCTGGCTGGAGCTGCTTTTTATTGAGGCCGAGAAAGCCCTGGAAAGCGGACAGCCTGATGTAATGGACGCATTGACTGCACAGTTTGAAACCACCATGATTCAAGCGGCTTTGAAAGCCACCCATGGCAAGCGGATTGAGGCAGCCCAGCGTTTGGGAATAGGGCGCAACACCATTACCCGGAAAATTCAGGACCTGAATATTGATGTCAAAGACATTGATTGAAAGTGTTTGAAGCGCCCAAAAAAAAGCCTCTGCATGCAGAGGCTTTTTTGTTGTACCCGACGGGGTGAATTACATGTTCTTGACCTGAAACTTCTTCAGAATATTGGACAGGTCAGTGGCCACTCCCTTCAGGCCAGACACTGCATTGGACGCACGGCGAGCCATGTCCAAATTGCCTTCCGAAAGCTGGGCAACCACTTCAACCTGGTGACCAATACTTTCCGAGGCCTGGTTTTGCTCAAGCAGCGCCGCGTGAATGTTTTCAACCGAGTGGGCCACAGCCGAAGAATCGGCTGTGATCTGGTTCATGGCCTGGCCTGCGCGGTCTACAAGCTCAACACCTTTTTTCACGCTTTCTACAGCCATGTCCATGTTGTTAACGGCCACGCCAGAGCTGTTTTGAATGGCCTCAATCATGCCGTGAATATCGTCGGTCGACTTGCGAGTGCGCTCTGCCAGCTTGCGCACTTCATCGGCCACCACCGAGAAACCACGACCCTGTTCACCCGCACGAGCAGCTTCAATGGCTGCATTCAAGGCCAGAAGGTTGGTTTGTTCAGCTATGCCTTTGATAATCAGAGCGATTTCAGAAATTTCCCGGGATTGTTCGCCGAGTTGTTGAATCACATCGGCTGTGCCTTGCACATTCTGTGAAATTTTATGCATTTGTTGAGTGGCGGAATTAATCGCACCCAAACCATCGTCTGCCAACTGGCGTGCCTTGTTGCTTACATCTTTGGCTTCAGTGGCCGATTCGCCCACGCTGGAAATTGAGGAAGACATTTCCTCAACCGCAGCCGCCATGCCTGAAGCCGCATCGCTACCAGAAGCGGCGCCTTTGCTGAGCTCTTCACTGGTTTGAACCAGGTCCTCAGATGCCTCTTGAACCTGGTCGGTGCTGCGTTTTACGGCACCCAAGGCTTGTTCCATGCTTTCGGCCATGCGGTTCATGCTGCGGGCCAACAGGCTGATTTCGTTTTTGGTGGCCACGCTGCCGTTGGTAACTTCATCGCTGGCACGTGCAGTCATGTCACCGTTGCCCAGTTTCAAAGCCAAAGCGGTCAGTACCTTGGTTGAGCTGGTCAAACGGCTTGTGACCCAGTAGAGGGCAAGCGCGATGATGGCAGAGGCAATCAGACCCATGATTACCATCATGCCCGACATGGCGTAAATCGTACTGAACATCTCGGAGGTAAGTGCGGGTGCGACAATCGCTGCACCGCCCCACTGGGGTACTTTGGTGAATGCCACAAACTCGCTGCGGTTTTCACCTGATTTTGGATCGTTCCAGCTAATTTGGGTAATGCCGCTGTCTTCTTTTGTAATCTTGTCGAGCAGGCCTTGCAAATCAGATTCTTTGGCAGCCAGTTCTTTGAACTCATCACCTTTGAATTGTGAGTGAATCATCACTTTGCCTGCATTCGCACCCGTGGTGTACAGCACATAGGGGATGCCGGTTTCACCAATGCGCGTGCTCAACACCGCGTTTTGTACATCGGCAAACAGGTTGGTCATGTCAAAGCCAATGTACAGCACCAAATCATGTTGACCATTTGTGCTTTTAATCGGCAAGTACTTCGACATGTAGCGCTTACCGAATAACAGCGCCTCACCCACGTAGGTTTCGCCTTTAATTATCTTGGCGTAGCTGGGGTGGCTTCGATCCAGCTTGGTGCCTACTGCACGGTCACCATTTTCCTTTTTCAGGCTGGTTGAAATTCTCAGGTAGTCGTCACCCGTGCGAACAAACACGGTTGCTATGCCGCCTGTCATTTTTGTGAAATTGTCCACCACACCGTAGTTGCCGGTAATGAAGGTGGAGTCCAGGGTTACCATGGGCCCGTCAATTTCAGGTGTAATCGAAATCTGCTGTTCAGGGTCAACCAGCAACTCGCCGTTGAACTCAATCTCAAACAACTCTGCCAATTGCGTTACAGAACTTTCTGACAGCTTGTAGGCAATGTCCATGGTTTGTCGCAAACCCTCGGCCTGGGTAGATACGGCGCGTTCGGTTCGGGCTGTGGCTGCATTGAAGGTGTACGCGGCCGTAATGCCGACCAGGCTCAATACAATCAGGGCCACCAAAGCGGCGCTGGTAAAGCTGATCTGTTTGGAAAGGGGCAGAGTCTTTAGGTTCATGGTGCGAAGCGATTGGGAAGGTTATGAACAGCTTCGATCATCGCATTGCCTACCCCGTACTAATTGCCTAATTAGAGGGGTAAATCGCCTGTTTTACCGAGGTGTTCCCCCTTTTGAAGGGGGGTGAGTAGTGGCTATCTTGAGAGGGTTGCCACGGCAGGGGCATGGTCCGAGGGTTTTTCCCATTTGCGCGGTGCGCGGTCAATCACACTGGCAGTGCAATGTTCGGCCAAAGGTTTTGACAGCAAAACATGGTCGATTCGCAAGCCCTTGTTCTTTTGAAAACCCAACATGCGGTAATCCCACCAGGAAAAGGTTTTCTCGGCCTGCTCAAACAGCCGGAAGCTATCAACCAAACCCAAGCCCAGCAGTGTATTGAAGCGAGTGCGCTCATCATCCGAGCACAGCACTTGGCCCGCCCAAGCCTTGGGGTCATGCACATCACGGTCGTCGGGGGCGATGTTGTAATCACCTACCAAGGCCAGTTTTGGGTATTTGGCCAACCAGGTCTCACAGTCTTTCAGCAAGGCATCAAGCCAGGCTTTCTTGTATTCGAACTTGTCAGACCCAACTTCAGCGCCGTTCACCACATAGGCGCTGATGAATCGTAAATCACCAAAGGTGGCTGCAATGACGCGCTTTTGCTCATCGGGAAAGCTTGGCAGGTTCACCTGCACATCTACCGGTTCAGGCATGGTGGCTTTCTTGTACAGAATGGCCACACCGTTGTAGGTTTTCTGGCCAGCAAATACCGCACCGTACCCGGCAGCTTCTAGTTCAGCCACGGGAAAATTGTCGTCGGTCAGTTTCAACTCTTGCAGGCCCAGCAAATCGACAGGGTTGGTCTCAAGCCATTGCAACAGATGTGGAAGGCGCACCTTGAGCGAGTTCACGTTCCAGGTGGCCAGTTGAATGCTTGTTGCTGCTTGGTCTGTCATTACGCTGCCTGCCTGTTGTCGACCATGCCCGTGTGGCGAAGCAGGGCGTCAATACTGGGCTCGCGGCCACGGAAGGCTTTGAACGATTCAGCCGCAGGGCGGCTGCCGCCCACCGATAAAATCTCTTCGAGAAACTTTTTGCCGGTTTCCGGGCTGACTACACCGTTTTCTTCGAACATGGCAAAAGCATCGGCCGACAAGACTTCAGCCCATTTGTAGCTGTAGTAACCCGCTGCATAACCACCCGCGAAAATATGGCTGAACGAATTGGGGAAGCGGTTGTAGGCTGGCGGGACCAGCACTGCCACTTCTTTGCGTACTTGGGCCAGCAGTTCGAGAATATTTGCTTCGCTGTGCGGGTCAAATTCGGTGTGCACAAGCATGTCAAACAGCGAGAACTCGATTTGACGCAGTGTTTGCAGACCGCTCTGGAAATTCTTTGCGGCTACCATTTTGTCAAACAGGGCCTTGGGCATGGGTTCGCCTGTGGTTTCATGTGCGGTGAGCGATTCAACCACACTCCATTCCCAGGCAAAGTTTTCCATGAATTGAGAGGGCAATTCTACCGCATCCCATTCCACGCCGTTGATGCCGGCTACATCCAGTTCATCCACGCGGGTCAACATGTGGTGAATGCCGTGCCCGAATTCATGGAACAGGGTTTGCACGTCGTCATGTGCCAATTGGGCCGCCTTGCCTGCTGCCGGTTTGGTGTAGTTACAGGTTAGGTAGGCCACGGGTGTTTGCACACCTTGCTCGGTGCGCTTGCGGCCGCGGGCGTCGTCCATCCAGGCGCCTGAGCGTTTGCTGGCGCGCGCATAGGGGTCCAGGTAGAAATGCGCAATGGCTTTGCCTTCTTTTTGTACTTCAAAGAAGCGCACATCCGGGTGCCAGGTGTCGGCTTGGGCTTTCACTATCTGCACACTGAACAATTTTTCTGTCAGCTTGAACAGACCCTCCAGCACGCGGTCCTCCTGAAAGTACTGGCGTACTTCCAGATCACTGAAGGCGTATTTTTTTTCTTTCAGCTTTTCGGAGGCATAGCTCATGTCCCAGCTTTGAAGATCGTCCATACCCAACTCGGTTTTGGCAAATGCTTTGATTTCTTCGAGATCACGCAGCGCGAATGGCTTGGCTTTCACCGCCAGTTCCCGCAGAAAATTGACCACTTCGTCGGGTGTGTTGGCCATTTTCGGGACCAAGCTCAGTTCACCAAAATTCTTGTAACCCAGCATTTGGGCTTCCTCAAGGCGAAGTTGCAGCAGTTCGCGAATCAGGGCTGTATTGTCCAGTTCGGCCGGGCCAAATTCGGAGGCTCGTTTGGCATAGGCTTCATAAAGTGTTTCACGCAATTCACGCTTCTCGGCGTACTGCAACACTGGAAAATAAGAGGGAAACTGCAAAGTAAATTTGTAGCCTTCCTTGCCTTCCGATTTTGCAAGTTCCTCGGCCGCTTGCACCGCATATTCAGGAATGCCTGCCAAATCAGCTTTGTCGGTCACGATCAATTCAAAGGCATTGGTGGCGTCCAGCACATTCTCGGAAAACTTGGCCGTTATGGCGGCCTGACGGTCTTGAATTTCCGCGTAACGTGGCTTTTGGTCAGCTGGCAATTCAGCGCCACCCAACTTGAAACCACGGATTGAATTGGCCAATACCTTCAGGCGTGCCGGCGTGAATTGTTTGGCTGCATCGCTTTGCTCAACGGCCTTGTAAATTGCATAAAGGCGCTCGTCTTGCCCAACCATGGTCCAGAACTCGGTGGTTTTGGGCAGGCAAGCGTTGTAGGCTGCGCGCAGCGCTTCGGTGTCCGCCACAGAATGCAAATGCCCAACCACGCCCCAGGCTCGGCTCAGTTGTTCACAGGCGATGTCGAGCGGTAACAGGGTTTCTTCCCAAGTGGCGTGTTCAGGTGCAGTGCTGGCTGTCACTTCCAGCTGTTTTTTTGCCGCAGCAAGCAGCGTGTCAATGGCGGGTTCCACGTGCTCGGTTTTGATGTCCGAAAAACGGGGCAGTCCGGAAAAGTCGAGTAGGGGATTGTTCGTGTCCATTTTCATGCTCATGGTCTTGGGGTCCTGCTAAAAAATTCTGAAAGGCTGCGCTTATAAGCTACGTTCTACCGCTTCAATCGTGTTTTGCAACAGCATGGTGATGGTCATGGGGCCAACACCACCGGGCACTGGCGTAATCCAGCCAGCCACTTCTTTGGCCGAATCAAAATCAACATCGCCGCACAGCTTGCCATCCGGCAAGCGGTTGATACCTACATCGATCACGACAGCACCCGGTTTGATCATGTCGCCTGTAATCATATTGGGGCGACCCACCGCAACTACAAGTACATCTGCGCGTTGGCAATGGGATTTCAGATCTTTGGTTTTGCTGTTGCACAAGGTTACTGTGGCGCCTTGCTGCAGCAACAACATCGCCTGTGGCTTACCCACAATGTTGCTGGCACCAATTACAACTGCCTCTGCGCCTCGCAATTCGATGCCTGTCAACTCAAGCATTTTCATGACACCATAAGGCGTGCAGGGGCGAAACAGCGGTTTGCCGGTCATCAACAAACCAGCATTGCTGATATGAAAGCCATCGACGTCTTTCTCTGCACTGATGGATTCAATGACCAGGTGGGAGTCCAAGTGTTTTGGCAAGGGCAATTGCACCAAAATGCCGTGAATGGTGGGGTCATCATTCAGTTGTTCAACCAAACCGACCAGTGCGTCCTGGCTGGTGTTCTCGGGCATGCGGTGCATCACCGATTTAAAGCCGGCTTTTTCACAGGCTGAAACCTTGTTGCGCACGTAAACCTGCGACGCTGGGTCTTCCCCCACCAGCACTACCGCCAAACCTGGCTGATGGCCAAGGGCTGTCAATTCAGCAGCACGTTTGGCAATTGTTTCTCGAATGGAGGCGGCCAGTTCGGTTCCGCTGATGATTTGTGCAGACATGATTAAATGAGTTCGAAAATTTGAAATGGTTCAATTGAACAAGGCCCAGCAGCAGATTTCTGGCGGGCCTTGTTGGTGGTGTTCAGGGTTGTGCCAGTTCCGGTGATTTGCGCAAGGCGATTTTCAGCAAATCAGCCACGGTGGTCACTTGCAGCTTGTCCATGATGTTGGCGCGGTGCGCTTCCACGGTTTTAATGCTGATGTTCAGGTCGTCTGCAATTTGCTTGTTCAGGCGACCCGATACGATTCTCTCCAGTACTTGCAATTCACGTGTGGTCAGTTTCGAGTAAAGTTTGTTGATTTGTTCATCAAGCTTGGCGGTTTGGGCAAGCTCGTGGGCCAAGCGCATGTGCTGGTGAATCAGGTCTTTGATCTTGCCTTCATCAAACGGTTTTTCCAGAAAATCAACCGCACCGTTTTTCATGGTTTCCACTGCCAGTGTTACATCGCCATGGCCGGTGATGAAAACGATGGGGATGGGAATGCCGCGTTCATTCAGTGTTTTTTGCACTTCAAGGCCTGAAAGCTTGGGCATGCGAATGTCCAGCAGCAACACACAGGGTTGTGGCCACACCAATTGCTCAAGAAACAACTCGGGGTCTGCATAGGTTTTCACCTGATAGCCCTCGGTTTCGATAAGCCATTGGAGCGAGTCGCGTACCGCCTCGTCGTCGTCCACGATGAACACGGTTTCTTGCATTTCGGTGGGGCGTGGCTGAGTGTGGAGCATTGGCTTTATTCCATAACAGGTGGATTGATGTGCGCAAGCACCGAGTCTTCGGCCAGTGGCAGCGTGAACTTGAAAACACTGCCCTGACCTTGCGCGGGTTCTACCCACAATTGGCCTTGATGATACTCAATAATAGTACGACAGATGTTCAAGCCCATGCCCATTCCATCGGATTTGGTGGTGAAAAACGATTCAAACAGCCGTTGGCGAATTTCTTCGGGCACCCCCACGCCGTGATCTCGAACCTCAACCAAGGCAAACTGGGCCGACTGACCCACCTGAATCTCGATTAACTTTTGCTCCGGTGGCAGATGGCCCATGGCCTCCAGGCCGTTCTTGATCAGGTTCATCAATACTTGCTCGATCAGCACCGGGTCAGCCACTACCGACATCAGTGCATCGGGCAGGTTCATCTCAATCCGGGCCGATTGGTGTTTGGCCTCCAGGCGGGAAAAGCTGATGGCATCCTCAATAATTTTACCGATGGGGCAGGGTCCGCGTTTGGGTTCCTGTTGTTTCACGAATTCCCGAATTCGGCGAATCACATCACCAGCACGCTGGGCCTGTACATTTACCTTTTCAAGCACCGGCAGCAGGTCCTCGGGGCTGACCTTGCCCGCTTTCAGCCGGGTCACGCTGCCCATGTTGTAATTTGAAATGGCGGCCAGCGGCTGGTTGATTTCATGGGCCAGCGAAGAGGCCAGTTCGCCAAGGGTGATCAAACGAGACGTAAATTGCAGTTTTTCCTGTTGCTGACGCGACATGTCTTCCGCTTCCTTGCGTGAGGAAATATCGGTGGCCACCTGCATTACCACGGTTGCACCATCTACCCATGAAATGGATCGTCGCCGAACTTCGTACCAGCGCTGCGACACTGGATTAAGCCACTCGAATGGCTCATACAGATTGACCCGGTTGCGGCGGTTTTTTGACATGCGCGGCGGCGTGGCCTTGCCAAACCACTCCCTGTGTAGCCTGTTCACGAAAATATATTCATCGGGTCCGGCTTCCGGGCCCTGAACGCACACAGCTGCATCAAGTTCTTCAAGAATACGAACAAAGCGCCGGTGGGCAGCAGCTAGTTCGTCACGAATTCGGCGTGGCTCGGTGATGTCGGTCATCGAGGTCATCCAGCCGCTTTGCTGCCCATCGCTGTCAACCAGTGGCGACACATACATGCGTGCGTCAAACACGCTGCCGTCGCGTCTGCGCACTTGCACCTCGATGCCTTTTTGTGGCGCATTGCCTGACAGAATCAAATCCAGGTTGGTCTGCTGTTCTTCGTAGGACCTGTCAGGCCAATATGGAAATGGAGGAGCCATGCCCACCAGCTCCGATTCCTTGTAGCCGGTCATCCTGCAAAAGGCCGGGTTCACATAGGTGATACGGCCTTGCATGTCGATGGCCCGCATGCCGGTAACCACCGAGTTTTCCATGGCCCGTCGAAACTTGGTTTCCGCCAGCAATCGTTTCTCAGCCTGGCTGCGAAGTTTCGCATGCCGAAACAGCAGGATAAAACTCCATACAATTACCAGTGAAAGCCCAAACACCGCCCAGGCCAACATGTTGGAAAACAACTCGGTGTTGGTTTTGTATAGCACAGCTCGCAGTTTCAGCCCATGGCCAGGCGGATCTAGCGGAACCTCATGGCTCAACTTTGCATTGTCGATTGACCTGCTCACATTCGAGGCAACTGGATTGCCGCCACCGTCTACGATGCTGACCAAATAAAGCTGCACGAATGAGTTAGGTACCGCATCGTTCAGCAACGCACCCAAAGGAATGGTCGCCGCCACCGTGCCAATGAAATCTCCCCGGCTGAAAATGGGGCTGTGAACTTCAATGAACACCTTGCCGGAAGGATCCAGAAATGGCCTTGAGAACACAGGCAATCTGGTTTCCCTGGCGGTGTTGAATGCCCAATAACTTTCGGCATCTTCAATGGTTTGGTAAAGGGGGTGGAGTACTTCGGATGAGCGCAAACTGGGCAATGCCAAGTTGGTCACCCGTCTTTCCTCGTCAATGATCAGCACGCTGCTGACCTCTTGAAACTCATTTAACAGCGCCTGGGCGGAGAAACGAAAACCTTCAACATCACTGCTGTTTTGCTCAAACCCTCGAGCGATCTGGTTCAGTCGTTCCTGTGAGGCCAATAAACGGGTACGAATGGTTTGACGGGCCAGTTCCACATCACGAATGACGCGCAGTTGCGTTTGATTCTGATCCTCGGAATGCAGAGTGTAGAAAAAGGCGCCCATGGCAAGCAAAAACAGGATGATGCCCACCAGCGGGGTGGCCCAAACCAAAGGGCTTGTACGGGGTTGATCGCTGAGGCGCACGGTCGAATAGGTCTCGAATCCTGATAATGACTGAAGTGTACAAAACAAGCGGGCAAGTGGGTGGACTGGATTCAGGTGGATTCGGGAAAATCCTTAGATATTCCACAATATGAAAACTCAAATCATAATTTGAAACTTTATGAATTAGGTGTGATACTCTAATATCAACAGGAAATACAGCCACAAGCTCGTACTTCTGCAAAAGAACCCAGAGACCCAAGGAGGAAGCAATGTCAGCGCAACTCAATTTCCCCGGATCGGACGATCCCGATTTCCAAGAAACCCAAGAATGGCTAGATGCCCTGGAGGCCGTGCTTGAACGTGAAGGCCCCGAGCGTGCGCATTACTTGCTTGAACAACTGATTGCCAAAGCGCGCCTGAGTGGCGCGTTTATTCCGTTTTCGGCCAACACCGAATATGTGAACACCATCCCTGTGCACCTTGAAACCCGCTGCCCGGGCAATATGGAATACGAAGAACGTCTTCGCTCCTGGATGCGCTGGAATGCCATGGCCATGGTGGTGCGCGCCAACAAGAAAAGCCCGCCCGATGGCGGTGACCTGGGTGGTCACATTGCGTCATTCGCGTCTCTTGCCACCATGCTGGGTGTGGGTTTCAACCACTTCTGGCATGCTGAAGATGAAAACCACGGTGGCGACCTGTTGTACCTTCAGGGTCATGTATCACCCGGTATTTACGCACGCGCTTTCCTTGAGGGGCGTTTGACTGAAGACCAATTGAATAACTTCCGTCAGGAAGTGGATGGCAAAGGCCTTTCCAGTTACCCGCACCCCAAGTTGATGCCCGATTTCTGGCAGTTCCCGACAGTGTCCATGGGCCTTGGCCCCTTGATGGGTATTTATCAGGCCCGTTTCCTGAAGTACCTGCATGCCCGCGGCATTTGCGACACGTCCAAGCGCAAAGTCTGGGTGTTCTGTGGCGACGGTGAAATGGACGAGCCCGAATCGCTGGGTGCGATCGGCATGGCCGCGCGTGAAAAGCTGGACAACCTGGTGTTCGTGGTGAACTGTAACCTTCAGCGCCTGGATGGCCCGGTACGCGGCAACGGCAAGATCATTCAGGAATTGGAGGGTGAATTCCGCGGCTCAGGCTGGAACGTGTTGAAGGTGATCTGGGGCGGCTACTGGGACGAATTGTTGGCCCGCGACAAAGACGGCCTGATGCGCAAAGTGATGCTGGAAATGGTCGATGGTGAATACCAGAACTGCAAGGCCAACGATGGTGCTTACGTGCGCAAGAACTTCTTTGGCAAGCACCCCAAGTTGCTGGAAATGGTTGCCCGCATGACTGACGAAGACATCTGGCGCTTGAACCGTGGTGGCCACGACCCGCACAAAGTACATGCCGCATACGATGCCGCCATGAAACACGAGGGGCAGCCGACCGTAATCTTGGCGAAAACCGTAAAAGGTTTTGGTATGGGCAAAGTGGGTCAGGGCAAGAACACCACCCACCAGCAGAAGAAACTGGATATTCAGTCGATCAAGGAATTCCGCGATCGTTTCAATATTCCTGTGTCCGACGACATTATTGAAGATGTGCCTTTCTACAAGCCCGCCGACGACGCGCCAGAAATCAAATACCTGCATGAACGTCGTCAAGCCTTGGGCGGTTACCTGCCCAAGCGCCGCCGGGAGGCTGATGAAAAGCTGAAAGTACCTGGCCTGGATGCATTCGAAGCTGTGCTGGAACCCACCAAGGAAGGCCGTGAAATTTCAACCACACAAGCATTTGTGCGTGTGTTGACCGCATTGGTGCGCGACAAGGAAATCGGCCAGCGCATTGTGCCGATTGTTCCTGATGAAGCCCGCACATTTGGTATGGAAGGCATGTTCCGCCAGTTGGGTATTTATTCTTCACAGGGCCAGTTGTACGAGCCTGTCGACAAAGACCAGGTGATGTACTACCGCGAAGACAAGGCTGGCCAAATTCTGGAAGAGGGCATTAACGAAGCAGGCGCATTCAGTTCCTGGATTGCAGCGGCCACATCGTATTCCACGAACAACCGCGTGATGATTCCTTTCTACATTTACTACTCCATGTTTGGCTTCCAGCGTGTGGGCGATTTGGCCTGGGCTGCGGGCGATATGCAGGCGCGTGGTTTCTTGCTGGGTGGCACTGCCGGCCGCACGACACTGAATGGCGAGGGTTTGCAGCACGAAGATGGTCACAGCCACATTTTGTCTTCGACCATTCCAAACTGTGTCAGCTATGACCCCACCTTTGCCCATGAGCTGGCTGTGATCATTCAGCACGGCTTGAAGCGCATGGTTGAAGACCAGGAAAACGTGTTCTATTACCTCACCGTGATGAACGAGAACTACGCACAGCCTGGCCTGAAAAAGGGCACCGAAGAGGGCATTCTGAAAGGCATGTATGTTTGCCGCGAGTCCGCCCTGAAGAAGGCTGGCAAGAAGCGTGTTCAACTGTTGGGCTCGGGCACCATTTTGCGTGAATCGCTGGAAGCGGCAGAATTGCTTGAAAAAGACTGGGGTGTTGCTGCTGATGTTTGGTCAGTCACCAGCTTCACTGAGCTGCGCCGTGAAGGTCTGGATGTAGAACGTGAAAACATGCTGCATCCCGAGCAGAAGTCCAAGCAAAGTTATGTTGAAAAAATGTTGGCCAAAACTGAAGGACCGATTGTGGCTTCAACCGACTACATGAAGTTGTTTGCTGACCAAATTCGCCCATTCATGCCCAAGGGCCGTGAGTACAAAGTTCTGGGCACTGATGGCTTTGGTCGTTCCGATTTCCGCTCCAAGTTGCGTGAGCATTTTGAGGTAAACCGTCATTTCGTAACCGTTGCTGCACTGAAGGCCTTGGCCGATCAGGGCGACATTCCACTGAGCACCGTGGGTGAAGCAATCAAGAAATACGGCATCAACCCCAACAAGCCCAACCCAGCCTACGCATAAAAAGGACGATCGAAATGACAATCGAAATCAAAGTACCCGACATCGGCGATTTTGACGGGGTGGAAATTATTGAAGTGCTGGTCAAGGCAGGCGACACCGTGGCGGCGGAGCAATCCATCATCACTGTTGAATCTGACAAAGCCAGTATGGAAATTCCATGCCCCCAAGCCGGCGTGGTGAAAGAAATGAAAGTAAAAATTGGTGACAAGGTGAAAGAGGGTACCTTGATGCTGATTCTTGAACCTGCTGGAGAGGGTGCGGCTGCGGCGGCGCCCAAGGCAGAGGAAGCACCCAAAGTCGAAGCTCCGAAAGCCGAATCAGCACCCGCAGCAGCCCCTGCTGTGGAGACAAAGGTTGCAACCACGACTGCACCTGCTGCGGCCTCTGCGCCTGTGCCCGCTGAACCACACAACCCAACTGCTGCGTCGGTGAACGCGCCGCACGCAAGCCCGTCGGTTCGCAAATTCGCGCGTGAATTGGGTGTGAATTTAACCACTGTGCAGGGCACAGGCCCGAAAGGCCGTATTACGCCTGATGACGTTCGCAACTTCGTGAAAGCGGCCGTTGCCCGTGTGGGTTCTGCTTCCGCTGGCGCATCCAAAGGCGGCAGTGGTGTTGGCCTCGATTTGTTGCCATGGCCCAAAGTCGATTTCACAAAATTTGGTGAAGTTGAAGAACAGGAGCTTTCACGCATCAAGAAATTGTCTGGTCCGAACCTGCACCGCAACTGGGTCATGATTCCGCATGTGACCCAGTTCGACGAAGCCGACATTACTGATCTTGAACAATTCCGCAAAGACACCAATACCGCGCTGGCCAAGCAAGGCGTGAAGCTGACCATGTTGGCTTTCGTGATGAAGGCTTGTGTGGCAGTGCTGAAAAAGTACCCCGCCTTCAACGCCTCGCTGAATGAAGCGGACGACAAATTGATTGTGAAGAAGTACTGGAACATTGGTTTTGCTGCCGATACGCCAAATGGTTTGGTGGTGCCAGTTATCAAGGGTGTAGACCAGAAAGGCTTCGCACAAATTGCCAATGAACTTGGCGAATTGTCAGCGCAGGCTCGTGACGGCAAGTTGAAAGGCGCTGATATGCAAGGCGCCACGTTTACAGTGTCGTCGCTGGGCGGTGTGGGCGGAACCATGTTCACGCCAATTATCAATGCACCTGAGGTGGCTATTTTGGGCTTGTCCAAATCGGCCATGAAGCCGGTCTGGAACGGCAAGGAATTTGAGCCCCGCCTGATGTTGCCACTTAGCCTTAGCTACGACCATCGAGTGATCGACGGTGCCATGGCGGCCCGATTTACCACCGAGCTTGCCGGCGTGTTGGCCGACATGCGCAAAGTGCTGTTGTAAGGGGATGAACACATGAAACTGATCGTTCCTGATATCGGTGATTTTGATTCCGTAGAAATTATTGAAGTGTTGGTCAAAGTTGGCGACAAGGTGAGCAAAGAGCAATCCTTGATCACTGTGGAGTCTGACAAGGCCAGCATGGAAATTCCGGCCTCTGACGATGGTGTGGTCACCAAGCTGCTCGTGAAGGTGGGCGACAAGGTGTCCAAAGGCAGTGAGATTTGTGAAATCAGCGGTGGTGCTGCATCTTCAGCCGCACCCGCCGCACCAGTTGCAGCGGACTCCAAACCAGCCGCTGCTGCTGAAAGCAAGTCGGCCACATCAACACCCGTGGCAGCTCCACCCGTCGCCTTGGCAGGCCCTGCCAGCAGTTACAGCGGCCAAGTTGATCACACTTGCGACGTGCTGGTGTTGGGCGCGGGCCCCGGCGGTTATTCAGCTGCATTTCGCAGCGCTGACCTTGGCATGAACACCATTCTGGTTGAACGCTACAGCACCCTGGGTGGTGTGTGTCTGAATGTGGGCTGTATCCCTTCCAAAGCACTGTTGCACACGGCACAGGTGTTGGAAGAAGCGCAGCACATGGGCGAACACGGCATTGCCTTTGCCAAGCCGAAAATTGATCTTGATCAATTGCGCGCACACAAAGCGGGTGTAGTCGGCAAGCTGACTGGTGGTTTGGCTGGCATGGCCAAGGGCCGCAAAGTAAAAACCGTGCAGGGCGTGGGCAGCTTTCTCAGTGCCAATCACCTTGAGGTGTCATTGGCCGATGGCAGCAAGCAGGTTATTCAGTTCAACAAGGCAATTATTGCCGCAGGTTCACAGCCGGTGCATTTGCCTTTCATCCCGCAAGATCCGCGCATTGTAGATTCGACCGGCGCACTGGAGTTGCCATTCATTCCCAAGCGTATGCTAATTATTGGCGGTGGCATTATTGGCCTTGAAATGGCCACTGTGTATTCTGCGCTGGGTGCTCGCCTCGATGTGGTTGAAATGCTGGATGGCCTGATGCAGGGTGCAGATCGCGACCTGGTGAAAGTTTGGCAAAAGCGCAATGCACCGCGGTTCGACAACATCATGCTAAAAACCAAAACCGTGGGCGTTGAAGCCACGAAGAAGGGCATTCTGGTGACATTCGAAGGCGAACAGGCCCCGAAAGAGCCCCAGCTTTATGACATGGTGCTGGTGTCTGTCGGGCGCACACCCAATGGCAAGAAAATTGGCGCCGAGAAAGCGGGTGTTGCAGTCACCGACCGCGGCTTCATTCCAGTGGACAAGCAAATGCGGACCAACGTGTCCAATATTTTCGCGATCGGCGATGTGGTGGGGCAACCCATGTTGGCGCACAAGGCTGTGCATGAAGCCCATGTTGCTGCCGAGGCCGCTGCGGATGAAAAAGCGTTTTTCGATGCACGGGTTATTCCAAGTGTGGCCTACACGCACCCCGAGGTGGCTTGGGTTGGTCTTACTGAGGACCAAGCCAAAGACCAGGGCATTAAAGTGGGCAAGGCAGTATTCCCATGGGCGGCCTCTGGCCGTGCAATCGCCAACAACGCCGACGATGGCTTCACCAAACTGTTGTTTGATGAAGAAACCAAGCGTGTAGTGGGCGGCGGCATTGTGGGCATGAATGCCGGTGATTTGATCGGTGAAGTGTGCCTTGCCGTTGAAATGGGTGCCGACGCTGTTGACATTGGTAAAACCATTCACCCACACCCCACCTTGTGTGAAAGCGTGGGCATGGCTGCTGAAGTTTACAAAGGCGTGTGTACCGATTTGCCCGCCCAGAAAAAGAAGTAATTATTACGACTTTGCCGTAAAGCCCGGAAAAACCAACTGCTTGCAGTTGGTTTTTTCCATTTGTGAGTCACTTCTACCTTTAAAATACAGGTTAGATCTAGCCTCAATCAATACCTCTCAGGAATATCAAACCCCTCATGGATGCTTTAACCCTAAAGAAAATGGTGGCCAAGGCCGCGCTTGAATATGTCCAGCCGGGCACCGTGCTCGGCGTGGGTACAGGTTCAACGGTGGATTGTTTTATTGATGCTTTGGCTGAGTCAGGTATTCAACTCAAAGGCGCAGTGTCTTCTTCGGTACGGTCTGAGAAAAAGCTGCGTGAAATTGGTGTGCCAATTGTTGACATGAACGATGTGGAAAGCTTGTCAGTCTACGTGGATGGCGCCGATGAGGTAGACCCAGCCAATTGTTTGATCAAAGGTGGTGGTGGCGCCAACACCCGCGAAAAAATTGTGGCTGATATTTCAGACAAGTTTGTGTGTATTGCTGACCAATCAAAACTGGTGCAAGTGTTGGGGGCTTTTCCTCTGCCGGTTGAAGTGTTGCCCATGGCACGCAATGCAATCGCACGAAAGCTAACCGCACTGGGTGGGCAGGTGAAGCTGCGCGAGGGTTTTGTCACGGACAACGGCAATGTGATTCTGGACGTGGCTGGTTTGAAAATTACCGACCCGGTTGCCATGGAAAAAGAGATTAACCATTGGCCAGGCGTTGTTACAAATGGGCTTTTTGCGATTCGAAATGCTGATGTAGTGTTAATCGCAACAGCAGATGGTATAAAAACCCTTTAATCCTCCTTACAGGCAGGACTAAGACCTGAATAATTGTGCAGAACATGGCAGAATAAAGTGAACATGTGGCATGGTTTGACAAATTCTTGTCATGTGCATGTGCCACATTACATTGTTACAACAATTATCCGGGTAAGGAAGACAAATGACTGAACACACCTCCAAACAGTACGACGCCGAACTGGAGTCGCTGCGCACTCGCGTTCTACAGATGGGCGGCCTGGTGGAGAATCAGATCGTGTCAGCCATCGAAGGTTTGGGCGCGGCCGATACCCAAATTTTCAAGGACGTCATTCGTCGTGAGAAAGAAGTCAACGACATCGAGCTTGAAATCGATGAACTGTGCAATCACATCCTGGCCCGTCGCCAGCCTGCTGCGGTTGATCTGCGCTCGGTAATTGTGGCGATCAAAATGATTCGCGACCTGGAGCGAATCGGTGACGAAGCTGAAAAAGTGGCTCGTATGGGCATGATGATCGCAGATGCGGGCAAGCATTTTGTGCCCAAAGTCGATTTGCATCGCATTGCCAGCAACGCCATCGCCATGCTGCGCAAGGTTTTGGATTCTTATGCACGCGTTAACGCGGTTTCTGCGGCAGAAGTGGTCAAGGCCGATATCGAGGTGGATGATGAATTCAAGGCGATTTTGCGCCAGCTGATCACCTTCATGATGGAAGACCCACGCACCATTTCCCGCTCCATCGAAATTTTGTTCATCGCCAAAGCAATTGAGCGCATTGGTGATCACTCCAAGAACATGTCTGAACACGTGGTTTATATGGTAAAAGGCCGTGACGTTCGCCATCAGGGACCAGAAGTTGTGGCTCAGGAAGCTTCAGACAATTAATTGAGAGTTAATTGGCAAACGGCTTGAACTTGAGAAAGCAAGTGGCCCGCTTCACCAAATGTGTAGCGGGCTTTTTGTTGGGCAGCCGTTTTGCTTAAGGCTGATGTTTTCCCAAGAAAATCCACGCTACTGTAATTTTTGCAATGGTGCAGGTGCACAAGGCTGCGATCGTGTAGAAAAAAACACACGCCATGGTATTGAATTGCTCCAGCATGATCCCGGCGAAGTACATCAGCAGGGTTAATGCGATCCAGCGGCGTAAATAAGCCAGCAAGTGGTGTCGGTTGGCTTTGTTGTGAGCGATTGCCGCAGATCGTTGATACAACTCTTTCACGCTGGCATCGCGAAACAGCCAGTGAAAGAAAAAGTAGCGAAACAGCACGCTGTCTTGGAAGCTGGTCATGCTGAAAACTCCGGTTGACGGTTTCAGTATGCAACGGCTGGCGCAAGAAAAAAAGCCCCTGTGTTCAGGGGCTTTTTGATGTGCTGTGAGTGGGGTGTTTGACTGGTTGCCGCTTAGTTGCTGGGCGGCACATAACCGGCAGCTTGTTCGGCACCATCACCAAAGAAGTGCTTTTCCATTTGTTCCATCAGGTACTTGCGGGCGCGAGCATCCGCCAGGCTCAGGCGGTTTTCGTTCACCAACATGGTCTGGTGTTTCAACCAGTCTTGCCAGGCTTGTTTGGACACATTCTCAAAAATTTTCTTGCCCAACTCACCGGGTGCGGGAGGAAAATCCAAGCCTTCTGCCTCTTTACCCAATTTAATGCAGTTCACTGTGCGTGCCATTGTTTACTCCTTTTAACCCCTTGTCGGGATCAATTCTCGGGTTTAATTCTTCGCGGATTAATTGTCTACTTTTGCGTATTTTACAAAATCAAAGCCCCACGCGCGTTCCGGGGTGGCTGTATTGGTAATCCGTTCAACTTCCCTGAACAGCTGGCGATCCCATTGGGGAAAGCTGGCATCGCCTTCAAAGCTTTGATGTATCTCGGTCAGTATCAGTTCATCAACCAGGTTTTGGTTCAGGGCCTGCTGATACAAATTACTCCCACCAATCAAAAATACCTGTTCAAAATTTGAAAGCCAATTCAGTGCATTGGGCAAGTTCGTGGCTGTTGCAATTTGAGTGGCACCGCCCTCGGGTAGCGCTGCGGGGTATGCAATCACGCTGCGTGGCGTGCCGTCTTTGGCAGGTGCGGGTGCCCAGTGTACATTGCCCGACAACACCACATTCAGGCGCCCAGGCAGTGGGCGGTTGATGGATTCATAGGTTTTTCGGCCCATCAGCACCGGGCAGCCCAAAGTGGTCTGCTTAAAGAAAGCAAGGTCTTCTGGCAAGTGCCAAGGCAGGCTGTTGTTGATGCCAATAATGCCGTTTTTGGCCACTGCGGCCACGATGGATACTTTCATGCCTTATACCGCCACTGGCGCTTTGATGTGCGGGTGGCAAGTGTAATTCAGAATTTCGAAATCTTCGAACTTGTAATCGAAAATGCTTTCAGGTTTGCGTTTGATTTGCAGTGTAGGCAGCGGGTGCGGCTTGCGGCTTAGTTGCTCGGCCACCTGTTCCATGTGGTTGCTGTACAAATGGCAATCGCCACCTGTCCACACAAAGTCACCAACCTCAAGGTCGCATTGTTGCGCAACCATGTGGGTGAGCAGGGCATAGCTGGCAATGTTGAAAGGTACACCGAGGAAAATATCGGCACTGCGCTGGTACAGTTGGCAACTCAGTTTGCCGTCTGCCACATAAAACTGAAACAGCGCATGGCAGGGTGGCAGCTTCATGTTGTTGATTTCAGCCACGTTCCAGGCGCTCACAATGTGGCGGCGAGAATCGGGGTTATTCTTGATTTGCTGCATCAACTGGGAAATTTGGTCAATGTGGCGGCCGTCGGCCGTGGGCCAGCTTCGCCACTGCACGCCATACACCGGGCCCAGGTTGCCATTCTCATCGGCCCACTCGTCCCAAATGCTGACGCCGTTTTCCTTCAGGTAACGAATGTTGCTGTCGCCCATCAAAAACCACAACAACTCGTGAATGATGGAACGGGTGTGCAGCTTCTTCGTGGTCACCATGGGGAAACCGTCTTGCAGATTAAAGCGCATTTGGTAACCAAACACGGAACGAGTGCCCGTGCCGGTGCGGTCCATTTTGTCGGTGCCGTGGTCCAGCACGTGCTGCATCAAGTCAAGGTACTGTTGCATGTTGATTTCGCTGCAAATTCCGGGGGGTCGTTAGTCTGCTAAGTTTACCTTGTTGGAAAGCCCAAACGTTGCGAACCCGGAAAATTCAAGCCATCACTTTCTGTGCATGCTCATTGATGAACTGAAGCGATGCCAACTTGGCATACAAACCTTGCCGCGCCATCAAATCCTTGTGGGTACCCATCTCCACAATTTTGCCTTCATTCATCACCACAATTCGGTCAGCAGCCATGACGGTAGCCAGGCGGTGGGCAATAATCAGGGTAGTTCGACCGTGTCGGCTTTTCTCGATTGCTTGCTGCACCAGTTGCTCGCTTTCTGCATCCAGGCTGGCGGTGGCTTCATCCAGCAAAAGCAAGCCAGCGTCTCGCAGCACGGCGCGCGCAATAGACACCCGTTGGCGTTCCCCGCCACTCAGGCGCACCCCTTTTTCGCCCACATTGGTATTCAAACCCTCGGGCATTCGGTGCACAAAATTGGTGGCCGCTGCGTCGGCCAGTGCCTTGTCAACTTCCTCGGCGGTGGCGTTGGGTCTGCTGTACCTCACGTTGTCTTGCAGGCTGCCTGAGAAAATAACCGCTTCTTGAGCCACATAGGCGCAATTGGCTCGCCATTGCTCCAGGTGCAGGCTTTCCAGTGCCTTGCCTTCAATTAAAATCTGCCCCTGGTTTACGTCGTACCAGCGCAGCAGCAGGCTGAAAAGCGTCGATTTTCCTGCACCCGAGGGGCCAACCACGGCAAGCGTTTCGCCGCGCTGAATACTCAAGTTGAAATCTTGAAGAATGAATTTTTCCGGCGCTGAAGGATAGGCAAAATCAACATGACTGAATTCGATCAAAAAGCCACCCTGTTTCGCGGGTGGGGGAAGGCCATGTTTGTGAATGGTCGTGTCGAGATTGAGCAACTCAACCAGGCGCTCGGCCGCACCTGCTGCACGCTGAAATTCACCGAGTACCTCCGATAACGCAGCGAAACCGGCGCCCACAAAGGCCGCGTACATCACAAACTGGGCCAGTTCACCCGCGCTCATTTCGCCGCTGGCCACTGCCTTTGCGCCCATCCACAACACCACCACCAAGCCTGCGAACGCAAGGCCGATCGCAACAAACAACAAAGCGGAACGGTTCACGGTGCGCCTGCGCGCGGTTTGGTAAGTTTGCTCACTGGAGGTGGTGAATTTTGAAGCCTCGGTGTGCTCCTGATTGAAGGCTTGTACGGTGGTAATCTGGTTCAAAACCTCTTGTGCAATCGCGCTGCTGTCGGCCAGTTTGTCTTGGCTGGCCCGCGACAATTTGCGAACCCTGCGTGCCAATATCACCACCGGCACCATCACCACAACAACCAACAACAGCACAGCACCTGAAAGCAAGGGGCTTGTGAGCAGCAGCATCACCAAGCCGCCCAGTGTGGTCAGGCTGTTGCGCAAAAAGAATGACAGGCTGCTGCCAATCAGGGTTTGAATCAGCGTGGTGTCAGCGGTCAAGCGAGACAAAACTTCACCAACCTTTAAGGTTTCAAAAAACTCGGGGCGTTGCACCAGCAAGTGGCTGTAGACACGGTTGCGAAGATCGGCGGAAATTCGTTCGCCCAGTGTGGTTACCAAGTAAAACCGCACCGCACTGGCCATGGCCAGCACAAACACCAGCACCAGCAGGTATCCAAATGCACTGTTCAAACCCTCGGGGTTTTCACCCGCCAGAAAACCACTGTCGATCAGCCAGCGAAACATGACTGGCATGGTCAACGACATGGCCGAGCCCAGCAGAAGGGCACCCAGGGCAGCAAACGCCCAGGCCTTGTGGGGGCTGACCAAGGAGGCCAGGGTTGACCCCAGCGTTTGAAGTTTGTTGGTGTTGCTCATGCGGTGAGTGGTAAGTGGCTCAAAGTTGCATGGGGCGATCATACCCTGTCATTTCAAGGTAGCCGCGCCCCCAGGGTGAAGCATTGGCGCTTTTCACGTGTATGGCGCCTTCCCAATACAGGGTGCCAGTGCTGGCGCGCGCGTCCAGTTCCTGATCATCAAACAAGGGGTGAAGTTCAAAGCGTTGATCGTCCAGCTTAAGCGTCTGGGACACCGGGTATTCAATGCCGGTTCGGCTTGACTTCCAGCGTTTCAACACCTCGAATTGAACCTGTTTGAAATTGCGCACAGTGCCGTCCGCCAGTCGAAGGGCTGCATGGGTCCACACAGGCGGTTTGGTGGTGTCGCGATCGCGAATTTGGAATGCCATCAAGGCTTCGCCTTGGCTGCCATGCAAACCCACCCAGTCCCAACCTTGAGCGTTCGGGGCCAGCACGGTGCTTGACCATTCATGGTCCATCCAGAAGGTGCCTTGCACTGGCAATGTTTTGTTCTCCACGCGAACTGTGCCGCTGCTGCGCATGTGGGGCAGGGTGATGTAATAACTCGATTGCTCCGCTTTGGGTCCTTTTTGCGAGTAGCCACCCTGGCCTTGCATCCACGGTGTTTGTGTTGGTTCCATGCGCAAGTCGATTGTCAATTGCGGGGTGTTAATTTTGCATTGCCAATGCTCGCCTTGCGCAGTTTGTAATTGCCAGCCTGGCATTTGGATGTTCAAGACCTGTTGCTTTGTGCTTTGAATCAAGGCGCCGCCGCTGCCCGCACGGCGAATAATTTGATCGTGCTTCAACTTGCCTGCCGAAGGCATGGCCACAGCAGCGTGGGCGAACAACAATTGTTTGGGTGAAAAGGCGCTGGGGTTCAGCACATGCACATTGGGCGCAGACCGAAAAAATGTAATTTGCACACCCAAAGGTTCGCCCAATTCCGGGCTTTCAAACCAGCCTGTGAAGTACCACCATTCGGTTCGGAACGCTGGATGTGCGCCATGGTCACGGGGCAGGGTGGGCGGTATGCTTGCATTGGGTTGGGCATACACCCGCTGCAAGCCTCGTTCGGCCAGCGCAAAGCCCATATGTGCGAATAGTGGCATGCCCAGCCCGGCTTTCAACAAATCCCGCCGCTTCATGCCCAGTCCTCTTTCAATTGCTCGACCAATCGAGTACCCAGTTTGTTGCGAAGGGCCAGCGTCACGGTGGCGCTGCTCATGGCAATCAGCACCAACACCATGGCGCCCAGGTCGTGCCACGGTGTGAACCATTCCATGGTCCAGTGAAAAGATTGCGGGTTCACCACAAAAATTAAAATGGCAGCAAATGCCAAACCAATCATCAAACCCACCAAAGCAGCCAGGGCCGATGCAATCAGGGCTTCACGTGCAATCAGTTTCAAGATCCAGTTTGGGCTGGCCCCCATGGCGCCCAGCAAGGCGAATTCGCGCTTGCGTTGCAGGGCCATGGCCGAAAACGTAGTGCCCACGCCAAACAGGCCGATCACTACGGCCGCAATTTCCAGCAGGTAGGTGACGGCAAAGCTGCGATCGAAAATATCCAGGCTTAATTGTCGAATTTCACCCGGCTCTGCAAAGTCAATTTTTTGCGCAACCGCTGTGCTGCTGGCAGCCTGTTCAATGCGTGCCACCATCTCTTTTACAGTTACATTCTCTTGTGGCCAAACAGCACCTTGTGTGTCTTTGAATTGCACATTAAATTGCTTGAGCAGTTCTGCCTTGGGCAGCACAATTGCGCCGTGTTGGCGGGTGTAGTCCCGCCACACGCCCATCACTGTGGTGGGTACAAGCACGCCTTGGTCCAGTTGCAGTTCAAGTGTGCTACCGGCTTGCAGGCCATACAAATCGGTCATGGGTTCACTGACCCACACGGGCAATGTGCCTGCTTTGGGCTCGTCGATTGTATTGCCGGTCATGGGTAGGCGCTGTGCAGCAGCCTGAACTGAAATGGGCCGGGCAATCAGTTCAACGGCGGGTCTTTTGGGATTGAGCACAATCGATTGTTGTCCCCAAAATTCAACCAGTTCCACGCCCGGCAGTTCAGCCACTTTTTGCTGAAAGGCATCGGGAAACACCGGGATGCTCGAGCTGCTCAGTTTTATATACAAGGGGGCGGGCAATACTTGCGTAAGCCAGTTGTCCAGCGAATGGCGAAAGCTGTAGATCATCACATGCATGGCCACCACCAAAGCAAAACTCGCAACCACGCCCGACAATCCCACAGCCAGTAAATTCGGAGTGCTGGCCAAGCGCGATTTTGCGAGATCTGCCATTTGGGCCAGCTGCGCCGGCGGGCGTATAAAGCCGCGCACCACCAAGCCAATCATTGCGATGCCTCCGAACAAACCAAAAGCCACTGCCAGGTAACCACCCACCGGAATATTTCCGTAAGGGGGAATAAACAAGCAGGCAGCGGCTACCCCGCAAAGCAGCAAGCCAACCCAGTGCGCTTTGTTGGCAAACTGCAGGCCCGCCTCTTCGGTGCCTGCACGCAGGCGTTGGTGCAAAGCCATTTGACCAGTTTGCAAGGCAGGCGACAAACCGCCCAGCAAGGTGGCCACTACACCAAAACCGGCAAAAAGCAAGGTATCCAAAGGGGGCAAAGCCACTGTGCTTTGCGTGGTTTGAAAGTAACCAGCACCCAAGTCAACACCCAAATAACGAACCACGGCCAGGGACAAACCCCAGCCCAAGGCCACGCCCAGCACGCCACCCACAAGGCCACAACACATCGATTCAAACAACACCTGCATGCGCAGTGCGCTGGCCCGAGCGCCCAGGGCAGCCAGCAGTGCCCACTGGCGTGAGCGTTGTGCCACTGCCAGCATTTGCGTAGAGAAGGTTAAAAAGCCACCCGTGAGCAATGCAACCATGGCCAGAATCGACAGGTTGGCGCGATAGGCTTGCGAGACACTGGCTCCTCGTGTGCCTTGTTCACTGGGCGTCTCAAGGCGGCCCAACTCTGAAAACTCATCGCCATATTGCCGTTGAAAACTGGCCGGGGTCACGCCCTCCTGAAGTTTTAAATCGATCCGGGAAATCTGCCCCAGCGTGCCCAAGCGCCATTGCACCGCTGCGATATCTGCCACGGCAAGCAGCTGCCCGCTACCGGCTGCGGGTACCGTGCCCGCAGCCTGCCATTCCAGGCTTGAGTTGTTGTGAAGTGTGGTCAGTGTGTTTTGTTCACCGGGTAGTTGTTCTTTCAGAGCCGGGCTTACAAAAACATAAGTGGAGCTCAGCAAAGGGATCTCGCCTTGTTGTGCGGTGTCGTTTGTTTCATCACTGCTTTGCCCAATCAAGTTGGGCGTGACCGCCGCAGCTGTGAACACATCCAACCCTAGCCAGCGCACCGGTTTGTCAAAACCCTGCATGGGTACGACGATATCGATGACTGGCGATGCCACTGCCACCTCGGGCAAGGCGGCAAGTTGTTCAAGAATTGTTTCAGGCAGCAGAGAACTGTGCGGCAACAACTGCAAATCAGCTTGTCCCGAGAATTGCCGCACGCCGTTGTTGAACTGATCAAGCGCCTGCTTGTGAATAAGATGCACGGCAAACCCCAGCCCCACACCCACTGCAATTGAAATGGTAGCGATCAGCCACTTCACCGGTTGATCACGCAAGGCGCCAGCAAACAGTTGCAGCTTTAAAGCCAAGCTTGGTGGCAATGCCATGGTTCAGGCCTTGTTGGCTGCATGGGCAGCCAAATTTTCAACCGGGTTTAATTCAGCCGTAGGGTGCTCGGCCAAATGGTGGTCGGCCAAATTCAGGCGATGATTCAAATGACTGGCGGCTTTTACAGAATGGGTCACCATGACCAAGGCGCAACCCTGCGCTGAACATGCGTCAAGCAACACTTGCAGCACCCGCTCGGCATTGTCTTCGTCCAGGTTACCAGTCGGCTCATCTGCAAGAATCAATGGCGGGTTTAAGGCCAAGGCGCGTGCAATTGCCACGCGCTGTTGTTCTCCACCCGACAATTCGCGCGGGTAGCTTCTGGATTTGTGACTAATACCCACTTGATCCAGCAGTTGAATGCACCTTGAGTGGTTGGGTTTTTCGCCTGCCAGTAGAAACGGCAATTCAACGTTTTGTTGCGCGTTTAAGTGTGGCATCAGATAGTAGGCTTGAAACACCAAGCCAACATGCCGAAGCCGCCTGGCTGCAATTTGATTGGTGTTCAAGGTGTGAATTGCAGTGCCAGCCCAATACACCTCGCCAGTGTCGGGCTTGTCCAGCCCGGCCATTAAATGAAGCAGGGTGGATTTACCTGACCCCGATTCACCGATCACGGCAAGAGACTGCCCCTGTTGCAATTGAAGACTGACGTCGGTGAACAGCTTAACGCCACCGAGGGTTTTTGAAACCCCCGCCACTGCGAGGGTTGTTGAACTTGTTTGCTGTTGGTTCACCCGAATTACCGCCTTGTGGTGAAACGTTTAAGGAATCGATTCCTTATTCTGCCATGCCGCCTACCACTGTGCTGTAGCCTGCATCCACATAGGTAATTTCGGCAGTAATGCCACGCGCCAAATCGGAAAGCATGAATGCGGCCGTATTGCCAACATCGTCAATGGTCACGTTTCGGCGCAGGGGTGCAGCTTCCTCAACGGCGTGCAAAATTTTGCTGAAACCTTTAATGCCTGCCGCAGCCAGGGTCTTGATTGGACCAGCTGAAATACCGTTCACGCGGATACCCTTTGGACCCAGTGATTCAGCCAGGTAGCGAACCGATGCTTCCAGCGATGCCTTGGCCAAGCCCATGGTGTTGTAGTTGGGCACCATGCGAACAGAGCCCAGATAGCTGAGTGTGAGCAAAGCGCCTTCGCGGCCTTGCATCATGGGATAGGCCGCTTTGGCCAGTGCCGGGAAACTGTAGGCTGAAATGTCGTGCGCAATGCGGAATGCTTCGCGCGAAATACCTTCCAGAAAGTCACCTGCAATGGCCTCGCGCGGGGCAAAGCCAATGGCGTGCACCAAACCGTCCAAACCATCCCAGTGCTTGGCCAGTTCAGTGAACAGGTTCTCAATTTGGGTGTCCTCGGCCACATCCAGCGGAAACACCAGCTTGGAGTTGAACTCGGCGGCCATGTCTGTAACACGGTCAATGAAACGCTCGGTTTGGTAAGTGAAGGCCAGTTCAGCGCCCTGCGCGTGGCAGGCCTTGGCGATACCGTAAGCGATTGAACGGTTTGACAAAAGGCCTGTGATAAGAATTTTTTTACCGGCTAGGAATCCCAATTTGTATTGCTCCTGAGAATGAGTTGTGAGTTTTCACTTAGTGCCTATCATTTAGGGCCTATTATAGGCAATTCACAGGGCAATCGACTTCAGGGGCGGTTAGACAAAGGCTTGGGGTTGGCCGACAGCTTCTTGGGCGCAGTGCTCGTCAACCCGATCGGGGCCAGGTAGCCCTGAAACTGTTCGGCACAATTTTCCCAGGTAAAAGTGCTGGCGTGCTTCAACGGTACATCGCGTTCAATTTTCAATGCGGCCATGGCAGCGGTTTTCAAGTTCCAGTCCAGCACGCCTGCACCGGAATTGCCAACCACGTCCAGCGGCCCGTTCACAGGGAACGCTGCCACGGGGCAGCCGCTGGCCATGGCTTCAAGCAGCACCAGCCCGAAGGTGTCAGTCATGCTGGGAAACACAAACACATCGGCACGTTTGTATAACTCTGAAAGCGCCGCGTGATTCAGCATGCCGAACCATTTGGCCTCTGGGTATTGTTTCTCGAGCGCCTTGCGTGCCGGGCCGTCGCCAGCAATCCATTTTTCGCCCGGCAGTTCAAGGCTCAAAAATGCGTCCAGATTCTTTTCCACAGCCACACGGCCTGCGTACAGAAACACCGGTTTCTCAATGCTACAGGCATTCAAGCGGTGCAGCAGCTCAACCTGTTGGGCATCGTCGGTAGGCAGGTCGCGGGGGCTGTAACTCATGTGCTTGCTGGCTGCCGATTGTTCCGGATTGAAGCGTTTCAAGTCAACACCCCGTTGCCACAATACGCAATTGTTCAAGCCACGGCCTTGCAATGTTTTGATGACCGACAAAGTGGGCACCATGACAGCGCGGGAAGGTTTGTGAAACCAGCGCAGCAGCGCGGCAGTAAAGCGAATCGGAATGCCCGACCTTGCTTTGACATACTCGGGAAACTGGGTGTGGTAGGCCGTTGTAAATGGCAATTTGCGACCATGCGCCAGCAGCCGCATGGCCAAGCCAATTGGCCCTTCGGTCACAATATGCACAGCCTGGGGTTTGAATCGGTCCAGCTCGTTGCGCAGCCGCGTGAAAGGCCACAAGGCCAGTCGAATTTCAGGGTAGGTTGGGCAGGGAATGGTTTTAAACAAGCCCGGATGAATCACCCGTACCTCGTGGCCCTGCGCGGTCAGTTGTGCCACCACCTGGCTAAGCGTTTGCACTACACCGTTGACTTGCGGTGCCCAGGCGTCGGTTGCAATCAGAATTCGCATGGTGGTTTACTCCGCTACCGTGTGCGCAAGCGCTTTTTGTTTGCGAACCGGCAGGTCACGGTGTGGCCAGTGAACAATGTCCAGTTTTCCGCAGGGATGCTCAACCAGCGCGGTCAGGCTTTCAACCCAATCGCCGTCGTTGCAGTAAAGCAAGCCGTCCACTTCTTTAATCTCGGCTTTGTGAATGTGGCCACACACCACACCGTCGTAGCCACGGTGTTTGGCCTCGTGAATTAGCGCGTGTTCAAACTCAAGAATGAAGTTCACGGCGTTTTTGACTTGCTGTTTCAAAAACTGCGACAGTGACCAATACGGGTAGCCCAGCTTGATTCGAATATTGTTCAACACCCGGTTCAAAGTCAGCGCAAAGTTGTACAGCGTGTCGCCCAGGTAGGCCAGCCATTTGGCATAGCGCACCACCTGGTCAAACTCATCACCGTGCACCACCCACAGGCGTTTGCCGTCTGCGGTCACGTGCACTGCGTTTTCCATAATCGGAATGTCGCCGAAGGTCATGCCAGCAAACTGGCGCGCGGCCTCGTCGTGGTTGCCGGGAATAAACACCACCTGTGTGCCCTTGCGCGCCTTGCGCAACACCTTTTGAATGACATCGTTGTGGCTTTGCGGCCAAAACCAGCTTTTGCGCAGCTGCCAGCCATCGATAATGTCGCCCACCAGGTAAAGCGTGTCGCTTTCATTGTGTTTCAGGAAGTGGAGCAGGGCGTCTGCCTGGCAACCGGGCGTACCCAGGTGAATGTCTGAAATCCAGATGGTGCGGTATTTGTTAGACCCCTGCTCATCAGCGGCAGGATCAACTTCAGAAACATGCTGCTGAGCAGTTGGCTCAACGAGTGGTTCGGTGGTCGCTTTCGCAAACAGTTGTTCGGCAAGTTGCTGCTTGAAATTCAACTGGTTCGAGCGCATTTTTAATGTCCATGTTCTTGTCATGGCACCCATTAAACGCGCTCGATTTGACTACCTTGTGACAGTTATATGACTCTTTTTTGACAGAAAAATCGATGCCCCGGAAGTTTTATGACTTGTTTTATTTCGATTCCAGGCTTTTTGGCAGCCACCAAGTGAAGCCATACAGCAAGGTTTTTGACACCACCTCCATGGTTGGCAGGTTTTTGCCGCGCAATCGCAAGAAGGCAATCGGCAGTTCCAGCGTGTGTGCTACCAGCAACAACGCGGCCAGAACCAACAGGAAAGGCATCACAAGGCTGATCAACAAATAGGCTGGAACCACAATCCAGAAGCCGTTCATGACTTTGCGCATGGATTCAAACGATTGGGGGTTTACTTTAATGGCCATTTGTTTTCCTTGTGGGTGAGAGCATGCAAAATTGAATATGACAATAGTTCTTGTCAGAAGTCTTGTCAAGCGTGTTTGGACTTGCCCCCGCAGGCGCACTGGTGTATATTTCGCACTCTTCTTTAGGACCGTAGCTCAGCTGGTTAGAGCGCTGCCTTGACATGGCAGAGGTCGCTGGTTCGATTCCAGTCGGTCCTACCAACACTCCCCTTTCAAAACTAATTCACCAAGATTTTTTTTCCGTTGCACAATGGTCGTATCAGGGTTCGCGTTCGCGACCTGAAACCTTCAGGAGTGTCGACCATGGGTCATGAACAGAAAAGCAACAAAATGGACAAAAAGAAGGCTTTGAGCACGCCGAAGGAAAAGAAGGCAGCCAAGAAAGTGAAGAAAGACATCAAGGAAGGCATTCACAAACCCAAAATTGTTTGATTGAACAAGCTTTTGTCAGCAATCAACAGCTTTTTAGTGAACAGGCATCATTCAAAAGGCTAAAATAGAGGGTTGCAAAGAATTTTATTTAAGCCCATTCAATCGTAAGGGAAGTACCTATGCCAGTAATCCGCCTGCCTGACGGATCCGAACGTGTTTTCGATCACCCTGTGACAGTCGCCCAAGTGGCGGCCAGCATTGGCCCTGGTTTGGCGAAAGCCGCCTTGGCCGGCACAGTGAACGGCACGCTGGTTGACACCTCTTACACCATTGAAAACGACGCCACCCTGTCTATCGTCACTGAAAAAGACGACGAAGGGCTGGACATGATCCGCCATTCCACAGCCCACTTACTTGCCTATGCCGTGAAGGAATTGTTCCCCTCTGCGCAGGTCACCATTGGCCCTGTGATCGAAGACGGGTTTTACTACGACTTTTCCTACGAGCGCCCCTTCACCCCTGAAGATCTGGAAGCGATCGAGAAAAAAATGACCGAGTTGGCCAGGCTCGATGAAGTAGTTACTCGCGAAGAATGGGTGCGCGATGATGCCGTGCAGTTTTTCAAAGACCAGGGCGAACACTACAAGGCCGAAATTATTGCCAGCATTCCAAGCAATGAAAATATTTCGCTGTACCGCGAAGGCAAGTTCATTGACCTGTGCCGTGGTCCACACGTGCCCAATACCGGCAAACTGAAACACTTCAAGTTGATGAAAGTGGCTGGTGCCTATTGGCGCGGCAACTCCAACAATGAAATGTTGCAGCGTATTTATGGCACAGCCTGGACCAAAAAAGAGGACCTGGCCGCCTACCTGCACCGCCTTGAAGAAGCTGAAAAGCGCGACCATCGCAAACTGGGCAAACAGCTGGACTTGTTCCACATGCAAGATGAAGCCCCCGGCCTGGTGTTTTGGCACCCCAAGGGTTGGGCTTTGTGGCAGCAGGTTGAGCAGTACATGCGCAAGGTGTACGTAGATGGTGGTTACCAGGAAATTCGTTGCCCTCAAATTTTGGACCGCAAGTTGTGGGAGAAGTCTGGCCACTGGGAGAACTACAAAGAAAACATGTTCACCACTGAATCGGAAAAGCGCGACTACGCCCTAAAGCCGATGAACTGTCCGGGTCACATCGAGGTATTCAAGAGCGATTTGCGTTCATACCGCGACTTGCCCATGCGCTATGGCGAGTTTGGTGCGTGCCACCGAAATGAAAGCTCGGGTGCCTTGCACGGCATCATGCGTGTGCGTGGATTCACCCAAGACGACGGCCATATTTTCTGTACCGAAGACCAGGTGCAGGAAGAGGTCACCAAGTTCAACCAAGTGGCCATGCAGGTATACGCAGACTTTGGTTTCAATGAAATCAATGTGAAGCTGGCCTTGCGCCCTGAAGCCCGTTTGGGTACCGATGAAACCTGGGACAAAGCAGAAGACTCCTTGCGCGCGGCTTTGAAGGCTTGCGGTGTGCAGTGGACCGAGTTGCCGGGCGAGGGCGCATTTTATGGCCCCAAAATTGAATACCACATGAAAGACTCGATTGGTCGTTCATGGCAGTGCGGCACCATTCAGGTGGACTTCCAGTTGCCTGGTCGCTTGGGCGCTGAATATGTGGCCGAAGACAACAGCCGCCGCGTACCTGTAATGCTTCACCGCGCCATTGTGGGCTCTATGGAACGATTCATCGGCATTTTGATTGAAAACCATGCAGGTGCCATGCCCTTGTGGCTGTCGCCCGTGCAAGTGGTGGTGGCCACCATCACCGAGGCGCACAATGAATACGCCCACAATGTGGTGCAAATGTTGAAAAAACAAGGCATTAGGGTTGAGGCGGATTTGCGTAATGAAAAGATCAATCGTAAAATCCGTGAGCATACAATGCAGAAAACCCCGTATATCGCCGTAATCGGCGATGCGGAACGTGATGCAAACCAAGTTGCCGTGCGCTTGCGCGGCAACGAAAACCTGGGCTCCTTGCCTGTTGATGACTTTATTCAGCGCCTGCTGGGTGAAATCAACAGCAGGGCCTGATTTTATTTAACCAGAAGAAAGAGGCTAGACATCGTAGCAGAAAAGAAAAATCGCATTAACGAGGAAATCCGTATCCCCGAAGTGCGCCTCATTGGAATTGAGGGTGAGCAGTTAGGCATCGTTAAAACACCAGACGCCCTGCGTATGGCTGAAGAAGGCGGTGTGGATTTGGTGGAAATTGCGCCTCAGGCAGTGCCCCCGGTGGCCAAGCTGATGGATTACGGCAAGTTCCGCTACCAAGAGCAAAAGAAAGCCGCGGAAGCCAAGTCCAAGCAAAAACAAGTTCAAATCAAGGAAATCAAGTTCCGCCCGGGAACAGACGACGGCGATTACAACGTGAAGTTGCGTAATTTGACCCGTTTTCTGGAAGACGGCGACAAGTGCAAGGTTACCTTGCGCTTTCGCGGACGCGAAATGGCTCACCAGGACATTGGGGCCCGCCTTTTGGAGCGTGTTCGCACCGATCTCGATGAGATCGGCGTTGTCGAGCAAATGCCCAAGATGGAAGGTCGCCAAATGGTCATGATGATTGCTCCTCGCAAGAAGTAAGCACTGAGAGCCTGAAGTTTTCCAAAAGTATTGCCCAGAACAGCAAACCCGCGTTATAATCGCGGGCTTGCTGCATTGTGCGTAAAACCACAAAGCAACAAATTGCCCACCAGGTCAGAAAAGTGCTTCGTCGAAGCCACCTGCAAGCATGTACAGGAGCACCAAGATGCCCAAGATGAAGACCAAAAAGAGCGCCGCAAAGCGTTTCTTGGTCCGTTCAAGCGGATCGATCAAGCGTGGCCACGCCTTTAAGCGCCACATCCTCACCAAGAAAACGACCAAAAGCAAGCGTCAACTGCGCGGCATGGAAACGATTCACAAATCAGACATCGGTCGCGTGCGCGACATGATGCCTTACGCATAACCGGGAGGAGTGACAAATGCCTAGAGTAAAACGTGGTGTAACGGCTCGCGCCCGTCACAAAAAAGTAATCGCCCAAGCCAAAGGCTTCCGCGGTCGTCGTAACAATGTATTCCGCGTTGCCAAGCAAGCGGTAATGCGTGCTGGTCAGTACGCATACCGTGACCGTCGCAACAAGAAGCGCGTATTCCGCGCCCTGTGGATCACCCGAATCAACGCCGCAGTGCGTGAACACGGCATGACCTACAGCGTGTTTATCAATGGCTTGAAGAAAGCTGCCATTGGCCTTGACCGCAAGGTATTGGCTGACCTGGCAGTGACCGACAAAGCAGCGTTTGCTGCCATCGTGGGTCAAGTGCGCGCAGCGCAGGCTTAATTCACCAGCCAAGTCAAATATTTGTCACAAGTGTAGCCCCTGAGGTTTTTCACTTAAGTTGGCGAAAAGACTAAACAAAACGGAGCTCTCGGGCTCCGTTTTTGTTTTCAGGCGGTACAATTCAGGGCTCTACTCAAAGCCGTTCCAATCTCAAAAAGAATCGACCCAATACCCATGGATGCTTCGCTTTTAGCCATTCTTACCGAGGCCGAACAGGCCATGTCCTCGGCAACAGACCCAGCCAGTCTTGAAAACATCAAGGCCCAGTTTTTGGGCAAGCAAGGCAAAGTTACCGAGCTGCTCAAAGGCATGGCTGCGCTGTCGCCCGAAGAAAAGAAAACCCGTGGCGCGGAAATCAATCAATTGAAACAGCAGGTTGAAGCTGTGTTGAATGCCAAGCGCCAGGCGCTGGCCGATTCCGCCATGCAAGCCAAGTTGCATGCGCAGGCAATCGATGTCACCAAGCCAGGCCGCATGCGTGGAACTGGCGGTTTGCATCCAGCCATGCACACACTTGAACGCATTGAAGAAATTTTTACCACCATTGGTTTTGATTTGGCCGATGGTCCTGAAATTGAAACCGACTTTCACAACTTCACTGCATTGAACACGCCCGAGAATCACCCCGCGCGTTCCATGCACGACACCTTCTATGTAGAAGGCACTGGCGGTAACCTGCTGCGCACGCACACTTCGCCCATGCAGGTGCGTTACATGCAAACCAACAAACCGCCCATTCGCATTATTGCGCCGGGCCGTGTGTATCGCGTGGACAGCGATGCCACCCACTCGCCCATGTTTCACCAGGTTGAAGGTTTGTGGATTGACCAGGGTGTCAGCTTTGCCGATTTGAAAGCGGTGTTCATGGATTTCCTGAAAACCTTTTTCGAAACCGACGACATCACCATTCGGTTTCGCCCTTCGTTCTTCCCGTTCACGGAACCCTCTGCGGAAATTGACATGGCGTTTACCAGCGGCCCCAACAAGGGCAAGTGGCTGGAAATTGCCGGTTGCGGGCAAGTGCACCCCAATGTATTGCGCCACGTGGGCATCGACCCTGAAACCTACACGGGATTCGCATTTGGTGTGGGCCCCGATCGCTTGACCATGCTGCGTTACGGCATTAACGACTTGCGCCTGTTCTACGAAAACGACATTCGTTTTCTGCAGCAATTCAATTAAGTTTAATTCGGTTTAAACAAGCCAGTTTTGGATATTAAAAGATGCAATTCACAGAATCCTGGTTGAAGTCACTCGTCAACACACCATTGAACACTCAAGAGTTGGGCGACAAGCTCACCATGGCGGGTTTGGAAGTGGAAGAACTGGAACCGCTCGCCCCGGAATTTTCGGGTGTGGTGGTGGGTTTGGTTCTTAAAAAAGACAAGCACCCCGATGCGGATCGCTTAAGTGTGTGCCAAGTACAAGTGGCTGAAGGCGATGTGCGTCAAATTGTGTGCGGAGCCCCCAATGTGGCCGAAGGGCTGAAGGTGCCATGCGCTTTGCCCGGCGCGGAATTGCCAGGTGGTTTTAAAATTAAACCCACCAAAATGCGCGGCGTTGAAAGCGGTGGCATGTTGTGCTCTGGCAAAGAGCTGGGTGTACCGAGTGATGTAGATGGCCTGCATATTTTGAGCGAAGAATTCCCCGTGGGCGGCAATGTGCGTGAACTGCTCGGCCTGAACGAGATGAAGTTCACCCTGAAAATGACGCCCAACCGTGCGGATTGCTTGAGTGTTTGGGGCGTAGCCCGTGAAGTGGCGGCACTGACCGGTGCAACTTTGAATGCACCTTCATTTGTGCCCGTGTCCGCCACCATCAACGATACGTTGAAAGTTACTGTGGAAAACACCGAACTTTGCGGCCGCTTTGCCGGGCGTGTTATTCGCGGTGTGAACAACCATGCAAAAACCCCTCAGTGGATGGTTGATCGCCTGGAAGGCGCAGGCCAGCGCAGCTTGAACGCACTGGTAGATATTTCCAACTACGTGATGCTTGAACTGGGCCGCCCCAGCCATGTGTTCGACCTGGACAAAGTGCAGGGCGACCTCACCGTGCGTTGGGCACGCGAAGGCGAAAAGCTGAAGCTGCTGAACGAGATGGAAGTGGCCTTGAAGCCGCACATGGGCGTGATTTGCGATGCCAATGGCCCGGAAGCGCTGGCTGGCATTATGGGTGGTGACCACACTGCGGTGAATGAAGGCACTACCAGTATCTTTGTTGAAGCTGCGTTTTGGCACCCCGACGCCATTGTGGGCCGTGCACGTGAATTCAATTTCTCGTCGGATGCCTCACACCGCTTCGAACGTGGCGTGGACTTCCAAACCATTCCAGAACACATTGAACGTATCACTGCCTTGATTCTGGAAATTTGCGGTGGCCAGGCTGGCCCTGTGGTGGACCAGGTGTTGAACCTGCCCGCGCGCAAGCCTGTAACCTTGCGCCATGCCCGCGCTGAAATGGTCATTGGCATGCCATTTACCGTTGAACAAGTAAAAGACGTGTTCACCAAGCTAGGCTTTGAATTCACCGCCGAGGGGCAGGGCGCTGAAACGCGTTATGTGGTCAACCCGCCGAGCTACCGTTTCGACATCAACATCGAAGAAGACCTGATCGAGGAAGTGATTCGTGTGGTGGGCTACGACAGCCTGCCTTTGCGCGCACCCATGGGCAAACTGAAAATGTTGCCTGCCGCTGAAGGCAAAATTGGCCGCCATGTCATTCGCCGTCAAGTGGCTGCGCTGGGTTACCAGGAAGTAGTTAGCTACAGCTTCACGCCCGAACAGTGGGAAGCCGATTTCAACGCCAACACCAACCCGGTTCGTTTGTTGAACCCGATTGCCAGCCACCTTAGCGTAATGCGCTCTACCTTGATTGCCAGCCTGACTGGTGTGTTGAAACACAATCTGGGTCACCGTGTAGACCGCCTGCGTGTGTTTGAAGTGGCCCGCGTTTTCGAGAAAGACGACAAGGTGCAAGACGGTGCACAAACTGTAGCTGGCTTCAAACAAACCTGGAAAGTGGGTGGTTTGGCGTATGGCTTGGCTGACCAATTGCAATGGGCTGCCAGCAACAATCGCGCACTCGACTTTTTTGATGTGAAAGGCGATGTAGAACAACTGCTGCACGGTCGCAAGGTAGATTTCGAGGTGTTTGAAGTTGCAAACCCGCACCCAGCTTTGCACCCAGGCCGTAGCGCCCGTGTACTGGTGAACAAACAGCCCATTGGTTTTGTTGGTGAACTGCACCCCAGGTTGGCTCAGGAATACGATTTGCCACAGGCACCGATTGTGTTCGAATTGTTGCTGGATGGCTTGAATACGCGCAAATTGCCAGCTTTCAAAGAAGTTTCGAAGCAGCCAGTTGTGGTTCGAGACCTGGCATTTGTAGTAGAGCAAAATATTGCTGCTGCGCAACTTAAAAAAGCATTCACGGAAGTGAAAGATGACAACCTTGCTTGGCTGAAATCGGTTATCCTTTTCGATGAATTCGTACCGAAAGAAGAAGGTAAGGGCCTGAATCTAAATGAGAAAAGTTTGGCGTTCAGGCTGACTCTTCAGGCCAGCGACCGCAGCCTGACTGACGCAGACATCGAGCCTTTGTTGAAAAAAATGATTGACCAGGCAGGCCAGCGTTGTGCGGCCCGCTTGCGATAAATATTGATAAATAGGTAGAACTCACTGTGGATCAATTTGTGTTGAACGACGACCGAAGCAACGAAACTACTGCCCGCACGGACCGCATGGACCTGATTGAAGATGGTCTGGCCTCGGGCTCCCTGACCAAGGCTGAATTGGCTGAAATGTTGTTTGATAGCCTGGGCCTGAACAAACGCGAAGCCAAAGACTTCGTGGATGCGTTTTTCGATGAAATTCGCACCACGCTTGAAGGCGGCGACTCTGTGAAATTGTCGGGTTTTGGCAATTTCCAGCTGCGTGACAAACCCCAACGCCCCGGTAGAAACCCAAAAACTGGCGAAGAGATTCCCATTGCGGCGCGTAGAGTGGTAACCTTTCATCCCAGCCAGAAACTTAAAGCTTTGGTTGAATAATTTTCACTAAATTATTTAAGTACAAGCCAATTACTCAATGCAAAAAACCGTAAACGCAGACGGAGCGCCACCCACAGCCAGCTTGCCGCCCATTCCGGCCAAGCGCTACTTCACCATTGGTGAGGTCAGCGAGCTGTGCGGCGTAAAAACCCACGTGCTTCGTTATTGGGAGCAAGAATTCACGCAATTGAAGTCGATTACCCGACGTGGCAATCGTCGTTACTACCAGCACCACGAAGTGCTGTTCATTCGCAGAATTCGTGAACTGCTGTACGAACACGGCTTCACCATCAACGGTGCACGCAACCGTTTGGATCAGGAAAAAAATGGCCCGGCAGGCGACGCGCCGCTGCCCATTTTGATCGATCGGGAAGTTTTGAAAGAACAATTGCTAAATTTGCGCGAAGCCCTGAAAGCCTGAGCGTTTCATGTATAATCCAGCCTTCTCGGAATGTAGCGCAGCCTGGTAGCGCACTTGCATGGGGTGCAAGGGGTCGGAGGTTCGAATCCTCTCATTCCGACCAAAATTAAAGAAAGCCTGGGTTTAACAGCCCGGGCTTTTTTGTTTTTGAGTCGCCTTAATTCACTTGCTTGAATTGTTCGGCTCGTTCAATATTGCCCAGCAGCAGGTCCATCAACACCTTCTCGGGCAAATCCACATGCAAAAAGAAGCCTCACAAATTCAACAAGAGGTTCAGCACCTGTTTTCCCCCAATCCTTTGCCCAAGCCTTTGGCCGATCCCCTCAATTTGCTTCGCCCTGTTGTTGCATTTTTAATTGCAATTCAACTGCTCCTAGGGATTGGTTTGCTTGTTTTCGGCTTGGCGCAAGGCACAGTAGAGTTGTTGATTCAAGCGGGTGTACTTTTTGTAGCGCCCGCCTTTTTGGTCGTTGTGTACGCTTTGGCCTTGCCGAAGCAAACCACAAATATTTTCTATCTGCGAAGTTTCAAGAAAGATGCAAGCAGCTACAGAATTCGAGAACTACTCGAGGTGGTTTTGGGGCGCGGTTACAGGCTTTCTGGAATTCGTGACCCGAGAAAGCGCGTACCGCATTTTCTAAAACCACTTTTTCTTGTACCCATGATGTTGGCCTATGCGGGTTCAAAATATCTGAACCTGGAGGCCAAAGAGGACTGGAAGGCAAGGCTGTGGCGATCTCTTGCAGATGCCAAGGGAGTGGTACTCGACCTTCGTGACCTTACCGAGTTTGTGATCGAGGAAATTGAATTGGTGTTGGTGAGCATGCAGCCAGATCGAATTTTATTCATCGTTCAAAACGAACATGAGTTTGCACAGCTTAAAAACCGCCTGGCCAACAAGGGAGTGGCTGTTGCACCGCTCAGTCATGTGGTGGTTTGGGATGAAGCAATACCGGGCAATGAGGAACAATTTGCCTCTCGGTGTCAAACATACTGCCAACAACTACCTGGCCATGTTGCAGGTTTGGCGGTATCGGCTGCCCCGCTGATTCAAGCTTTTGTAAAAAGTACCCATGCCTTGAGGCTTGAGACAGCAAGTGCCTGGGCACAATACGCTGTGGGCATTGCCATGTTGTTTGCACTGTCGTCTGTGTCTGGTGAAACAGATCGGCTTGGTGAATGGCCTTGGTTGGGTTTTGTACTTGGAACACTGGTGGTGTTGCAGTTGGCCCTTTTGCTAAATCACTTTGTTGGTGTGGTTAAAAAAATGCGCATGGCCCGCCGTTTCAACCCAGCGTACAAGCTTCACCTTCGGGCTGATTTGATGAAAGGCTTGGGGCTTGGGCTTCTGCTGATTGTGATGGCAGCAGGTTTGGTGTTTGCGGGGATTCGCCATATTTACACTGGCTATTTGGACAGGGCAGAGCAAGTTCGGTTTGAAACAAGCTATCGAACACTTGAATTGATAACAATGGATGCATTTTTGAGTGGTGGCCCAGCCATTGTTGATGCACAAACCCTTCTGGAGGCACTGGGGCCTTCCTCGGCCAGTCCATTCAAACTGAATGGTACAAATTTGGACATGGTGAATTCACCCGGCAGCATTTGGGTGGCCGTACCTCAAACTGAAACTGAAAAAGCGACACTGGGTTTTAGTTGGGCCGGGATGGAAATTGCACCGCGCTGCACACCTGAAACCTTGAGCAAACTGGAACAGGAATTTGAAGCAGATTCATGGGTTTATGAAAACTGCTTGATGAATGGCCATTAGGATTTAGGAATTGTGGACTTTTTTACACCTCATTTTCTGTTGTTCAGGGAACTGCTTTAATTTTGCTAAAAATTCAACGTGTTCTTTTGAGACGAGTGCCTAAATTGGCTGACTGGTCTTTCGGTTTCACGGGGCTTGTCTGGTGTTGGGTTAATCAGGATTCTCTTCCCAACTATAGCTCCCCTGTTGATAAGTCAACACGCCTTCGGCGGCTTCGGTAGTCAACTGTACGCCATAGTCGCCATTTGGCAGTTCAATGTTTTGCCAAAGGCCTTGGCCTTCGCGCTGTTGCTGAAAAATTAAAATACCAGAATCATCAGTAGGCCCCTTGTTGCTAAGTAAATGGCCTGTACCCAGTTTTTGATTCGTTGAGCACTCAGCAACTAGCAATGCGCGTTGGCTATCGTTAAGGACTTGTATAGGCCAATAGAATGCCTGTATATCGCAATTGTGTTGTTGACAGGCTTGCAAGGCATTTCTAACCAGCACTGCGTACACACAGCGTTCTGCGGAGTCGCCGACCTTTCTGCCGATGAACAATTGTGTGGGCTGCACATTGCTCAATATTGAAATTGATGTGTCGGTTTTGTTTGACGGCTTCTGGCAAGCGGCCAATGTAAATACAGCGCAAGCAAGGCCAATTAAAAACATTGGATTTACTTGCATGACGTGTCGCGTAAACAAAGAAGTGAATCGAGCAGTTTCGTGCAATCTTGAAGATCGCTGCGCCGTGAGTAGGGAGGGTTTCTTGGGTTGGTCATTGCCCCTGTTGCTGCTCCAGAAAAATGTTCAATGTGGAGCATAGGGTGGAGGCCTTTGCCCAGGTTGCCAATTTTTCCAATTTGCTGCCCTGCCTCTACTACGGAACCAGTCTTCGGAATTCCATCGTGTGATATTTCACCATAGCGCACCACTCCAAGTGCCCCATGGTCAATTGTGACTTGAAAAGTACCTAAATAGAAATCACGCGACTCCACTACCCGGCCTGCTGTTATTGCCAGCACGGGAGAACCTAATGGTGCGTATAAATCGCAACCAGCGTGTGTGCGTCCGCTTGCCCGTTTTGCGCCAAAGCTTCGTGGCGTTTGCTTGTAAGAGTAGGTTGAGATCCACTCTGGAACAGGCCAGAATTTATTCATCGTTTAGTTTTAGTAAAAAAATTGAGCGTAGAGGCGTTATCGAGAGATGTCAAAAATGAGTATGGCTGTGAGGAGGGGAGCGCATGCTGGGTAGTCCATCGGTGCAGCTTGCAAAACTTAACACTATTTCGTTAAACCACCTTTACGATCACCCACATTAAAAATCCCACCACGCCAACTCCCACCAGCCCGGTAACAATCCCTGCAATAATTGCCAGGCCGTCTCGCGCCATTAGGCCAAGGCCAATCAAAATGAGTGCAATAGCGGGTGTGCCGTTGCCGCCGGGTATTGGCAGGAAAATGATGAATCCCATCAGGGCGATGAAGGGCACCAGCCAGCCGCGGTGGGTGGGGCTGCTCAGCGATGCTAGTCGTGGGGCGCAAATGCGGTCGGCTTTGGTATATATCCAGCCCAGAATTTTGATGAGCCGCGTTGCGGATGCTTTGGACAATTTTACGCGGCATACTCTTTCAGGCAGGCCGTGGCCACTGTCGTTGATCCACATCATGTGGGCAACAGACCATATTCCAAACGAGAACAAAAAGCCGGAAAAGGGAATTGGCAGCAGGGTGAGTACGGCCAGAAAAAGCAGCAGTGCGCCGTGGGCAGACTCGCCATGCATGTCGGCAAGAAAGCGCACAGAAACCTGGTCTTCGTGGGGGTGTTCAACGGCCAGTTTAAGGCGCAGCAGTAAATCATTCATGCTGTTGAGTATACCGCTGCGGCATTACACCGCTTACCGATAGCCTCCATCGGCCATGACAACTTGCCCCATTAAGTAGGGCATTGTGAGCAAGTGCAGTGCACATTGCGCCATTTCATCGGGTTCGGCCCAGCGCTTCATCCAGATTTTTGACGATTCTTTTTCGCGCACATCGGGGGGCAGGGTGGCGTTCAAGTCGGTGTTGATCCAGCCGGGGGCCAGGCCGTTGATACAAATTTGGTCTTCGGATAATTTTTCCGCGGCCACGCGCACAAACAAATTGTTGGCGGCCTTGGAGGCATCGTAATGGGCAGAAACAGGGTCCCAACTGTTAATACCGTTGGTGGATGTAACCAATACAATACGCCCCCGAAAGTCGCCATGCAGCGGGTTGTGTTTCATTTGCAGTGCTGCGTATTTGGTGACCAAAAAGCTACCAGTGGCATTGGTGTTTTGAACCTGGTCCCATTCGGTCTGGGTTTGGTCAAAAAATTCGGTGTTGGGTGATATGCCCGCGCTGTGGATCAAATGATCAAGGGCAATGCCCTCGCGTGCAATGGCTTCAAAAAATGCAGCAACCGATGTTTCTTGCCCTACTTCACAAGGAAATGCTTTGGCCTGAATCTTGGGGTTGACTTGCTGAATTTGCAGCAAGGCAGCTTGCGTTTTTTCAGGTTTTCGGCTGGCCGACACCACCACATTGCCGCCAGCTTTGGCAACACCCAAGGCGCAGGTTAGGCCAATGCCGCTGGCGCCGCCAGTGATTACTGTCCATGTGTTGGAAAAATCAAAATGCGCTGCAGCCATGGTCTACCCCTTTTTGTTGTTGGGCTTTTAGTTTGGCACAGCAGCAAAGTTTTGTTGAAGCCTAATTGGGGTGTGGTTTGGGCTTTGTTCTACGCATAACCCTTCACGCCCAGCTCGTGGCCTATTTACGGTGCCTGCGCCGATTGATTCACTGCCATACTTTTTCAAATGCGGAACAAACCCTTTCTGAGAAGAATTCGCTTATTCAATTGCAGCAGCGATTAGAATCGGGTGATGATCGTTACATGGCGTCACATTGAAGCTCTGCTGCTATTGGACCAATTGAATTCATGAAATCAACCGCTTTGTTGGCCGGTACTTTGGGCCTTGCCTTGTGGGCCGCCCTGATGTTGGTGCTGGTCTACCCCCACGACTGGGTCACGCTTGCCAACGCGCCTGTGGTGCTTATTCTGGTCTCATCGATTTATTCCCTGTTGTTGCCCTTGTCACTTTCACTTGCGCTTAGCGCGCTTGCTGTGCTTATGTTCAACTACCAAATGGTGCCACCCGTGCACACTTTTCATGTTGACCTTCACGAGCATGGCATTTTGCTGATCACGATGATGGGTGTGTCGTGGTTGATTACCTATTTATTGCGTCGGCAAAAGCAAATTGCAGCGCTTGAACGGCAGCAGGCGCAGCGCACTTTGCAGTTAATGCAGTGGAGCGAAAAACTGCGCGAGTTTGATAATCCGCAACAGCTGCTTTCCGATTTGCACCAATTGTTGCTTGGTCTGGCTGAGGGTTCTACCCAAGTGTTGGTGGGGTTTACTTCTTCTGAGCTTGAATCGCTGAACGCCACGCAAATTAAAGCCTTTGATGCTTGCTTGCAAGAGAACAAAGCATTGGGAAAAAGCACTGGGCGATATGACAATTTGGAAGACTTGTACCTGCCCATGCGTGGAAAATCGAAAGCGTACGGAGTGTGCGTGTGTGTGGGCGGTGATATTGATTTTAACGAGGCTTTGTGGGTTCGTGATGCGCAGGCATTGCTGGATCAGATGGGCCTGGCCTGCGATCGGCGAGACAATGCGCTGCGTGCCCAAAGTGCACGAGAATCGGCACAAACACAGAAAACCCGCAGCCTGTTTTTAACATCGATTGCGCACGATCAGCGAACGCCGCTGGCCAGCATCATGACTTCCGCTTCGGCGATTCTTGAGCAGACAGATCGCTTGAGCAAAGACGAGATTCGGCATTACGCCGAGTTGATACAAGAGGAAACCCAGCAGGTTGCGCGCCTGACCGACAACACACTGACCTTGGCACGGTTAAGTGGTGAACAGGTGCAGGTGCCCATGCAACTGGAATCGGTGGAAGACATGGTGGCGGCTGTGCTGCAACGCCTTAGAAAACGAAAAACCATGTATTTACCCACTGTGAAAGTTGCTTCGGGCTTGCCGCTGCTGAATTGCAACATGGTGCTGGTGGAGCAGGTGTTGGATAACTTGATCGACAATGCAATCAAACATTCGGGGGCACCTGGTTCAGTTGAACTGAATGTTTTGCAACAGCAAGGTGGGGTGGTGTTTCAGGTGTCTGATCGTGGTGTAGGCATGCAAGGCCAGCACAAATTGCAGGGTGATGAATCCCGGGGCATGGGCATTGGCCTACAGCTATGCCATGCCGTGGCGCAAGTTCACGCAGGGTGTTTGAGTTTTTCTACACCTGCAATTGCAAGACAAGGTGTGTTGGCCATATTCACATTGCCCTTGGCTGAGGCACAGGAACAAGGCGCATGAGCATTCGTATTTTGTTGATTGAAGATGACCGGGAGCTGGGCAAGGCCCTGCGCAACAGCTTGAGCACAGAAGGGCATTCAGTGGTCACCGCAGCCAGTTTGTCAGAAGCCAAGGCCTTGTTGGCGAATCAGCCTGCAGGGCAGGCGTTTGATTTGTATTTACTCGATTTGGGTTTGCCTGATGGCGATGGGAAAAGTTTTCTGGAGCTGGCCCGCAGGGCAGGCAGTGCACCTGTGATTGTGATTTCGGCGCGCCCGCACGAGGGGAGCAAAATTGAGTTGCTTGACGCAGGGGCCGATGATTATCTGGTGAAGCCATTCAGCGTGGGGGAGTTGTTGGCTCGCATTCGTGTCGCCTTGCGCCACCGAGGTAATTTGGCGCAGCCAGCCACTTTGTTGTATCAGCGTGATGGTTTGAAAATTGATTTGCTGAAGCGTGAAATTACCTTGCATGGTGCTGAAATTAAGTTAACGCCCACTGAGTATGAACTGCTGGCGCGCCTGGTGCGAAGTGCTGGGCAGGCGGTAAGCCACCGGCAATTGCTGGCTGATGTGTGGGGCCCCGAGTACCTGGAGTACACACAATACACCCGCCTGTATGTAGGCCAGCTGCGTGCGAAAATCGAGAAAAACCCGGCAGACCCACACTTTATTTTGACGGAAACTGGTGTGGGTTACCGAATGTTGGCAGGCACCTAGGTTCCCTCCCGGGTTTCCTTATAACTTCCTTATATGTTGCAGCGCATGATGCAGGCTGTTTACACAGTGCAAGTGCGTTACAATCATGAACAAACCAGAATCAACAGATAAAACCAAGGCCGGCCTGGCTGCACTCACCTTGGGTGCGATTGGCGTGGTGTACGGCGACATCGGCACCAGCCCCCTCTACACAGTCAAAGAAGTATTTGGTGAAAACAGCGGGGTACCCCTGAATCCCGAGAACCTGACGGGTGCCATTTCCGTGATTTTCTGGGCATTGATGTTGGTGGTCACCTTGAAGTATGTGATCCTGATTTTGAAGGCCGACAACAATGGCGAGGGTGGTGGCCTGGCGCTGACCGCATTGGCCTCGGAAGCGGTTCGAAAAAACCCGAAACTGAAAACTGTGTTGCTGTTGATTGGTGTGTTTGGTGCCACTTTGTTTTACGGTGACAGTGTCATTACCCCTGCCATTTCAGTGTTGGGTGCCATGGAAGGGCTTACGTTGATCACACCCACCTTAACGCCCTACATTATTCCGCTCAGTGTGTTGATCCTGATTGGCCTTTTTGCTGTGCAGCGTTACGGAACCTCCGTGGTGGGGCGCTTCTTCGGACCGATTATTGTGCTGTGGTTTGCCACTTTGGGCGCAGTAGGTGTGGTCAATATTGCGAGTGCACCTGAAATTCTGCATGCCTTGAATCCTGTACACGGCATTCAATTCATTCTGGATCGGGGTTGGGGTTTGTTTGCCGCATTTGGCGCAATTGTGTTGGCTTTGACTGGTGCAGAGGCGCTGTACGCTGACATGGGCCACTTTGGCAAAAAACCGATTCGCCTGGCCTGGACGTTTTTGGTGTTTCCTTGTTTGGCCTTGAATTATTTGGGGCAGGGCGCGTTGCTGATTGCCGACCCTGGCGCCATTGAAAATCCGTTCTACCGTTCTTTCCCCGATGCCTGGGTAATCCCCGTGCTTTGCCTGGCCACCATGGCCGCCATTATTGCATCACAGGCTGTTATCTCAGGTGCTTATTCCATGAGCAAGCAGGCCATTCAACTGGGCTTTTTGCCGCGCATGAAAATTCAATACACATCGGCGAAAGAGTCAGGCCAAATTTACATGCCTGCTGTGAACTGGCTGTTGTTGGCAGGTGTGTTATTGGCGGTGTTGATGTTCAAAACTTCGTCTAACCTGGCGGGTGCGTATGGCATTGCAGTCACCTTGACCATGTTGATCACCACCACGCTGACCTATTTTGTGATTCGCCACAGCTGGGGTTTGCCAGCCTGGTTGTCAGTGGGTGCAACCATTTTCTTTGTTTTGATCGACATACTGCTGGTGGTCAGCTGCGCTTTCAAGTTATTCGATGGTGGCTGGTTCCCCATTGTGTTGGGCTTGGCTTTGTTTGTGGTGATGTCTACCTGGTGGCGAGGCCGTAAATTGCTGATGAAAAGTATTCAGAAAGACGGCATTGATTTGGACGATTTTTTGCCCACGCTAAATGTGGATCAAATTAACCGCGCTTACCGCACCGCGGTATACCCGGTGGCTGACCCTGACAAAGTACCCATGGCTCTTCTTCACAACTTGAAACACAACCAGGTGCTGCATGCATCGAACGTGATATTGACGGTGGTGTTTGAAAGTGTGCCCTGGGTTGGCAATTTGAACCGGGTTGAAGTGAAATCGCTAAGCCGTGGTTTCTGGCAAGTGACTGTGCGCTATGGCTTCATGAATACGCCCGATATTCCCAAGGCGCTTGAGTTGACTGATGAAGTAGGCCTCAAAATTTCGTTGTTTGAAACCACTTACTTTCTAAGCCGCGAGACTGTTGTCCCCACGCGAGGTTCGGGAATGGCCAAGTGGCGCGAGCAATTGTTTGCAACCATGAGCCGCAATGCGGGTGGCGTGGTGGATTTCTTCAGGCTGCCTTCAAACGCGGTGGTAGAGCTAGGGACAAGGGTTCAAATTTGATGCAACGGTACTGCTGCTCCCAATCGACAGTTTTTCAGCAATGTCGATTGGGTCAGTGGACGGCTATGTCTATGCAGCTGGCATTGCGCGCGCAACAGGTGGGTTCACACGCACCGTAAACGGCATGGTGATCTCATACACTACACCACCTTGGCCAAATGAAACTGTTTCACCGTTTCGAAGCGCGCGTTGATTGGACACATAAAGCCGGCGTCCATCTGGTGAGAACGCCGGGCCTGTTACCTCGGTTCCACCTGCATCCCCTGGCAAGCGAAGCAGTGGAATGGTGCTGCGGTCAGGCAGAAGTACCATGGCGCGCATGTCGCCTCCGTCCTCCACCACAATCATTTCGCCGTCGAGTGTCATCGACAGATTATCTACACCCATCATCTTGGGTTCAGCCGGGTCTGCGGGCGAGCCGATTGGTCCGTCAGTGGGATCGTAAATGCTTTCAATGGTGCCGTTGGCCACGTCGATGGCCCACACATTGCTATCCACTTTGGTTGAGAAGTATATAAATCCATTGACGAACCACACACCTTCATTGCCTGCGAAAATTGTGGATTCCGGCAGGTAAACATCTGCCTGCGGTCGTCCGTCGTCAATCGCATCCAGCCAAACAATCGGTGTCGGTCCTTGGCGTGCGGCGTCGATGCCTGCAGGCACAGACAGTACCTGTAGTTTGCCGCGTGTCAGGTCAGGGCGGCCGTTGCTTGGCCATTCGTTTTCAGTGTAAACATTTCGATAAAAGCGGTCCTCGCCAGTGATGTCTTCGGTGTGATAAATCGCTCGGCGCTCTACATCAAAAGCGACTTGCTCATGCGCTTTGCGGCCGAATCTGTCCAGGCGGATGGGTTCACCGCCGTCACGAAGTGGGCTGCATTCGAACATATAGCCATCGAGAATTTCCTCACCATTAATCCAGGTACCCCAGGGGGTAGCAGCGCCAGAGCAGTTGGTGGAGGTGTTGCGTTGCACTGGGTAGGCGTCAATTAAATTGCCACTTTGATCAAACCGCAGTGCACTGGCACCCCCGGCAAACGGCAGCAGCAAAGGTATGCCGCCTGGCAGCAATGTATTCACCAAACCGCTTATGGCGTTGGTGATCGGGCTGAGTGCCATCAGCGAATCGCGGCTGGCCAGTCGGCGAATTGCCGATAGCTCTGCAGGTATTTGACCAAATGCTGTTGTGGCGTCTCGGGCTTCGGAATTTGATACATAAATCCAGCCACCATCTTCAGTTGCAAACACGGCACCACCATCGGGGTCTGAATGCCAACGGAAATCGGGCTGGGAGGGTAAAGGGGGCTCGTTAAAAACGGCAACTACCCGAGATGTGAAACCGGCGGGTAATTGAATGCCGTTGGCATCGGGTGGCAGCAGGGGGCCCATGGATGCAAACGGGCTGGTTCGGGGGGCACCCGATCCACTCGGAGCTACGCCTGAGGAGCTCGTACCTGAAGATCCGCCGCCGCAAGCTGTTAGCCATTGTGCGGCAGAAATACTGCCTGCTGTCAGCAGCATGTTTCTAAGAAACACCCGCCGCGATAAGCCCTGCCGCTCGATTGCCCTGAGTTCATTGTGAATACCAGCCATTACCAACTCCGTTTACTTCTGATGCTACAAGTTAGTAATACTCGCTCGAGCAGTGAAAGGATTCAGTGGGCACACCCTAAGTAACAAGTCATGAACCTGTCACAATGGGGTCTGTGGGGTGGATGCTTTATAATTGAGAGCACACATACTGAATATTTACTCAAGCAGCTCACCAACTGAAAGCCGCAGGCTATGTTTCAAAACTCGAATACAACGGTGGCCATAGTGGGTGGCGGCCCTGCAGGCCTGATGGCCGCAGAAGTGCTTAGCAATGCGGGCGTGCAAGTGGATGTGTTTGATGCAATGCCATCGTTTGGCCGCAAGTTTTTGCTTGCCGGTATTGGTGGTTTGAACATTACCCACAGCGAAGACTATGCAAAGTTTTGCACCCGCTATGCGGACAGGCTTCCCCATTTACAAACCACACTTGATTTACTGCCGCCCGAGCGATTGTGCGAATGGGTGCATGAACTGGGCATTGAAACATTTGTGGGTACTTCTGGCAGGGTGTTTCCGAAAGAAATGAAAGCAGCGCCTTTGTTGCGTGCCTGGCTGCACCGCTTGAGAGGCAAGGGCGTGCGCATGCATGTTCGCCACAGGTGGCAAGGCTGGAATGAGAAGGGGCAATTGCAGTTTTCAACACCAAATGGTTTTGTTGAACATTTACCCAGGGCCACAGTGCTTGCCTTGGGTGGAGCCAGTTGGTCCAAGTTGGGTTCTGATGGGGCCTGGGTGCCTTGGCTGCGCAATTCAGGGGTTGAAGTTGCTGAGCTTGAAAGTGCAAATTGCGGCTTTGAGGTGAGCTGGAGTGATTACCTGCGCGAAAAATTTGCAGGCGCACCGTTGAAGTCGGTCGCCTTGAAATTTACCAGCCTGCAGGGCCAGGTAATTGAGCGACAGGGTGAAATGGTGATTGGTGAGCATGGTGTAGAAGGCAGCCTTGTTTACGCCTTCAGTCGGGAAATTCGCCAACGCTTGAATGCGCAGGGCGATGCAACTTTTGCGCTCGATTTATTGCCTGGGCGCAGCCTTGACCGAGTTCGAGCAGAATTGGCGGGGTGGGCACGCAGCAGTCAGTCAATGTCCAGCTATTTCAAAAATAAACTGGGTATTGCCGGTGTGAAGTTGGCTTTGCTGCATGAAGTACTTGGCAAAGACGAGTTCAAGAATTTGGAAAAACTGGTTTCAACCATCAAGGCACTGCCGATCACCGTTCACGCAGTGCGGCCAATTGATGAAGCCATTAGCACGGCAGGCGGTGTGCGCTTCGAAAGCATGAACAACAATTACATGCTGACCAACAAGCCCGGTACTTTTGCCGCAGGTGAAATGCTGGACTGGGAGGCACCCACAGGTGGTTATTTGCTCACCGCCTGTTTTGCAACAGGAATGGCTGCCGGGCAAGGCGTGTTGCGCTGGTTAAATGAATCAACTACGGATTGATGAAAGTTATCATGTTCTGCCAGCTGAGGCTTTCGGCTTTCTCGTATTTCAGCCCAAGGTCTTCCGCTTCTTTTTGAACCTGCGCCACGCTCATGGTGTGCAATGGTTTGATAGGCACATCCGGGTCAAAGGCGCGGTATTCCACAAACACGATTTTTCCGCCTTTTTTAACAGCTTTCATCAGTGATTGAAGCGTTTCACGTGGGTACTCAAGCTCGTGATACACATCCACCATAATCGCCACATCCAGAATTCGGTCGGGCAGGTTCAGGTTTTTCTCGCTGGACTGCCGAATTTGCATTCGGCCTTTGGGCAAACCCTCTGCCTTCTTTTGCAGCATTTTGATCATTTGCGGTTGAATATCCACAACCCACGCTACACCGTTGGGGCCAATTTTCTCAGCCATCATTTGCGCAATGTGCCCGGTACCAGCGCCAATGTCGCCTACCACCATGCCGGGTTTTAAATTCAATTTTTGGATCAGTAAATCAGTGCGCTCTTCTTGAAGGCGCTGCGGCCGCTCAAGCCAAGGCGCGCCTTGCCAACCCATCACCTTCGAAATTTGGCGTTCGCAATAGGATTTGCCGATGCCATCGGGGTGGGGATTGGGTATGGTGGCGTAGGCGCAGGCAGCCCAGCTTGGCGGGCCAAGCAGCAAGCCTGTGAGGAGAATAAATACCCGGAGACTGGAGTTGGTGTGTTTCATTCCCAAATTGCAACATGATTTTCCGTTCTTGAAAAGAGTTCGTCGTGTCGGTGCCATATAACGGCCAGACTTGGGCAATAATCGAAAGGTCTATTACTGCTACAGCAAAGCGCGCCATGATTGTTCGACCCCGCCCCCGTGCGTATCAACTTCTATTCATTCTTCGTGGCTCCGTGGTTCGTCACATTGCCTGGAAAGTGGTGGCCATTGCATTGTTGTCATGCCTTGTGGTGTGGTGGTCCCATGGAGAACCCATAGAGTTTTTGAACGCTGGCCTGGGTACCTTTTCCATTTTGGGTTTGGCTTTATCCGTGTTTTTAGGTTTCAGAAACAATGCCTGCTACGATCGTTGGTGGGAGGCACGCAAGCATTGGGGCGATTTGATCGTGCATTCCCGAAATTTGGCCCGGGAGCTTGCAGCACTGTTTCCAAATGTGGCCCAGCGCGAAGTTTTGGTCAGTTTGTTGATTGGATTTTCCCATGCTTTGGCCGCCCGTCTTCGTGATCAAGATGAAGCACAGGCGGCTTCGAAATGGCTGAATGAATCTGACAAAACGTCGATCCAGATGTCCCGCAATGTGCCCAATGCGGTTCTGCAGTTATTTGATGCACGCTTGGCGGGCTTGTACCGTCAAGGTTTGATTTCTGACATCGTGTATCAAATACTGAGCCAGAAGGTGAGTGCGCTGGCCGCTGTGCAGGGGGCGTGCGAACGCATAAAAACTACGCCAACACCCTTTGCATATTCCCTGTTGTTAAGGCGTACCGCCTGGTTGTTCTGTTTGCTGCTTCCTTTTTCACTGGCACCCAGCCTAAATTTTTTGACCCCCTTGATTGTGGCCACCATTGCATACACTTTTTTTGGTCTTGATTACCTGGGCGATGAATTGGAGGAACCGTTTGGACTGCTCGACAACGACTTGCCTTTGAATGCGCTGGTTCGTGTCATTGAAGTGGACTTGCTGGAAAGCCTGAACAAAAAGGATTTGCCTCCCAATTTAACTCCGGTGAATTATCTGCTGCAGTAACTGTGTGGATCGCTTGGCAGGTCTATGATTAAAACGAAAAGCAATTTGGAGACAACAAACAATGAACAACTTCAACGGCAAAACCGCCGTGATCACCGGGGCGGCCAGCGGTATTGGTTTTGCCTTGGCCAAACACGCCGCTGCACAAGGCATGAGCCTGGTGTTGGCCGATATTGATGAGGCAGCACTTCAAGCCGCAGCAGAACAACTGAGTCTTCCCGCTGATCGTGTACTGGCCTTGCGTACCGACGTGCGTCATGCAGCAGAAATCAAGGCATTGGCTGATGCGGCTTATGTCAAGTTCAACCAGGTTCATTTGTTGTTCAACAATGCAGGTGTTGCTTTGGCTCGCACCACGTGGGAACACACCGTGGCCGATTGGGAATGGATTTTGCAGGTGAATTTGTGGAGTGTTGTTCACGGTATTTCGGAGTTCCTGCCGCGCATGCAAGCTCAAGGTGGCCCGGCGCACATAGTGAATACAGCATCGGTTGCAGGCCTTGTGTCCAACCCGGGCATGGCGGCCTACAATGTAAGCAAGCATGGCGTGGTCACATTGAGCGAAACCTTAAGTCTTGAGCTGCAAATGACCCAATCGCTCATCGGCGTTTCTTTGTTGTGCCCGGCTTGGGTGCCCACTGGTATTGGAAATTCTGAGCGCAACCGGCCCGGTGATGTGGCACAAACCAAGCCGATTGAGGGTTTGACAGCGCAGTTGAACAAACGAATTGGCAAGGCCATTGCCAGCGGGCAATTGACTGCCGATGACATGGCAGTAGAAACGTTCAATGCGATTGCTGAAAAGCGCTTCTATGTGATTCCGCACAGCTATATGTTCCCGGTGATTGAAACCCGGATGAAAGAAATTTTGAATCAGCAGAACCCAACGCTGCCCAAATAAAAAAGTAAAAAGGAGACAAAACAATGAAAGCATTGATGTGCAACAGCTTGGGCCTACCCAACACCTTGGTGTTCCAGGAAACAGCCGACCCGCAGCCGGGGCCTGGCCAAGTGGTGGTGGACATGAAAGCCGCCGGTGTCAATTTTCCGGATGCGCTGATTATTCAGGGCAAGTACCAGTTCAAACCTGCGTTGCCGTTTGCGCCAGGCGCTGAATTGGCAGGTGTAGTGGCTGCGCTTGGTGAGGGCGTAAAGAATGTGAAAGTGGGTGATCGTGTGATTGCCATGTGCACCCATGGTGCCTTCGCCGAGAAGGTGCTGGTGCAGGCCAAGCAGATCATTCCCATGCCACCCGCAATCGGTTTCGAAACCGCTGCATCTTTCACTCTGGCCTACGGTACTTCCTACCATGCACTGAAGGGCCGCGCCCAATTGAAAGAGGGCGAAACCCTGTTGGTGTTGGGTGCTGCGGGTGGTGTAGGCCTGGCGGCGATTCAAATTGCCAAAGCCTTGGGTGCCAAAGTGATTGCGGCGGCATCCGGTGCTGAAAAACTGGCCATTTGCAAAGAAAATGGTGCCGATGACTTAATCAATTACAGCACTGAGGATTTGCGCGAACGTGTGAAAGAACTCACTGCCGGGAAAGGTCCAAATGTAATTTTTGATCCTGTGGGTGGCAAGTTTGCCGAGCCTGCATTTCGAAGCATTGGCTGGAATGGGCGTTACCTGGTGATTGGTTTTGCAGACGGTGAAATCCCAAGCATTCCACTGAATTTGCCCTTGCTGAAAGGGGCTTCAATTGTGGGTGTGTTTTGGGGCGAGTTTGTGAATCGACAATTGTTTGATTTCATTAAAGACCTTGGCGACATGTTTGCCCTGATAGAACAAGGCAAACTGAAACCGCTGGTGTCCAAAGTGTATTCACTTGAACAGGGCGCTCAGGCCCTGCAGGATTTACTTGATCGGAAAGTGATGGGCAAGGTTGTAATCACGACTTGAGCAAACCCTGGGCGGCCAAAGTATCGTCAATCAACTCCAGCCGCAGCAGCGGGTTGTCCAAAGCCAGCAATTGCAGCTTGGTGGGTTTGTCCAATGGCAACAGTTCGCACCAGCGGTTGGCCACCCAGCCGCAATCCATCAGCTTGTATGGTTTGCGAAATGGCAGCTGTTCCTCAGCAATTTCATTTTCATCGATCGAGTTGATCAGCCGTGCCAGGGCATTTGCACTGCCTTGGAGGTAGTCTGGAATTTCCACCACTGGGTCGGCTGGCAAGGTTTGAATTTCGCCCATCCACAAACCGTTCTTCTCTTGCGTGGCATTCAATAACTTGAATCGCTGGCTGCCCACTGTTGAAATTTCTATCAGCGTGGGAGTCACAAACTCGTGTTTTTCAATGTTGACCAGTGTACCTATCTTGGCCAGTTGAATTTTCTCGTCGGGGCGGCGCACCTCATTGCCGTCCAGCAGGCTGACCACACCAAATGGTGTGTTGTCGCGCAGGCATTTTTTCATCAAGTCGAGATAACGAACCTCGAAAATTTGAAGATTTAAAACACCTTGTGGGAACAACACCGTGGTGAGCGGAAACAGTGGCATGGCCGCTTGTAACATGATCAAATTCCTTGGCTGATACTTCTACAACAAACCAAGCATATCAACCCATGGCTTGTATTGCCATCTCGGCACTCAATGCAAGCAAAGTAATTCCCATCAGCAGGCGCTGTACCAAGAGCCACGCGGGTTTTCGGGCCAGGAAATTGGCCATACTGCCGGAAAATATCGCCATACCTGCATTCACACCTGCAAACATTGCAATGAGCAAACCGCCGTAAAACAGCGATTGTTCTAATACCCGGCCTTGTGTTTCGTCGATGAACTGAGGCAGTAAAGTAAGGAAAATCAACGCCAGTTTGGGGTTAAGCAGGCTGGTTGTGGCCCCCATGGCAAACAATTTACCAGCATGTTCGCGCGGTAACTGTTCACGAATTTCAAGCGGGGAGCGCCCCCCGGGGCGAATCGCATTCCAGCCCAGCCAGCCCATGTATACCGCGCCACATGCACTTAGAATTTGTGCAGCATGGGGCTGTGTTTTAAAAAAGGCGGTAATGCCAAACGCAGCACCAAACATGTAAAAAAGGTAGCCAACGACAACGCCGCCCAGCGATGTCAGCCCGGCGCGTCGCCCTTGCGTAATAGAGCGCGAGATCACATAGATCATGTTGGGGCCGGGCGTGATGGACAACAACCCCCCCACCACCAGAAAGGCATACAGAGAACTCAGGTCTTGCACTTCAATTGTCCTTGTTGGGTGAATCGCGAAGTGGATTATTCAACACTGGATAAATTTCGTAAAACGAATTAAATTGAACTGATTAATCAGAAAAGCTGACGAAATGAAAAAACTGGATTTGGATGCATTGAGCATGCTGGTGGCGGTGGCGGATTCCGGCAGTTTTGCGGCGGGCGCAGCATTGGTGCATCGTTCGCCGTCGGCGGTCAGCATGCAAATCAAGGGGCTTGAAGGCCTGCTGGGCAAGGCCTTGTTTTTGCGCGACACGCGTAACCTGGAGTTGACCGCAGAGGGGCACACCTTGCTCGGCTATGCCCGACAAATGCTCGCTTTGCGGGATGAAGCCTTTGCAGAATTAACCCGGCCAGCTGTGACTGGGCGTGTCAGTATCGGTGTACCTGATGATTACGCGTCGTCTTTGCTCCCCCCTGTGCTGCGCAAGTTTTCTGCCACCTATCCCCGTGTGGAAATACAAGTGGTTGGGCGACCCAGTCCGCACATTGCACAAATGGTCAAAGACAATGAAGTGGATCTGGCTGTAATTACACGCACCAGGGGTTGCCCAGGTGTTTTGTTGCGCATGGAGCCCCTGGTGTGGGCGGGTTCCCCAAGCAACAAAACCATTTGGAAAGAGCGCCCTTTGCCGCTTGCTGTGTTTGGTGAAGGCAGTACGGCGCGTGCCCATGCACTGAAGGCTTTGCAGCAGGCAAAAATTCCTTATCGCATGTCGTATGAAAGCCCAGCCGTGCAAGGCCTGGTCAGCATGGTCGATGCGGGCCTCGCGATTGCCCCACTGGCCCAATGCGGCATGCCTGCCCACTTGGTTCGATTGGGTGCACTCGAGGGTTTGCCACCTTTACAGCCTGTGGAAGTGGTGCTGTCCAGAAGCCTGAAATCAAAACGCCCGCCTTGTGACTATTTTGCAGAATTGCTGGTTCAAGAGCTCAGCAACTGAGTGGGCAAATCAGAACTTGCGTGCATTATTCAGGTGTTGCAACTTAAACTAAACCTACTCTAACTACACGGAACCTTGCTCATGAAAATTCACCACATGAATTGCGGCACCATGTGCCCGATTTGCAAACGTTTGATCAATGGCAGTGGTGGTTTTTTTGAAAGGGCGAATATGGTTTGCCATTGTTTGCTGGTGGAGAGTGAGCAGGGGCTGATTTTGGTGGACACGGGCGTAGGCACAGGTGATGTGCTGGAGCCCAACCGACGCTTGGGTGCTGGCTTTGTAGCCATGTTGGCGCCGCAACTGAAAATGGAAGAAACGGCAATCGAACAGGTGAAGGGTTTGGGGTTCAATGCCAGCGATGTCAAACACATTGTGCCCACGCATCTCGACCTGGACCATGCCGGTGGTTTAAGCGATTTTCCAGAGGCCAAAGTACATGTGTTTGAGCCCGAGCATCGCCATGCGATCAAGCCGAGCCTTCGTGATTCCCTGCGTTTCAGAAAAGCGCAGTTCGAGCATGGGCCCAAGTGGGTTATTCATTCAAAGCCTGCGGAAACCTGGTTTGGCTTTCAAGCCATTCGCCCCATTGCCGGGATAGAGCTGTTGATGGTGCCCTTGATTGGCCACACGCGCGGCCACGTTGGCGTGGCCGTGAAGCAGGGCAAGGACAGGGGCAACAAGTGGTTATTGCATTGTGGCGATGCTTATTTTCATCGCAGTGAAGTGGCCTTGAAGCATGAAGACCCCATGCCCGCAGGCGTCGCATTCTTTGAAAAACTGGTGCAAACGTTACCGGCAGAGCGGGTGGCTACACAGGCACGTTTGCGTGATCTGGTCAAAAGCAGTGGCGATGAAGTTGAGCTGTTTTGCGCGCATGACCCCGTGGAGTATGCGCGCTACAGTTGAACGGGATTAACTTTTTGCTTTTCGTGCTGCAGCCAATTGCGCTTGCAGCGCATCGATGCGCTGGTGGTTGTCCTCGGAACCAATGTAACTTCTGAACAACCATTCCTGCGTGCGCATGGACATGTCCAAATCCTGGTTCAACACCACATTGGACAGTCGTTTCGTTTCAGCCAGACAGGCGCGGTCGTATTGCGCCATTTCACGCGCAATTTGCGCAACGGAGCTGAGCAATTCGCCTTCTGGAAACACCTTGCTGACATAGCCCATGCGCTCGGCTTCTGCCGCATCGTAAATACGACCAGTCAGCGCCACTTCCTTGGCACGTCCCATGCCAATGATGCGCCACAGCGGATCCATGATGGGGGTCAGTGACAGCAGAATTTCGCGTTGTCCAAACTTGGCACGAGTGGAGGCATAGCGAATGTCGCACATCATGGTCAAATCAAAGCCGCCCGCAATTGCTGCACCACCCACGGCGCATATTACGGGCTGCTCACAAAACAGGATGGCGCGGTAGGCGCGGTGAAACAAAGCGGTGTAAGCCTCGTTGCTAACCTTCTCCAGCTTGCGAATTTCATTCAAATCAAAGCCTGCTGAAAAGTAGCGCTCACCCCCGGTGAACACAATCACATTCACATCCTGGCGCACACCCAGCGCATTAAACATGTGGGTCACTTCCTCCAGTACATCGGGGGCCAGTGCATTGCCTTTGTCTGGGCGGTTGATGGTGACTGTGGCCACGCGTTCGGCCACCTCTAGATTGAGATACTGAAAGTTCATTGACATCATTTCCGTTTGAATTATTTCCATGCGTTGTTGGTCACCTTGACCACATAAAAGCCCTGATAGCCATCGGTGTACCAAATTTCCTTGCGCTCGGGTACAAAAGCCGGGCTGGACATGGCCCAGTTGCTGGCAGGTGCCGGCAACGTTAACACACGCGGTTTCACTGGCGCATTGAAGTAAGCCACTTCAACAGGGTTGGCTGGGTCGCGAATATCAAAAATCCTCAAGCCTGACAAAATCATGCTGCACGCCACAATGGTTGGGTTGACGCGCGTAGGAATGTTGCAGTAGTGCCCAGCGTACCCGCCAGTGGGGTTCTGCGCACCGGGGTCACTTGCAATTTCTTCGCGGTTGGCGATGTTGTGCACATCGAGCCGCAAGTTCGAAATCACTTTGGGTTTTGTTTCATCCGAAATGTCGATAATGCGTGCAGCGCCCACGTTGGGACCATGAATACCGACAGGAATAGGGCCGCCATTGCCGCCTGAATACTCATCCACCTCCATCACATATTGCTTGCCGTTTCGAGTAAACGGGATGGCGTTTTGTGGAATGGTTACAGTGTCCCAAGTCAGTCGTGAAACTTCACGTACTTGCGGGTTGGCTTTGCGGGCTTGAATTTCTGAAATATCAAGAATCAGCATGCCAGCCGGGTCACCGATGCTGGCTACATAAGCGCGGTTGCCATCAGGGCTGATCGACAAGCCATGTGATGAATATTGCCCGGCCCACAATGGGCGCGGCAGGCTGGGATTGGAAATGTCGAGCGCCACCAGTGTGGAGGTGGAGGGTGAACCCGAGAAGAATGTTTTTCCATCGGGTGAAATACCGCTTTCATGGCCAAACAAACCCAAAGGCGTGGACGATTTCAACACGGGGTTGCGACAGTCTTCTGACACATCGTAAATATCCACAATGCCTGGGCCAAATGCGGGGTTACCCAACACGGCTGCCAACACACCACCTTCCTGGCTGACCACCAGCGATTCATGCGGCGACAGCATGGCAGGCGTAACAAGGCGGGCAGTACGCACAGGCCTGGTGGGATCGCTCATGTCGAACACATTCACGCCCAGTTCCATGTCCAGAATATTGGTGGGGAACAGCAAGGTGCTGTCGGCAAATGCACAGTCGCGGCCTGCTTTGTCACGGTAGCGTTCCACCTTGAAGCCGCCCACAGTACCTATCACTCGTTCGGGTGCGAACGAGCCTACCATTTGTGTGTTGCATGAAAAACCGGCAGCAGCCAGACCGGCATCGTGATCAGCTTGTGAAACGCGACCCTGCATGCCTGTTTCAGGCTTTGTGCCCGGACCACATTGACCTTGCGGGGTGGCAGTTACATTCAAACCATCTACCACTTGGTTTGGGTTTGTTCGCCCGCCGCTTGTTGAACTGCTGCTGTCTGAACCACCCAGACAACCTGCTACCAGTGTAGGTAACAACAAGGCAGCCAGTACCACTTGTGTCGGTTTTTTCAACATGATGGGGAATGTCTCCAGTTCAGGATTTTTTGAGTTGTTGTAATTTCAATTGGATCCAGCCAATTTCCATGCCTTGGTCGCGAATCATGGCGCTGGCCAGGGCTTTGACCAGGCTTGTTTCACCGTTGCGGTTTGCAAACCAGGCCATGGGAATTGCGGCGCGGTGGTGGGCCAGCATCAGCTCCAAAAACAAAACTTCTTTCTCAATGCCATTGGCGTTTTTGAGTTGTTCAAGTTGTTCGGGTGTGGCCACACCGGCCATGGCACCGCCATCGGCCTTGCATTGGGCCTGATAAAGCTGATCGTCCAGGTGGCGCACGTTGGTGGCATTTTCAACCCAGGCCATGGGTGGGCCATCCACCATCACGGGTTCGTTCCAGGCTGTTAGCCAGCCTTCCATTACACCCATTTCACGGGTTTGTTTCATGATGATGGATTGCGCCAAAGCCTGAATTTCAGGTGAAGCGGCACCGCGCATCATCATCGACATTTGAATGGCCTGCGCGTGGTGCAGCAGCATGCTTCTTGCGAATCCCGAGTCGATCGGGTTGATTGTGTTGGCCGATTTTTCCGAGAGTTTGTAAGCGTAAAAACCAAAGGCCGCCAGTACAATGGCGGCGCACAATACAAACAGGGCGTGTTTGCGCCTTGAGGCCTGAAAGGGGTGGTGCATGTCTCGCGGATATTATTGGATGTATATGCTATTTATACTTCCAAAAATCCCTTTTGGATGCAGGACTTAGCTGGTTTATTCCTGGTCTAAAATCCCTGCGCGAGCTCGTGGGTAATCATCGCAGCGCTCGCATTTTTGCATTCACTGGCATTTTGCCCGGCCCACAGGGGCGAAAAGTCGCCTGAATCCATGCTTTCTGCCTTGGCCCGCAGTGGCGCAATACCGGGTGTGGCCAATGGAAATTCGGGTGGGAATTCAGACAGGGCACCCAGTTCACGCATCACCCGGTTCACAATGCCGCGTGCAGGCCTGCCACTGAACAGGTTGGTCAATGCCGTGTGGCGTGCAGCCTCACTTTGCAATGCTTTTCTGTGAATGGCGCTGGTGCTGCATTCCGGTGCCAGCAGGTAGGCGGTACCCACTTGCACTGCACCTGCACCCAAAGCCATGGCTGCGGTTACGCCCTTTGAACTGGCAATTCCTCCAGCGGCTATCACGGGTACATTTACAGCTTTGACGATTTGCGGCAACAGCGCAAATGTGCCCATTTGCAGGTTTAAATCATGGTTCAGAAAGTGCCCGCGGTGTCCGCCAGCTTCCAAACCTTGGGCGATGATGAAGTCGCAACCTTGGGCTTGAAGCCAAAGTGCCTCGTCCACCGTGGTCGCAGATGAAATAATTTGTGCACCCATGGCTTTCACGCGCTTCAGCAATTCAGGTTTGGGCAAACCAAAATGAAAGCTGACGTAGGGCGGCTTGAATTCCTCGAGCAGTTCAGCTGATTCCGCATTGAACGGTGTTCGGCCCTGGCCACTTGGAAACTCTTCAATGTTCAAGCCCATTTCACTGTAATAAGGTGCCAGTGCGTTTTTCCATTTCAGGTTGCGCGCCGCGTCTATTTCCGGTGGAGTATGGGCAAAAAAATTAACGTTGTAAGGCCTCTTGGTGCCTTCCTGGATGGCCAGTAATTCGGTGCGAAGTTGGCTGGCAGTGAGCATGGCGCAGGGCAGGGAGCCCAAGCCGCCGGCATTGCTGACCGCAATGCACAGCGCACTGGTTTGCACACCCGCCATGGGCGCCTGCACAAGCGGGTATTGCGTGTTGAAAATCATATTACTTTCAGCTTTAGTCTTTCAGTTCAAGTGCACGGTTCAGGCTAAGCGCAGCCAGTGAGCCCACAGCGCCTGAAAGCAGGTAAAGGCTGACGTATTCCAAACCGAAATGCGCGGCCAAACCCAAGGCCACCAGTGGCGCAAAACCCGCGCCCACCAGCCAGGCCAAATCGGAGGTAAGCGCAGCACCCATGTAGCGGTACTTGGCCTTGAAGTTGGCAGTTACTGCACCAGCAGCCTGGCCATAAGACAAACCCAGCAGAACGAAACCGATCAGGATAAATGCGGTTTGCCCGTTGTCGCCACCGCCCATCATGTGGGGCACGAAGAAGCTGAACAAAGCAATCAAAATTGCCAGGAAGCCCAGGGTGTTTCTGCGACCCAGTTTGTCGGCGATCACGCCACTGAGTACCACAGCACCGGCAGCCAACACCGCGCCTGCAATTTGAATGACCAGAAATTCGGAAATAGAGCGCTCGGAGTGCAGGGCAATCCAGGACAGCGGGAACACGGTAACCACATGGAACAGCGCGTAACTGGCCAATGCAGCCAAAGCACCCACCAAAATATTGTGGCCTTGCGAGCCCACAATTTCAGTGACTTTCACGGGTTGTAGTTCGCGCTCTTCGAGCAAGCGTGCGTATTCACTGGTGGCCACCAAGCGCAGGCGTGCAAACAGGGCTACCACGTTGATGGCAAATGCCACGTAAAAGGGGTAGCGCCAGCCCCAGTCCAGGAAGTCGGCTGTCGATAACGCAGACAACAGATAGGCAAACAAACCAGCCGCGATGATGAAGCCGATTGGGGCTCCCAGTTGGCCCAACATGGCGTACCAGCCCCGTTTGTTTTCAGGGGCATTCAAGGCCAAAAGTGAAGGCAAACCATCCCAGGAGCCGCCAAACGCGAGACCTTGACCAATTCGAAGCACAGCCAGTAACACAATGGCAGCAGCGCCCAGCGAAGCATAGCTGGGCAAGAAAGCAATACCCGCCGTGGAAATACCCAGCATGAACAAAGCCACAGTCAATTTGGTTTCTCGCCCGAATTTTTGTTGCACCATCATCAAGGCCACAGTGCCCAAGGGGCGGGCGACGAAGGCGAACGAGAAAATCAGGAAAGAGTAAAGCGTGCCGGTGAGCGGATCTTCAAACGGGAAAAACACCGCAGGAAACACCAACACCGAGGCAATTGCATACACAAAAAAGTCGAAATATTCAGAAGCCCGCCCGATAACCACCCCAATGGCAATTTCGCCAGGTGTGACGTTGCTGTTGCTGCCATGGTGGCCCGGTGTGACGCCTTGTTCCGCGTGAATTGTACTTGTGCCGGACATTTGAAGTTCTCCTCGAATCTTTGCTTGCGACAATATTATTTTTATTTTCAATGGGTTGAAAGTGGAATTTGCCGACTGGGACAATATGTCCAATGCCCAGCGCCACCCCATGTCAGTAAATTAGCATGAAATCATTTCCTAACTGTGCTGGGTATTATGTTCAAGCCACTGAAACGTAGTCTTTTGTTGCTGGTGCCGCTTTTCCTGCTTGCAGGTTGTAACACCATTGTGATGAACCCCAAGGGGGATATCGCATCGCAACAGGCCGATTTGATCGTGCTTTCCACAGTGTTGATGTTGATCATCATTGTGCCGGTTATTTTCCTCACTTGCTTTTTTGCGTGGAAGTATCGCAAGGCCAACTCGCAAGCTGAGTACGATCCTGAATGGGACCACTCCACCAAGCTGGAGCTGGTTATTTGGGGCGCGCCTTTGCTGATCATCATTATTCTGGGCTTGGTCACTTGGGTAAGTACCCACAAACTCGACCCCTATCGCCCATTGGATCGGATTGACGCGAGCACACCGCTGCCAGCCGACCACAAGCCACTGGTTGTGCAGGTTACATCGCTGGACTGGAAATGGTTGTTCATTTACCCCGAGCAAGGAATTGCGACCGTGAATGAGCTGGTAACCCCAGTGAATGTGCCCGTGCGCTTCAAGATTACTTCCAGCACCGTAATGAATTCGTTCTACATTCCTGCGCTGGCCGGTCAAATTTACTCCATGCCTGGCATGGAAACTACTTTGAATGCGGTGATCAACGAGCAAGGCGAGTGGGAAGGTTTTTCGGCCAATTACAGTGGTGCCGGTTTTTCACACATGCGCTTCAAATACCGCGGCGTTAGTCAGGATGAGTTTGACAATTGGGTAGCGCGCAACAAATCGTACGGCAAAGAGCTGGACCGTGCATCCTACCTTGAACTCGAGAAGCCCACCACCAAGCACCCCGTGGAGTACTACGGCAAGGTGGAGCAAAACCTGTTTCACGCCATTGTGAACCGTTGCGTAGTCGAAGGTACGGTGTGTATGGACACACAAATGATGGCGGATTCCATGCGCAATCGCACCAATTTGTCAGCCGACGAACTGGCAATCCTGATCAATGAAGCCATGTGCACCATTGCACCCAACGCGGACGCGCTTCCACTCATTACTTCATCCAAGAAGAACGGCTATGACTCAGTATCCAATTGAAACAAGCCCGATATTCGGGCGGCTAACACTCAACGCGATCCCGTACTACGACCCCATTATTATGGGTACGCTGGCAGTGACCATTCTGATCGGGATCACACTGCTGGCCTTGATTCACAAGAATCGTTTGTGGGGTACGTTGTGGAACGACTGGTTCACCAGCATTGACCACAAAAAAATCGGCATCATGTACATGATTTTGGGTTTGGTCATGATGTTGCGTGGCTTTGCAGACGCCATCATGATGCGTGCCCAACAGGCCATTGCCTTCAACGGCAATGAAGGCTTTTTGCCACCGCATCACTACGATCAAATTTTCACGGCCCACGGCGTGATCATGATTTTCTTTGTGGCCATGCCTTTGATCACGGGCCTGATGAACTACCTGATCCCCTTGCAAATTGGTGCACGCGATGTTGCGTTCCCGTTCCTGAACAACTTCAGTTTCTGGATGACGGCCATGGGTGCTGCGCTGATCATGGCATCGCTGTTCGTGGGCGAGTTCGCAATGACCGGCTGGTTGGCCTACCCACCATTGTCTGGAATTTTCCAGAGTCCGTATGTGGGGGTTGACTATTACATCTGGGCCCTACAAATAGCGGGGGTCGGTACCTTGCTGTCGGGTGTTAACCTGATCGTGACTATTGTGAAAATGCGTGCCCCTGGCATGAGCCTGATGAAAATGCCGATTTTCACCTGGACATCGCTGTGTGCCAACGTGTTGATTGTTGCCGCCTTCCCGGTATTGACTGCCGTATTGGGCATGTTGACCATGGACCGTTATTTGGGCACCAACTTCTTCACGAACGATCTGGGTGGCAACTCCATGATGTACGTGAACCTGATCTGGATTTGGGGCCACCCCGAGGTTTACATTCTGATTCTGCCGCTGTTTGGCGTGTTCTCTGAAGTGGTGTCCACTTTCAGCCGCAAGCGCCTGTTTGGTTATAGCTCCATGGTGTACGCCACGGTCGTAATTACCATTCTTTCCTACCTGGTGTGGTTGCACCACTTCTTCACCATGGGCAGCGGCGCCAGTGTTAACGCCTTCTTCGGCATTACCACCATGATTATTTCCATCCCCACGGGTGCGAAAATATTCAACTGGCTGTTCACCATGTACAAAGGCAAAATCAGTTTCGAGTTGCCCATGATGTGGACCATTGCCTTCATGATTACTTTCGTAATCGGTGGCATGACAGGTGTGTTGCTGGCTGTACCGCCCGCTGATTTTGTGCTGCACAACAGCCTGTTCCTGATTGCTCACTTCCACAATGTGATTATTGGTGGCGTGTTGTTTGGCCTGTTCGCAGCCATCAACTTCTGGGCACCCAAAGCGCTGGGCGTAAAGCTCAATGAATTCTGGGGCAAGGTGTCCTTCTGGTTCTGGGTCATTGGTTTCTACTTCGCCTTCATGCCACTGTATGTGTTGGGCCTCATGGGTGTTACACGTCGCATGAGCCAGTTTGAAGATCCGTCCCTGCAAATCTGGTTCCAGATTGCAGCCCTGGGTGCAGCCATGATTGCAGTGGGTATTGCCGCCATGATCATGCAGTTCTACGCAACATACCGTGATCGCGCCAAGTTGCGCGACACCACCGGTGACCCCTGGGGTGGTCGTACGCTGGAGTGGGCAACTTCAAGCCCGCCCGCAGAGTACAACTTTGCGTTTACTCCCGTGGTGTACGACACCGATGCGTGGGCTGACATGAAAAAGAATGGCTACAAGCGCCCAACAAATGGTTTTGTTGATATTCACATGCCCAAGAACACCGCTGCAGGCTTCATTATTTCTGCAATCAGCGCGGTCATTGGTTTTGCCCTGATCTGGCACATTTGGTGGCTGGCCGCAGGTGGTTCAGTGGCCTTGTTGGTGGCTGTGATTGCACACACATTCAATTACAAACGCGACTTCTATATCAAGGCAGACGAAGTGGCCCGCACGGAAGACGCGCGCACGAAACTGGAGCAAGCCCATGTCTGATTTAGTGATGAATTCAGCGATGAATGCAGCCGGGACTGCATCGGCTGATCCAAGTTCACGTTATTACGTGAAAGATCACCACCCGAAAAACGGTTCCTCGCTGGGTTTCTGGATTTACCTGATGAGCGACTGTTTGATATTCGCTTGTCTGTTTGCGACCTATGCAGTGATTGGTCGCAACTATGCCGGTGGCCCCACTGGTGCAGAAATTTTCGACCTGAATTTGGTGGCCCTGAACACAGCATTCCTGTTGCTCAGTTCAATCACCTATGGCGTGGCTATGGTGGGCATGCAAAACCGCAACCTGAAGAAAACCATTCAGTGGCTTGCCATCACCGGCGTGCTTGGTCTGGCGTTTCTGGCTGTTGAAATCTACGAATTTTGGCATTTCATCAGCATTGGTGCCACACCGCAAACCAGTGGTTTCCTGACCGCCTTCTTTGCACTGGTGGGTACCCATGGTTTGCACGTGTTCTTCGGCATCATCTGGCTGGTGGTGTTGTTGTTCCAATTGAACAAGCACGGTCTTATTGTTGAAAACCGCCGCCGCGTGATGTGCCTTTCCATGTTCTGGCACTTCCTCGATGTGATCTGGATCGGTGTGTTTACCTTCGTTTATTTGATGGGAGTATTGCCATGAGCGCACATCCACACAACGCCAACGACCATCACGACCACCACGATGATGAAGATGAAGTACAGGTCAGCATGCGCGATTACACCATCGGCTTTGTGCTTGCAGTTATCCTGACGGTAATCCCGTTCGCCTTGGTCATGGGCGGGGTATTTGAAAGTTCAACCACCACGGCTTTGGTGATTCTGGCGCTGGGTGCTGTTCAAATGGTGGTGCACATGGTTTACTTCCTGCACATGAACAGCAAATCGGAAGGTGGCTGGACCATGCTGGCCTTGATGTTCACCCTGATTATTGTGGTGATCACGCTGGTGGGTTCAATTTGGGTGATGTACCACTTGAACACCAATATGATGCCGGGCATGAATCACGAGGCCATTGAGTCGATTCAACAGTTGAAGTGAAGGAGTGTGGTGCAGGATGAATGATGTGTCAAAGCCCCATTCAGTGCATGCATCCAGTTCAATCAAAAGGCTGCTGGGCTTTGCCCTGGCGGCCTTTTTTTTCACCGTATTCCTTTCGCTCGGCACCTGGCAGGTTTTCAGGCTTGACTACAAACTCGACCTGATTGAGCGGGTTGAAAACCGGGTGCATGCTCCGCCTGTTGATGCACCGAGAGCAGCTGAATGGCCGGCCGTAAACCGCGATACCCATGAATATTTGAACGTGAAACTGCAAGGCGCCTTGCTGCCCCAGTACACCACTCGTGTGCAGGCCACCACCGCATTGGGGGCTGGGCACTGGTTACTCACGCCCCTGCGCCAGGCCAACGGCGAGATTGTGTGGATTAATCGGGGGTACATTCCGGTGAATGAAGCCGACCCCATGACAGTTGATAATACCCAGGGTCAGTTCGAAGTGCGCGGCTTGCTCCGAATCAGTGAAGCCGATGGTGCCTTTCTTCGCAAAAATGATCCTGCCAACTCACGCTGGTATTCTCGCGACACTAATGCACTCTCGAAGCACTACAGTTTGCAAACAGTTGCGCCTTATTTCATCGATGCAGGTACTCCCCGAAATCTGGGAGAGGAAATCACGGGGTTTACCCCGAAAACTTACCCGGTCGATGGATTAACGGTGATCAAGTTTCACAACAGCCATTTGGTGTACGCCTTCACTTGGTATGCTTTGGCCTTGATGGTGGCGGGTATCACCGTGTGGCTGAATCGCAAGCAAGCTACTCAGGCCTAAGCCCGCTTTTTCAGGTTCCCCAGCAGGATTCGTATTTCAATGGCCATTAATTCCGACATTGTTTCCATTCGCCAAGGCGCCAGCGCGTTTGATGAAACAAACGTATTGAATGAAACCGGCCACAAAAACATGTTGCATTTGATTCACCTGCGCTGGTTGGCTGTGGGTGGTCAAATCGCCACTATCTTGGTCGCCACTTGGGGCTTTGGCATACAGTTGCCCCTGTTTAACATGTTGGCCGTGATGGTGTGCCTGATCGCGTTCAATATTGGCAGCCATCTTCGCTGGCACGAAGAACGCGTGGTCAGCAATCGCGAATTGTTTTTGGCCATGCTGGTGGATATCGCCAGCCTGACAGCACAGCTTTATTTCACCGGCGGTATTAACAATCCCTTTGTATTTCTGTTTTTGTTGCAGGTTATTTTAAGTGCGGTGTTGTTGCGTGCAGAATCGACCTGGCTGGTGGTGGCCATTACCACGCTGTGTCTGGCTTTTTTGTCGATCGTCAACAAGCCACTGGTGTGGCCGCTGAACAGCACTTACAAACTTGCCGATTTGTATGCCACAGGCCTGGTCATTTGCTTCGTACTGAACGCGGCTTTGTTGGTTATTTTCATTACACGAATTGGGCGCAACTTGCGCGCTGGTGACGCCGCTTTGGCCAGCCTGCGGCAGCGCGCCGCGGAGGAAGAGCACATTGTGCGAATGGGCCTGTTGGCCAGTGGTGCGGCACATGAACTGGGTACGCCCTTGGCCACCATGTCTGTTGTGTTGGGCGACTGGAAACGCATGCCCCAATTTTCAAAAGACCCAGCCATGCTGGAAGAAATCGAGGAAATTGAAGGGCAACTGCTTCGTTGTAAAAGCATTGTCAGTGGCATTTTATTGTCGGCAGGCGAAACGCGTGGGGAGTCTTCTTCAAAAACCAGCCTGAACGAGTTTTTCGAAAGCCTGGTGGAAGAGTGGGAAAGCAGCCGCCCAGCCCAGTACTTTGAATACACCAACAGCATTGACGAAGAATTCACCGTTGCGTTTGATTCAACTGTGAAGCAAATGGTGTTCAATGTGCTGGACAACGCACTGGAAGTGTCACCGAACTGGTTGCGATTTGAAGTGTCCAAAAATCAGGAACAATTGTTTTTAACCGTCGCCGATCAAGGCCCGGGTTTCAGGGCCGACATTCTTGAACAGGTGGGCACGCCCTACAATTCGAGCAAGGGTCGCCCGGGTGGTGGTCTTGGTTTGTTTCTGGTCATGAATGTGGCGCGCACATTGGGCGGCACACTCACGGTGAACAATCGCAAAGAGGGCGGTGCGGAAGTGGTGATTGCCTTGCCGTTAAATGCCATGATTTTGCAGGAGAACAAATCGCCATGAGCCAAGGTAGCAGTATGGAAAGGCTTTTGTTGCTGGTTGAAGACGACGAGGCATTTGCCCGCGTGTTAAAGCGTTCATTTGAGCGGCGTGATTACAAAGTGCTTCACGCCAGCAGCCAGGAAGAAATGCAAGCGGTACTTTTGAAGCAAACGCCAACCCATGCAGTGGTCGATTTAAAGCTAAGCGGCAATTCTTCAGGCCTGAATTGCGTTCAGGCCCTGCATGCACACAACCCAGCCATGTTGATTGTGGTGTTAACTGGCTTTGCGAGTATTAACACCGCAGTTGAGGCTATTAAACTGGGGGCCTGCCAGTACTTGGCCAAACCCTCGAACACCGACGACATCGAAGCAGCTTTCGGCCATGTGGCGGGTAGCGAACCCGTTGAACTCACCAACCGGACCACTTCGATCAAAAACCTGGAATGGGAACGAATCCACGAGGTCCTGGTGGAAACCGAGTTCAATATTTCGGAAACGGCGCGCCGGCTGGGCATGCACCGACGCACGCTGGCCCGCAAACTCGAAAAGCGCCGCGTGAAATAAGCGGCACTGATGGCCGCTGGGGTCAGTTCAATTCTTCTTCACTGGGCAGCACAGGCAGGGCGATTACTTCAATGCCCTCATCACGCAACTCTTCAAATTCCTCGGGGCTGGCTTGTCCGCGAATGGCGCGAATGGGGGCTTCTTCATAATGAATTTTGCGAGCCTCTTCCGCAAAGCGGTCACCCACGTCTTCCGAGTGATTAATCAAGGCCTGAATGGCCTGGCGGGCCATGACAAAGGCAGTGGCCACATCTACTGAGTTGGGCTTTTGCGCTGCGGGTGCGGCTGGCACATCGGCGCTTTTCGCCTCACCACCTTTGGACCCAACAGGTGCCTTTCCGCCAATGTTGATCCTGGAGGGCACTTTGCGAATGGCAGATGTGCCACACTCGGGGCAGGTCAGCAGTTTTTGTTCGCGTTGGTCATCAAAATCCTCGTTGGATCGAAACCAGCCTTCGAAGCGGTGGGAGTATTCACACTCCAGGTCGTAAATAATAATTGCCACAATGTTTGAATCTGTCTCTGAATTTGGTTATTTTACAGTGGAATGGTTTGCCTACCGCTGAATTCGAATCTCTTCTAGAATTCGATCAACAACAATCAAGGCCCAAAGAGGTTTGTATGTCCCGAAAAAAGTCACTTGAACCGCATTTGCGAGGCATCGTTGACTTGGTATCTGCCACGCTTGACGAAGGCACGCGTCAGGTTGAGGGTGTGCATCGCCGAATTGCAGACATTCCGTTTTCAGTGTTGAAGAAGATTCGTCCAATTGCGCCAATTTCATCGGCTGTGCACATGGTGGAGAAGAAAATTACCCACTCAGCCTACGACACGGTGCGCCTTGTGGCCAAAGTGGGTGCACAGGCTGTACACAATGTGTTGCCCACAGACCCCAGCAGCCAGGGCATCTCCAAACCCGACTACAAAATCGACCATGACAGCCTGAGAAAGCGGAAAACTGAGCAAAAGGCCGGGCAAAAGACTAAGAAGAAACCCTAGCGTCAAACTGCTTGCACAAGTGAAGTTTAGAGCGTAAATTCTAGATATGAGCATATGCGCATATAAATATTAAGTGCGATGCGCAATGTGGCAACAATGATCATATCCAGGAGACATTTGTGTCGTTTGACATTCCTTCAGGCACTCCGTTGGGCCAAATTCGACGAGCCCCGGAAAATTTTGTCAGTCGCGGTGACATTGCTTTCGTCAACCGTGCCAGCGACACAGACCGCCGTGGTTTTTTCAAGAAAGCATTTGCCGCAGCGGTGGCCAGCAGTGCAGCAGGTGCTATGGTGGTCTCGCCCCGGTTTGCCATGGCAGCGCAGGGCGACCCGGCCATTCTGAATTTGCCTGAACACAGCAAAGGGTTGGGGCAACCCGTGGCCACCATGCCTTATGGCATGCCTTCGCAGTATGAGAAGAACCTGCAACGCCGTGAGTCTCCGGGCCTGACCCGTGTGGGTGGCTCCTCTGTTTCATTTTGCCCCTTGCAGGGCTTGTTCGGAATCATTACGCCATCAGGGCTTCATTTTGAGCGTCACCACCAAGGTTGGTGGGACATCGACCCCACCCAGCACCGCTTGATGATCAACGGCTTGGTGAAAAGGCAAATGGTGTTCACGGTGGATGAACTCATGCGCATGGAATCGGTTTCCCGGGTTCATTTCATTGAGTGCGGCGCCAATTCGGGTATGGAATGGGCCAATGTTGCAGTGCCCACCGTTCAGTACACGCACGGCATGTTGAGTTGCTCCGAATTCACAGGTGTGCCGCTGATCAAGGTGCTGGAATACTGTGGTGTGGATCTGAAGAAGGGACGCTTCATTTTGGCCGAAGGTGCCGATGGTTCCTCCATGACCCGCACCATTCCCATGGAGTTGGTTGAAAGTGGTGAAGTGTTGCTGGCCTATGGCCAAAATGGAGAAATGCTGCGCCCCGAAAACGGCTACCCCCTGCGTTTGGTCGTACCGGGCGTGCAAGGCGTAAGCTGGGTGAAGTACTTGCGCCGCATTGAAGTGGGTGACAAACCTTATGGCACCAAAGACGAGGCCATTCACTATGTTGATTTGATGCCAGATGGCACGCATCGCCAGTACACCTCGATTCAGGAATGCAAATCGGTAATCACCACGCCTTCCGGTGGTCAACAGTTACTCGGCCCTGGCTTCTACAACATCACGGGGCTGGCCTGGAGCGGCCGGGGAAAAATTACAGCGGTTGATGTTTCAACTGACGGCGGGAAAAGCTGGAAAACAGCCAAATTGCAAGGCCCGGTTCATGACAAATCGCTGACCCGTTTCAACCTGCCTTGGGTGTGGGACGGCAAAGGTGAGGTCTTGTTGCAAAGCAGGGCAGTGGACAGCACCGGTTATGTTCAGCCCAGCTACCGAACTCTTCGCGAAAAACGCGATGACAAAAGCATTTACCACAACAACGCAATTCAAAGTTGGCGCGTGGATGCCGCTGGTGAAGTGCACAACGTGCATGTGGGGTGAAAATGAACAAAATGGAGAACAGGACCAAATTAGTCGGCCTGCTCAGCCATGCTGCGGTGGCTGTGTTGCTGTGTTCGCTGCTTTGGAAAACAGGAGCTGCCCAGGCGTTTGACGGTTTGGGGCGTGTGGCCACTCCCGATGAAGTCAAAGCCTGGGACATTGATGTTCGCCCTGATTTTGTCGGTTTGCCCAAAGGCAGCGGCAGTGTGGCCAAGGGCATGGAAGTGTGGGATGCGCAATGCGCCTCTTGCCACGGCGTGTTTGGCGAAAGCAATGAAATCTTTACACCAATTGTGGGTGGTACCACAGCGGAAGATATTAAAAAGGGTCGTGTGCAATCATTGAAAGATGGTTCGGCCCCACAGCGAACCACCTTGATGAAAGTCCCAACCTTGTCCACCTTGTGGGATTACATCAATCGCGCAATGCCATGGACTGCGCCGAAAAGCCTGAGCACTGAGGAAGTGTATGCGGTGACAGCCTATATTTTGAATATGGGTGGTGTGGTGGGCGACGACTTTGTGCTGAGCGACCAAAACATGACGCAAACCCAAGCCAAATTGCCGAATCGAAATGGCATGCAAACCAACCATGGCATGTGGTTGCCCTCGGGTAAACCCGATGTGAAAGAGCCGCGTTGCATGTCAAACTGCAAACCTGACGCGAAAGTCATTTCTTTTTTGCCCGATTACGCACGTGATGCACATGGCAATCTACAGGACCAGAACCGTTTGGTGGGACCTGTTCGGGGTGTGTCGACTTTGTCACAGGCCCACAACAAATCCGCAGTGAACAATGAAGTGACGGGGCGGGTCCAAGAGAAGTGATTCACGAAATTTTTAGGAGGAATTAGTCAATGAACCAAAACAGACGCACCGTGCTGAAGGCCTCTTCAGGCCTGACAGTGCTGGGCTTGGCAGTTGCTGCCGGATTGATCAAACCAAACGAGGTATTTGCAGCGGCCGGTTATCCCGAGAAAGCATTCGGTGCAAAGTCGTTGGACGAGCTGATGAAAGCACTGGGTGCAGGTATGCCCACTGAGAGTAAAGACATCACAGTGATTGCACCTGATATCGCCGAAAACGGTGCGGTGGTGCCAGTGGGTGCCGACAGCAAGCTGAAAAACACCACAGAAGTGGCTTTGCTGGTGGCAAACAATCCCTCCATGTTGTCTGCTCAATTCATGATTCCTGCTGGCACAGATGCCAAGGTGAATACACGCGTAAAAATGGGTAAGTCAAGCGATGTGTATGCGCTCGTGAAGGCCGATGGCAAGTATTACTTTGCCAAGAAAGAGGTCAAGGTGACCCTCGGTGGTTGTGGCGGTTAATTAAAAAATTCAGGAGAAAAACATGGGTGATCCAATGAAAATTCGCGCCAAAGCCAGTGGCGACGAAGTGGAAGTGAAAGTGTTGATGGCGCATGAAATGGAAACCGGCCAGCGCAAAGCCTCCGATGGCAGCCTTGTGCCCGCATGGTTTATTCAAAACGTCACGGCCAAGTGCAATGACAAAGTGGTTTTGATGGCCAATTGGGGCCCAGCGGTGTCCAAGAATCCCTTCCTGTCCTTTTCTTTCAAAGGCGGCAAAGTGGGTGACACAGTCGAAATCACATGGACTGACAACAAGGGTGATTCCCGAACTGACAAAACCAAAGTGGCGTAATCTCCAATTAATTCATAACCATAAAAAGGGGTGTGAGATGAGGCAAACAGCAAAAACAGCGGCCAAGCTAGCCGTTGTGGCCTTTGTGGGCGCCGGAGCAATGGCTTCCTTCACCATGAGTGCGTACGCTCAAAAAACCACCGAGCAAGGTATTCAGGAATACCGCGACATGCTGGCCGATGGTAATCCGGCAGAGTTGGTTGAACTGCGCGGCGAAGACCTTTGGAGTAAGCCGCAAGGCCCTAAAAATGCATCACTTGAGCAATGTGATATGGGTGCAGGGCCTGGCAAGTTAGAGGGTGTTGCCGCCACAATGCCACGTTTTTTCGGTGATGCGGGCAAAGTGATGGATGTTGAAACTCGCCTGGTGCATTGCATGGTGACTTTGCAAGGTCGCGATGTTGCAGAGGTTACCAAGAAGCCATACTCGGGCGCAGGTGAAAAGCCCACTGAGCTCGAGTCGCTGGTGGCGTATATCTACGCGCAATCGCGTGGTGCTGCCATCAAGGTTCCTCAAGGCCATCCCGAGGAGAAGGCATCGCGCGCCCGTGGCGAGAAAATTTTCTTCTACCGTGCCGGCCCCTACGATTTTTCATGTGCAAGTTGCCACGCAAGCGATGACCAGCGCATTCGCCTGCAAGGCTTACCGAACCTGACCAAACCCGAACCTGCACAAGCCGCATTCGCCGCCTGGCCGGCCTACCGGGTGTCGCAGGGCGCGGTTCGTTCCATGCAATGGCGCATGTACGATTGTTTCCGTCAGCAACGTTTCCCCGAGTTGAAGTATGGCTCGCAAGCGTCGATCGACCTGATTACCTTCCTGGGTGTGAAAGCCGAGGGCGGTACCATGCAGGCCACTTCGCTTAAGCGCTAACAACAAGGAGAACAAACATGCTTCGTACAATCAAATATTCAACTGGGCTGTTACTGGTCGCTATGTTGGCAGCGTGCGCAAATACAGACAGCCAATCTGTCGTGGCCGAGCCAAGCAATGAAGAGATCCACCAGCTCATGTTGTCATCGTTCAAGGAGAAGGGCATCGCCAAACTTGAACGCGTGAACCAAACCGAGCTTCAAAAAGCGTGCTCTTTGGCGGAGACAGCACCTGGCGGTTTGCCTGATGCGAAACGCACCGAGCTGCAAAATGCCGCCTTGTCTGCGGTGAAGTATCCAGCCGATGGCAAATTTCTGGGTGACTGGAAAGCAGGCGAAAAAATTGCTCAAACCGGCGTGGGTTTCCAGTTTTCGGACAAGGAAGGCACTGCTGCGGGCGGCAACTGTTACGCCTGTCATCAACTGGCACCGCAAGAATTGTCGTATGGCAACATTGGTCCTTCCTTGTACCAGTACGGCAAGCTGCGCGGCAATTCTGAAGAAATCATGAAGTACACCTGGGCCAAAATCTGGAACTCGCATGCCTACAACGCATGTTCCAACATGCCACGTTTTGGGGCCGAGGGCATTTTGACTGAAACCCAGTTGAAAGATGTGATGGCCCTGTTGATGGCACCAGAATCACCGGTCAACAAGTAAATACCTATGCAGATGAATCGACGCGAATTCATGGGCATGTTGGCGGCCGCCTCGGCTGCTGGTATGGCGATCAACTCACCCCATGTGCTGGCTGGTGGTCACGGTGAAAAACTGTACGACCTGAAACCTTTTGGCAATGCCAGCTTGCTGCACATGACCGATTGCCATGCCCAACTGGTGCCGATTTATTTTCGAGAGCCCAATGTGAATTTGGGCGTGGCTGCCGCATTTGGAAAAGCACCCCATTTGGTGGGCGAATCGCTGCTGAAAGCCTTCAACATCAAACCCGGTTCAGCACAGGCACATGCATTCACCTATCTGAATTTTGAAGAGGCTGCGAAGCACTACGGCAAGGTGGGCGGATTCGCGCATTTGTCAACTTTGGTCAAAATGATGAGGTCCAACCGGCCCGGTGCGCTGTTGCTTGATGGCGGCGACACCTGGCAAGGCTCGGCCACCAGCTTGTGGACCAATGCGCAAGACATGGTCGATGCTGCAAAAATGTTGGGCGTGGATGTGATGACTTTGCACTGGGAATGCACTTACGGTTCAGATCGAATTCTTGAAGTGGCTGAAAAGGATTTCAAAGGCAAAATCGACATCATTGCGCAGAACATCAAAACCGCCGATTTTGGCGACCCCGTGTTTCCCAGCCATGTGATGAAAACAATCAATGGTTGCAAGGTTGCAATCATTGGCCAGGCGTTTCCTTACAGCCCAATTGCCAATCCGCGTTACTTTGTGAAGGATTGGTCTTATGGCATCCAGGAAGAAAGCATGCAGGAAGTGGTGAATGAAGTGCGTGCCAAAGGCGCGCAAGCAGTGGTTCTGCTTTCACACAACGGCATGGATGTTGACCTGAAAATGGCAAGCCGCGTCACCGGCATCGATTTTATTCTGGGTGGCCACACACACGATGGTGTACCCAATGCCATTCCTGTGAAAAATTCGTCGGGTACCACCTACGTGACCAACGCGGGCAGCAACAGCAAGTTTTTGGGTGTGCTCGACATGGATATTCAAGGTGGCAAGTTGCGGGATTTCAAATACCGTTTGTTGCCCGTGTTTTCGAACATGCTGCCAGCCGATCCCAACATGGATGCCTTTGTGCGCAATGTGCGCAAACCCTATATCGAAAAGCTGAGCGAACCCCTGGCCGTGAGCGAAGGCTTGCTGTACCGCCGTGGCAATTTCAATGGCAGTTGGGATCAATTGATTATTGATGCCTTGATTGAAGTGAAAGACGCTGAAATTGCGTTTTCTCCTGGTTTCCGTTGGGGTACTTCCTTGCTGCCCGGCCAAACCATCACGCGCGAACACCTGATGGATCAAACCGCAATTACTTATCCCAACACCACGCTCACGCAGATGAAAGGCGAGTTCATCAAAACAGTGCTTGAGGATGTGTGTGACAACCTGTTCAACCCCGACCCGTATTATCAGCAGGGTGGTGACATGGTGCGTGTGGGTGGTTTGACCTACACCTGCAACCCCAACGGCGAAGCTGGTCAGCGTATTTCAGACATGCGCTTGAACGGCAAACCCATTGAGGCCTCGAAAACTTACAAGGTGGCGGGTTGGGCCCCTGTGGCTGAGGAAGCCCGCAACAACGGCGAACCGCCAATTTGGGACGTGGTAGAAACGTACCTGAAAGACCAGAAAACAGTGGCCACCAAAGTGCCTTACACACCCAAATTGATCGGAATGAACGACAACCCAGGATTTGTGGTCTAAATTGCATGAAAGCAATTTGGCTGTTTGTGTTGTTTGCCTGGTTTTCACCCGCGTTTGGCGCGGGTGGCGGTACTCTTTCTTTTCCATCGAATCTTCAGCACGGGCAGGTACCCGCCGTGGTGATTTTGTTTTCTTTGCCCGATTGTGCTTACTGCGAAAAAGTCAGACAACAATCGCTTCTTCACATTCACGCCGATCCTGGTTACAAGGGTAGGGTGGCAGTTTACGAAATTGATTTTTCCGACAACAAACGCAGTTTTACCTGGTTTGACGGCAACAGGTATACCGGCAAATCTCTGGCTGGTCCGTTAAATGTGAAGTTTTCACCCACAGTCATGGTGTTCAATGCCAAAGGTATTGCGGCTGGAAAGCCCTTGTTGGGCGCCAGTTTGCCCGAGTTTTATGGCGCTTATCTGGATGAATTGATCAAGTCTGCCTGGGCCTTGTAGTTGGCCGTGTTTTCAGTCGCTGGCGGTGCCTTGGTTGCTTTTGAAATCCGAAATCGCTGCACGAATTCTGTCCAGCATGGCCTTGGAGGGCTTGTGCTTGGTAATTTGGCTGGCCAACTCATATCCCCTGGTGTCCATGTTTACAGCAAAACAAAGCTCCAGCAGGCTGGTCAATGTTTCGGGTTCAAGCGTGGGCAGTACATCTGAATTACTCTCGAAAAACGCGGTCAGTTTGTCACTGGCTTTCACCCCTCGTCCATCGGCGATGTCTTTTTGTATCGCCATCATGGCGCGTGCCAGGTCGAGCTCGGCAGAGTTCACGGTGCTGCGCATTTTTGCAGTCAATTTTTCAGCTTCTTCATGTCGACCTTCTTTCACATAAATTTTCGACAGCTGAAGGTAGTCGTGAATTTGCGAAAGTGAGGTGTTTCGAGATCGGTCAATTACTTTCGTCAGGTAGTTCTTTGATCGTGTATTGTCGCCAATCCGAACAGCCAGGTCGGCCAGCTTGCGCAAGCGGGTTGTCGATGACAGTGATTTCGCACCCATTTTCTCGAGAATGTCCAATGCATCGGCAGGGCGGTTTTGTTCCCAAAGCACGTCGGCAAACAGGTCGCTTGCTGCCAGGTATTCCGGGTTTGTTTTCACCACTTCACTGAGCAGTTCATTGGCCTCTTCAAACTGTTTTTTCTCAAGATTCACCCTGGCCAGCAACAACTGCATCCAAGGCTTGGGGGCTTTCTCAAGTTTGGCGAGCAATTCCTGCTCGGTTTTCTCATACTGTGCAGACCTGTAGAACGACTCAACACGCATGCGTTCAAGTTCATTCAGGTACTGGGGAAACCGGGATTCCAGATCTTCGCAAATGCCCGGTACTTCCTGAAAGCGTTCCTCGAACATTGAACGGTAGGCTTCAGCCAGGCGAATCTTCCGGTTGAATATTCGAACCACACGGTCTGACAGCGTCGATGCCGTGAAAGGTTTGATCAGGTAATCGTCAGGCTCAAACTCGGCCACTGCGACAACATTGCCATAACTTCGCTCACCGGTCACCATCATGAATGCGGTGGACCAGGCCAGTTTTTTGTTCACCCGCAAGTCTTCCAGCAATTGTTGGCCGTTGCGGTCGCCTTCAAGCTGATATTCGCAAACAATCAGCGCGAATTCTCGAGAACTCAAATGTTGTTCAACTTCAGAAACCGAGCTGGCGAAAATAACTGACTTGGCACCCAATTGCGAAAGTTGATCCTGAAGCGCGCGGCGAGTAGCCAACGCAGAATCGACCACCAGTGCAGTTTTGCCCTTCAGCGGCGTCATGTCCTTCACGGCCTGCTTCATCTGCTCAGGCTTGCCTGTGTTGTCCTTTGCAGCGGTGTCGGGATTGTCTGCCGGTAGGTCAATCTGCATCATGAATTTCGAGAGGGCAACATGGAGATACTTTATTCTCCGCGCTTTTTAACAATTTATTGCCTTCAATTGCGGGGTGTTTTGGCATCTTTCTTTGGGTTTGCCGGGTTAAATAGAATGACGCTTCTATTAACAACTGTTTACTTTCCCTTGGATGGGTGAATATTTCATGGTTTAATAACGTGCGCAAACCTTGTTACTCAAAGGTCAAATCCAAATATTGACCAGACAAGGTATAAAAGAAAAATCAACGGAGACATCAATGATCAAAGCTGGCGTATGGCGTTTATTGGCCATTTCGGGAGTGGTTGCATTTGCGGCAGGTTGCGCAAGCGTTGAGCGGGGTGCCACAAACCTCGCGATTAACCTGATTGAACGCCGAATTATTCCTCCTCAGCTTGAAATCGACGATGTCGACATGGCCTGTCGTTTTGCCACAGGCAATTTTCCTCTAATCTCAGGTGGTACCCGCGCGTTTGGTGGCGACCCCCAACTGCTTGAATCCCTGTTGCTGGTTTCCTCTGCCGCCTGTTCCGAACAGCGCGCCGTGGAAGAAGAGCTGCGCTACCTGCGTGCCTCCAAGCAAAACAACATTGAAGAAGCCCAAGACGCCCGTATCGGTCAAAAGCGCTTGCTGGAAATTACGGCCCGCCGTCAGCTGCGCGCGTTTGAAGCCATGCGCAACAAGCTTGAAGACAAATACAACTTCGAGTACGGCGAGGGTTGCCCCGAGTTTGAACGAGATTTCGACGAACTGACCTACCTGCTAGGCACCGTGGCTGGCCTGCAAGCCGTGGTAAACGACATTGCTTCCCAGCAAATGGTAGGTGTACCCACCGACATCGCACCGAAATCCGAACGCGCGCTCACCTGCATATCGAATGCCAAATGGTGGGGTGCTCCCAATGCAGCGCGTGCTGTGGTGTGGAGTATTTTGCCGGGTGCCTCTGAAGGCAAAGACGTGTGGGGTACATTCCGCCTGTCCATGCTGATTGGCGAGCGTCAGGGTGTTCGCCTTTCTCACGTGATGTACGGTTTGTCCTCGCTGGCAGTGGGCGACACCACCCGTTTCCGCGACTCGACCAAGCGGTTTGCCAATGTCAAAGATTTCAAACCAAGCGAACAATACGCATTGGTTGAAGGTATTTCCGTTGCTGTGATGACCAACCTTTCCGACCGTTACTGGACAGAAAATGTAGGTACTCGCACCCCAGTGGGCAGCATGGGAAAGTATTGGGATGAAGAAGCCGCGATGCCTGCTGGCATGAACGTGGACGACTTGTTGAACTAAGTTTTTGCTCACAGCAAGCCTTGACAGCACTCTAGCAGCTGGTACAAGGCGCAGAAACACAATTTTGGGAGACCAGACAATGACATTTAAAATGAAAGCAATCACAGCAGGCTTCGGCTTGGCTCTGATGGCGTCCGCATCACCGGCTTTGGCCAAACAGAAAGTATGCGTGTTCGACATTCTGGGCGCGGGCGGTGATGTGTTCAACCTGAGCAAAGACTACGTTCTCGCCGCCAAGGGCTTTGGTGCCGACCTGGAGCTTGAAGCGTTCACTGATGAAAAAATCGCCTCGGAAAACTTCAAGACCGGCCAGTGCGACATGCTTGTGGCCACCTCTTTCCGCACACGTGCCTACAATTCAGTTGCCGGTTCAATCGACGCCTTGGGTGCTGCTTCCGTGGTGAAAGACGGCAAAGTGGACATGCCTTTGAGTTATGAAGTTGTCAAGCGCACCATTCAACTGTTCGCTACTGAGAAAGCAGACGCGCTAATGACGCAAGGCAACTATCAGGTGGCGGGTATTTTCCCGTTTGGCGCTGCTTACTTGTATGTGAAAAGCCGCGACATCAACTCAGTTGAAAAACTGGCTGGCAAGAAGATTGCCTCGTTTGATTACGACTCAGCCCAAAAGGAAATGATTTCCAAAGTGGGCGCCTCACCCGTGTCGGCTGACATTTCCAACTTTGGTGCCAAGTTCAATAACGGCTCTGTTGACATTATTGCTGCGCCTGCTGCTGCCTACAAACCTTTGGAACTCTACAAGGGCTTGGGTAACGCAGGGGCTATTGTTCGCTTCCCGGTTGCTGTTCTTACTTACCAATTGATCGTGAACAAGAGCAAGTTCCCTGAAGGCTTCGCACAAAAATCACGTGACTACTGGTCCAAGAAATTCCCGGCCGGCATGCAAATCATTACCAATGCTGAAAAGGGCATCCCCAATGGTGCATGGATGGATATTCCTGCCGCCGACTCTGTGAAATACACCATCTTGTTGCGCGAATCCCGTATCAGTCTCGCCAAGAGCGGATCTTACGACCCCAAGGCTTTGAACATCATGAAACAGATTCGTTGTGGTGTGAACCGTGCCGACTCTGAGTGTTCTACAAAAACTGAGCTGTAACAGAATTTGGCGGGGCTTATTCCCGCCAGTTTGCCTTTGCAGTAAAGGGGCTTGCCGTTGCCCCTTTTTTATTATCTTAAATAGCTAATTAGATCAGTCAATCAGTCGATTGACGCTGATAAGGATCCGTTATGCAGAGTTCCGCCGGCAAAAAATGGTTTGGTCGCACGCCATCCGAATGGCTGTCCAGCCTCCCGATTTTCTCACTGCTGTTACTTACCCTGATTATTGGTACCGGCGAAATGGTGCATGGCCAGCTCTTGCGGCTAGGCGAGCGCATGTTTGGCGATCCCGAAAACCAGGTTCAATACTTCCTGTTGCGTGCCGATCCTTCAGCACCCACCTGTGAAGCCAACCCCGACATTGATGCACTGGTAGCCAAACAGCTTGCCGATGCTGAAAGCGCGCCCAAGTCCGATCTCGATTTGTTGTTTGGTGATGTTGCAATTGATCCGAACGAAATCCGTGCCTCGCTGGAGGCTGCGCGCGACCAGTGTCGCGAGCGCTTCGCCGTGTACGAACGGGTCAGCAAAGCGATTACTCCCGAAGTGGAGGCATTCCGCGAGGTCGAAACCGGTTTCTTTGGTATTTTCAAGTTTGGTACAGAGAATCGCCCATTGATTTTGTTGATCATGGTCGCGATTGCCGCCATTTCAACCACCAAGCATTTTCATCACATCAGCCTGCGTCCACCCCGCACCAAGAAAGACTTTCAGGTCTATTCATTGGCGATGTTGGGTGCCAACTTGCTGATGACGATTTCGGCCAGCTACTACCTGAAACTTCAATACGATTCGGGCGTGGCGGTTGAAAATCCGCTGATCAGCATTATTGCGATTGCCCTGTTTGCAGCACTGTCCTTCATCAGTTTGAAAGACGTGCTGAAAATTCCCGCACAAGCCGAGGAGGGCGGAAGTTACGGCATGGGTCTGTTGAGCATCCCGTTGTATGCGTTCATGGCCTTGAATGCGGGTATCAACTTCTTCATGGACGATTACGTCGCAGGTTTGGCAATTTACTTTGGCCAAATCACCGAATTGTCGAGCATTTTCCTGAACCTGGCCTTGTACCTGTGGGCAGGTATGTTGCTCAAGCAAACCCGCGTGGTTTCCCTGTTCATGGACATTCTGCGTCCATGGAAATTACCGCCTGAGGTGTTTACCTACATTGTGTTGCTGGCTGCTGCTGTGCCCACAGCCTACACAGGTGCCTCTGGTGTGTTCGTGATCGCGGCTGGTGCCATTGTGTACCGTGAGGTACTGGCCGTTGGCGCACGGCGCCACTTTGCATTGGCCGCTACCGCCATGTCGGGTTCACTGGGTGTGGTGCTTCGCCCTTGTCTGCTCATCGTGGTTATTGCGGCCTTGAACAAAGAAGTTACTACCAGCGAATTGTATGGCTGGGGTTTATTCGTATTCATCCTGACCTCTACGATTTTCATGATTATCGCGCTGCTGAAAGCAGAAGGGCGTGTGACAGAGCGTGCAAAGGCCAAAGAGGCCCTGCCGCAGTCGCTTCGCGCCTTGGTGCCAGTTTCGCCTTACATCTTGATCATGTTGTTGGTGGTTTACGGCTATGAGTACCTGCTGGATACCAAGCTGGACGAATTTACTGCACCAGTGATGTTGCCCGTGATCATGTTGTTCGTGATTATTTTCGACAAGTTGCGTGGTGGCCCCACCAAAGTAGGTGGCGATACACAGGCAGACAAGAAAAAGAACGAAGGCCTGGAAATGGCGGTACGTAGTGCCACCACAGAAACAATTGGCCACATCGGTGCGCTGATCATGTTGATGGCCTTGTCCATTAGCGTGGGTGGCATGATCGAACGCTCTGGTCTGATGAGCATTGTGCCAGCTGAAATGGGCAGTATCTGGATGGCGCTGACTATCTTCATGTTCATGATGGTATTCATCGGCATGGTCATGGACCCGTTTGGTGCGGTTATTCTCGTGTCGGCCACCGTGGCGCCAATTGCCTACAGCAACGGTATTCACCCAGTCCACTTCTGGATGATTGTGATCACCGCGTTTGAGTTGGGTTATCTCTCGCCGCCAGTGGCGCTGAACCAGTTGCTTGCAAGGCAGGTAGTGGGTGAAGCTGAAATGGACAAGGCAGCTGAAGACACCAAGCACAAGCCCTTCTACTATCGCTACGAGCGCTGGTTGCTGCCTGTGTATACGCTGTTCATTGGTTTGTTGATTGTGACTTACGGTGGTCAGGCATTGATCAACAATGCCGACAACTTGAAGCCAGTCAGCCATTTCCTCGGTCTGGACCAGTTGCGCCCGGCAGTGCTGGATCAATCGCCTACACCGGCTGTGGAACCAGCACCGGCTGCTGAACCTGTTGCAGATCCAGCAGCAGCCATGGACCCAGCAGCAGATACCATGCTTGATCCGGCTGCGCCCGCCGCAGACGACTTGCTGGGGGGGGAAACAGCTGCTGCACCCGCAGCACCTGTTGCAGCACCTGCAGGCCCAAGCCCTGCCCAGCTTCAGGTTGAGGTAACCGAGGTGGTCAGCAATTGGGCCGCAGCCTGGAGTGCACGCGATGTGGAGGGCTACCTCAGCTTCTACTCGGCCAACTTCGAGTTGCCTGGCGCGCAAAGCCGGGCACAATGGGAAAGCCAGCGCCGTGCCCGAATCGCAAGCAAGGCAAGTATTGAGGTCGATATCAGCAACCTGAATGTTCAAATCAATGGCGAAGAAGCCACTGCCGAGTTTGACCAGGCCTACAAAGCCGACAAGTACTCGGACAATGTTCGCAAAACATTGCGTTTGAAGAAAGAAGACGGCCGCTGGAAAATTGTGACCGAGCAAGCCAGCTGAACAAGCCAGCGTGTGAATGAAAAAGCCCCTGACAAGTCAGGGGCTTTTTTTATGCCTGGTCTCGCGGACAGGAATCGAACCTGTATCTAAGCCTTAGGAGGGCCTCGTACTATCCATTGTACTACCGCGAGCTGAGCGCATTTTACACCGCAACTGGAGTCAGCCTGTACTCAAGCCTGTGCTGATTTAGAGATTTTGCTTCGCCCAGCCTTCCAAATTTAGAAAAAATCCAACACGAGTTGGGAGTTAATCAATAAATGCGCCATGAAATCAACCGTTTGAAATTTGCATGGTCCTGGCATGCACACTGCACAACGCTTGTTACCACACACAAGCAAACAGAGGCAGGTCATGGAACACACCGCAAACGTTCAGCAGTTCGAAATCACCGTTTCAGGTATTGACGAAAACACAGCAACACCGCTGACCGCGGCACAACTTTGCACGCTTGAGGCCTTGTTGAAGTCGCAGCAATCGCGTTTAACCCACTTCGTGCGCAAACACCTGCGCCGTGAGGATTATGTGGATGACCTTATTCAGCAAACCCACCTGGCTGCATTTCGCAACTGGGCGAGTTTTCGTGGAGAGTCCAAACCAGAAACCTGGTTGTTTGGCATTGCACTGAATCTGGTGAAAAACTTTCGTTACCGCGACACCAGTTTTCGTTTTCAAGGCGATGATTTTGATGAGCAAATCAGCCTGATTCCTGCCGATTCCATGTGCGAGCCTGAAGAATCCCTGATGCGTCAGGAGCGCATGGAAACCCTCAAGTCTGCAATTGATCACCTTCCGGGCAAAATGCAAACAGTGGTTCAGTTGGTGTTGCTTGAGGGGTTTACCTATCAGGATGCTGCACTTGAACTGGACTTGCCCATTGGTACAGTTCGCTCCCGTTTGTCACGCGCACGGGACATGCTGCGGGTGGAGGTGATGGGGCAGTCAGAATCACAACATTGACTAATCCCAAGGGGTGATCCAATGCTGGCACGCAGCCCTCACAATGAACTTTATTCATTTCATTGTGCCGTGGCTGCAAATGACCGAGTTAACCCTTTGCATTGAATCCCCCGAACTCAAAAGCAGATTGCGTGCCGCAGCGTTGTTGATGCAGGCCAGTGTTCACGAACTGTCACTGATCGACCTGTTGGGCAAACGCAGTTTGCCCGCGCATTGGCTGCTGGTTGATCAGGGCCTGGAGCAGCTTGGGGATTTAATTGAGCACTTCAAAGCCCAGGGTAGAAAGCCTGAAACACAGATCATTCGTTTTATCGAGAAACCCTGGCAAGAGTACGTTTACCATGACATTCCCATTTTTGCGTCCATTGTGCACCCGGCCAATCCTTTGGCTGCAGTTCATGTACTTGAAAAGCTGATACGAACCAAACCTTTTCGTTCTGGTAAAAAGCCACTGCCCAACAGCAACCTGGGGCCCTACAGTGACGAATTTGTTCGTTCGCAACCCATGCGCCATGCGGTATCCCAATTACAGCGCTTAAAACAGCTGCCCATCGACACCGTGTTGCTTGGGCCTACGGGTGCTGGCAAAGACACCGCTGCGCGTTGGCTGCACGCGCACTCTGACGTGAAAGGCGAGTTTGTGCACGTCAATTGCGCTGCCTTGCCAGAGCAGCTTTTTGAAGCCGAGGTGTTTGGCGTGATGGCAGGTGCTTTCACCGGGGCGCAAAAAGACAGGCCAGGAAAATTAGAGCTTGCGCACAATGGCACCCTGTACCTGGATGAAATAGACAGCCTGCCTTTGTCATGTCAAGCCAAGTTACTGAATGCCCTGCAATATCGCGGCGCAATTCGGCTGGGTGGGCATGTGTTCTACAACTCGGTTTTTCGGGTCATCGCTTCGACAAAAACCAAACTTGAAACCTTGGTGGAACAGAACAGATTTCGGGAAGACCTTCACTTCAGGCTCAGTGTGTCGCAGGTTCGAATTCCTGCCTTGGCAGAGCGACTCGAAGACATCATTCCCCTGTACTGTCATTTCCTGAACGATGTGGCCGCGCAGTTCAAGCTGGAAGTTCCCAAGCTGGACCTTGAAGATACGGACGAGTTGTTGAGCCGACCATGGCCTGGCAATGTGCGCGAGTTACACGCATTTGCACAACGGCATGTGATGGGGCTGGGCGAACCTTGCACGGTGCCTGGCAGCGAAGCACCTGCCGGTTTGAAGCAGCGTTTGCTGGCTTTCGAAAAAGCCGTTCTGATTCAAACATTGCATGCACACCGCGGGTGCGCACGCCTGGCCAGTGAAAGCCTTGGTATTCCCTTGCATTCCCTTTACTACCGCATGAAACGTTTCGATTTGCTCGAAAAAACCGGGAACCATTCCGATGACAAAGCCACTCAATGTTCATGAAACGACGTTTATCGGCCTCGTGCCTGTAATTATCACCAATGATCAAACCAAACACTTCGCCAATACAGTCTGCGTCTTCACAAGCAAGCAGTGCAGCCAACCCAACTGGTTCTGCTGCGCGCACCACCTTCAAAGCCATTCTCTCTGAACTCAAAGCTCGCCCGATGAAACCTCTTTCTCTGCAGCGCTTCCCGGGCCTTTCTACACCCCGTACGCTCGCACAACAAGTTCACAGCGACACCGCTGGTGTTGTCTAGGCATTCACAAATCCCATGTTGCAAAGCCCTCCCGGAAACTGGTTTTTGATTAACGAGCAACTTGTTGAAGGTTTGGGGCAGGCTGAATTGTTGCAGTCGTGGTCGTGTCCCTCCGAGTTTCAGGCCACCCTGGTGTTAAACAGCTATGAAAGTAACTGCTTGCGAGATTGGCTGTCGCAGCGTTGGCTTGCTAAGTCTCTGGAGCAAACCTGTATTTTTGAGCTTGAATATTCCAAGCTGCATGTTTCCAGGTTGATGTTAGCCAACAATGTGCTGGATGCAAAAGAGAAATTCGAGTTGTGGCTTCAGGCTGTTTTAGCCGACCGGACCAAGGCTGCACAAAGCCGAGGCTGATCGCCCTAGGTTGAGCCTTTGTGCTGAAAGTAGGTTTGTTTGTAGGCAAACGCCACATGAACAAAGCCTTGAAATTGCGACATGATTATGTCTTTGCTTTCACTCACAATTTCAACACACAGGCGCAAGCAGTTGTCGTGGTTTGAAATTGCGGTTGACACACCTTCGGGCATGTCGTTTTTCAATTCACCAAACAGGGCCAAGGCCAGTTTAATTTGGTTTTCCTGAACCTGTAACGATTTCCCCAAGCTGAAAATTCTTGCGCTTACCCTGCAATCTGCGCCGCCAAGGTGTTGCAGCTCAATCGTGAAGTTCTTTTCAAAATCAATTCGATAGCCATCTTCACCGGCACATTGCTCGGTGTCGCTGAGAGTCATTCCCAGTGATTCCAGAATTTTGTTGAGTGCCCCATATCGGGTTGCCAAATTTGCGTTCATCAGTCCATATACAGGTCGTAGATTGATTTCAATTGGGCGCGCGACCTTGAAATTCGCGAACGCACCGTGCCAATTGGAATACCCAGAATGTCAGCCGCTTCCTGGTAAGAATTGCCATGCTGAACCACCAAAACCAGTGTTTCACGCAGATCGTTGGGCAAATTACCAATCGCCGATTCCAGTTTGATGCTGAATTCGTTTTTCATGCAATGCTGCATGGGGTCAGACCCCTCCGCTTGTTCCAGTTCAAGGTCTTCATCCGAAGTGAAATGAAATTTGTACTGTGGAGAGCGGCGCGCGGTGTTCCGAATAATGTTCAGTGCAATGCCAAACAGCCAGGTCGCTCTTTTTGCATCACCTCGAAAGCTGTCCCAGCAGCAGTAAGCCTCAATCAAGGTTTGCTGGAATACATCCTCGACCGCGTTTTCATCACGAAAATGTTTGATGATGAAGTTGCGCAACCGCTTTTCCTGCTTGGCAACCAACAATTCAAACTCCGAGCGAGTTGTTTCCAGATTCGCCCTTGAGCACCTTTGAATCGCGGTGATCTTTAACTTGGGGGCAATCGGTTTCATGTCGAGCCTCTCTACTTGAAACGGAAGTTGAATCATGGTCGGCCTTGGCGAGTTGTTTAAATAACGCCACAGCGTATCAAGGCTGCAAAAAGTCCGAACGAGGTGTCACCATGGATAGGGGGTGGGGTGACATGCTGCTTTATTAGCCTTGAAAATTGTGCTAACCACGCGGAACAAATTTCCTATCTTGGTCATGAGTGCTGGCACAGCCGCAGATGGTTCCAGTCCTGCCCGAAATGAATCCAAATTATTGGTATCATCAAGCGGTCATTGAACTATCAGGTTGTCATGAGCCAGTACCAAGAATCGTCCATCCGTGTCCTTAAAGGGCTAGAGCCAGTCAAGCAGCGCCCCGGCATGTACACCCGCACCGATTGCCCCTTGCATATTATTCAAGAGGTGATCGACAACGCAGCCGACGAGGCCTTGGGGGGGTTCGGTACGCGCATCACGGTGACCATTCACACCGATGGCAGTGTCTCGGTGCAGGACGAAGGGCGGGGCATTCCGATTGGTCTTCACCCCGAAGAAAAGGTGCCGGTTATTGAGCTGGTGTTTACCCGCCTGCATGCCGGCGGCAAATTCAACAAGGCCGATGGTGGCGCTTATCGCTTCTCTGGCGGCCTGCACGGTGTGGGTGTGTCAGTAACCAACGCCCTTTCAACCCGGCTTGAGGTGAGTGCGGTACGCGACAAGCAGGTGGGCACACTGGTGTTCAGCGGTGGCGATGTAATCGAACCCCTGAAAGTACGCCCGCAAACTAGCAGCGATCCGAAAAAGGGCACCACCGTGCGTGTGTGGCCCGACCCCCAGTACTTTGATTCCGCTGTATTGCCCTTGAACGAAATGGACCGCCTGTTGCGCAGCAAGGCTGTGTTGTTGAAAGGTGTCGAGGTGGTGTTGGTTTCTGAGAAAACCGGTGAAGCCAAGCGCTGGAAATTCGATGACGGACTACGTGGTTTTTTAAAGGAAGAGTTGCTCGACCGTGAACTGGTGGCTCCCATGTTTAGCGGCGACCTGAGCGTTGATGTACTTCGCGATGAAGGTTTTGCGGAAGGCGAGGGTGCAGCCTGGGCCCTGGCTTTTGTGGCGGAGGGTGCACCCGTGCGTGAAAGCTATGTGAACCTGATTCCGACTTCTGCTGGTGGTACACATGAATCGGGTTTGCGCGAAGCAGTGTTTCAGGCCATCAAGGCATTTTGTGAAATGCACTCGCTGATGCCCAAAGGCATCAAGTTGATGCCTGATGACATCTTTTCCAAGGCGAATTTCGTGTTGTCGGCCAAAGTGCTCGACCCGCAGTTTCAGGGACAAATCAAGGAACGTCTGAACAGCCGCGATGCAGTGCGTTTGGTGTCTTCGTTGGTGAAGCCTGCATTTGAATTGTGGTTGAACCAGCACGTTGAAGACGGCAAAAAAATTGCTGAACTGGCCATTAAACAGGCGCAAGCCCGTTCACGTGCAGCGCAGAAAGTCGAGAAACGAAAAAGCTCTTCAGTGGCCATTTTGCCAGGCAAGCTGACCGATTGTGAAAGCACCGACATTACGCTGAATGAGGTGTTTCTGGTTGAGGGTGATTCTGCCGGTGGGTCGGCCAAAATGGGCCGTGACAAAGAATTTCAGGCCGTGTTGCCTTTGCGTGGAAAGGTGCTCAATGCCTGGGAAACCGACAAAGACCGCCTCTTTGCCAATCAGGAAATTCATGACATTGCGGTGGCCATTGGCGTGGATCCACACAGCGTGAATGACAATCCCGATTTAAGCGGTTTGCGTTACGGCAAAATTTGTATTCTTTCCGATGCTGATGTGGATGGTTCACATATTCAGGTGTTGTTGCTCACCTTGTTCTACAAGCATTTTCCTGCGCTGATTCGAAGCCAGAACTTGTATGTGGCTCGTCCACCGCTGTTTCGCGTGGATGTGCCCGCACAGGGAAAAAAGCCCGCGCGCAAACTGTACTGCCTCGACGAAGCCGAGCTTTATGCGGTGCAAGACAAACTGGGCAAAGAGGGTGTGAAAGAGGCGAACATCAAGATTTCCCGTTTTAAAGGCTTGGGTGAAATGAATGCCGAGCAGTTGTGGGAAACAACCTTGAACCCTGACACACGTCGCTTGTTGCCGGTTACCTTGGGCAGCATGGATGTGACCGAAACCAATGCCATGATGCACATGTTGATGGGCCGCACGGAAAGTGGCGCGCGCCGCACCTGGCTGGAGGACAAAGGCAATTTGGTGGAAGTGGATATTTAATCATTGAAGTAAAAAAGCTTTGCCTGATTACTTGAAGTCTCGCGACGGCGTTTGCAGTTGCGCAAGCAGGTGGGTGTAATCCACCAGCCTGCGTGCCACCAAATTGCATACTTCACCTTCGCGCTGCCAAATACCAAACACCCCCATAATTTGCGCATTGCGCAGCACATGTCGCTGTTCTTCGGCCAAGCTGTTCCACACAATTACATTCACATTGCCTGTTTCATCTTCAAGATTTAAAAACACGGTGCCGTGCGCAGTGGCTGGGCGTTGCCGGTGTGTCACAATGCCGCAGGCCCGTGCCAGCCTGCCGTTGGGGTAAGTGCGCAATTCTTCAACCTGCCTTATTTTGTACGGTGCCAGTTGCTTGCGCAAAAATGAAATAGGGTGGTGTTCCAGGCTTGAACCTGTGGCGCGGTAATCGGCCAGCATGTCTTCCAGTTCACCGGCTTTGGGCAATTCAAGCGGTGTTTCATTGCTGCGGGTGTTGGTCAGCAGGTCTGTGTTGTTTGCGCCGTGCCGAACGCCCCTTGTTTCAGTTGCTGCGGTTTGCCACACGGCCTGGCGGCGGTGCCCTGCCAGTTGCTCAAGCGCATTTGCATCGGCCAGTGCAAGCAGGTCGCCGCGGTCAAGCCGAGCGCGCTTGGTCAAGTCTTCTACACTTTCAAACAGCCCTTGCTCGCGGGTTTGAACAATACGCACAGCAGCGTCATGTTTCAAGCCATTGACCCGGTTTAAACCCAGACGAACGGTCCACAGCTGACCTGTGCAGCTTTCCAGTCGGGTTTCAAGGGCACTGCACTGCACATCCACGGGCCGTACTGTCACGCCATGTCGTTGCGCATCTTGAATCAGCTGTGACGGCGCATAGAAACCCATGGGCTGCGCGTTGAGCAAACCACATAAAAATGCATCCGGGTGGTGGCATTTCAGCCAGGACGATGCATACACCAACAAGGCGAAACTGGCGGCATGGCTTTCCGGAAAACCATATTCGCCAAAGCCTTCCATTTGTTTGAAAATACTTTCTGCAAACTCTCGGGTGTAGCCGCGCTCCAACATGCCGTTCACCACGCGCTCGTAAAAATGGTGCAGGCCGCCTTTGCGTTTCCAGGCGGCCATTCCGCGACGCAATGCATCGGCCTCGCCCGGTGTAAAGCCAGCAGCCAGAATTGCAACCTGCATCACCTGTTCCTGAAAAATAGGAACACCTTGGGTACGGCCCAGTGCCTCTTTCAAGGCCTCCGAAGGATAGTTCACTGCTTCCAGGCCCTGCCTGCGTTTTAAAAACGGGTGCACCATGCCGCCTTGAATGGGGCCGGGCCGCACAATGGCTACCTGAATCACCAGGTCGTAGTACTCACGGGGTTTTAGGCGGGGAAGCATGCCCATTTGCGCACGGCTTTCAATTTGAAACACACCCACGGTGTCGGCCTTGCACATCATGTCGTATGCCGTGCTGTCTTCGGGTGGTATGGCTTGCAGGGTTCTGGGGGCACCGGGTTTTTTGTGCAATTCGTCCAGCGTCATTCGAATAGCGCTCAACATGCCAAGCGCCAGTACGTCTACCTTCATCAGGCCCATGGCGTCCAGGTCGTCTTTGTCCCACTGAATGACGCTGCGCTCTGGCATCGAAGCATTTTCCACTGGCACCAGTTCAGTCAGGCTGTCGCGCGCAATCACAAAGCCGCCTGTGTGTTGCGACAAGTGCCGTGGAAACCCCAGCAGTTCATCGGCCAAATGCACGCAATGCTGCACAGTGCTTTGGCGAACATCAATGCCTGCCTGCACCATGTGGTCCACGCTCATGCTACGGCTGTAACCGCCATCTTGCGACTTGGCCAAATCTTCAATCAAATCTGTACCCAACCCCAAGGCTTTTCCCACATCCCGCAATGCTGAGCGGGGCCTGTAAACCACCACGCTGGCGGCCAGTGCGGCCCGGTCGCGACCATACTTCTTGTAAATGTATTGAATCACTTCTTCGCGGCGCGTGTGTTCAAAGTCCACGTCAATGTCGGGTGGCTCGTTGCGTTCCCGGCTGATAAAACGCTCGAACAGCACGGCCATTTTGTCGGGGTTGACTTCGGTAATGTGCAGGCAATAACACACCACCGAATTGGCAGCAGACCCACGGCCCTGGCACAAAATATTGCGGGAACGCGCAAAACGGACAATGTCGTAAACCGTTAAAAAGTAGGCCTCAAATTTCAGTTCCTCAATCAGCTGTAATTCATGTTCAATTTGTTTCCTGACTTTGGCGGGCACTTTGCCGCTGTAGCGTTGGGCTGCGCCTTCTTCTACAAGTTGGCGCAAGTATTGTGTGGGTTCCAGGCCTTCAGGGCTAATTTCACGCGGGTATTGGTAGCGCAATTCATCCAGCGAAAAAACACACTGTGCCGCCAGTGTTGCAGTTTGCTTAAGTAAGTTGTGCGGGTAAGTTTTGGCAAGCACTTGCAAGGGCTGCAAGCAACGTTGCGCATTTGTTTCCAGAAATGGTTTTGCGTCGTTCAGCTTGCAGTTCAGTCGAATGGCAGTCAGCACATCATGCAAGTTCTTGCGTTCGCCGGAATGCATCACGGGCAAGTTGCTGGCCATGAGTTCAACCCGGTGCAGGTGGGCCAGGGCTTGCAAGTGCAGCAGCCATGCCTTGTCGAACCCACGGTGCTGCAAATTACACACCAAGTGCATGCGGCCAGCAAAACGCTTGGCACACCAGCTTAAGAGGGCCGGAAAATTGTCTTTGTTGCGTTCGTCGGGCACCAGCAGCAATTGAAGTCCGGGTGGAATATCAGCAAGGTCGTCACGGGTGAAGAGGTAGTCGCCTTTGGCTGCACGGCCACGGGCCTGGGTAATCAGCCTGCACAAGTGGGTGTAGCCGGTTTTGTTTTTCACTATCAAGGCAATGCGCTGGCCGGTAAATGCACTGTTGTTTGCGAACACAAACTGGGCGCCTACCAACAGTTGAATACCACATTCCTTGGCGGCCTGATGTGCACGAACAATGCCCGCCAGCGAACATTCATCCGTGATGCCAATGGCGCTGTAACCCAGCAATTTGGCCTGCTGCACCAGCTCTTCCGGGTGTGACGCACCTTTTAAAAAACTGAAGTTACTCAACGCCAGTGCTTCAGCAAAAGGTGGTGCGGTGTGCAATGGCGCATTCATGTTCAGAGTGCCTTATGCAAAGTAACCATGTAAAAACCAGCGTGCATCTTTTTCAAGCAGGTCTTGATACAGCCACACCAAACTGGAATTGCTGTCGCGTGCGCAGTAGTAATCGCGCTTGCAAGGTTTGGCATCCCACCAGCCAAACTCAACACGTTCGGGGCCGCTAAGCAATTGCCATGGGCCACCCACTTGCCACTGTGGGGCTTTTCCTTGAAGTGGCTTGGGCGTTGGCAACAGCCACAATGGGCGCGGGCTGCTGGCCGCCAATGTCGCATTGTTCAATTCAGGGGCATGTTGGTTTTCAATTTTCTTAAAGGCAGTGTTCGCAGGTTTTTGCAGCGGGGTGTGTTGCAACACAATGCTGCATTCGGGCCTTGGGTCACTTTCTGTGGCTGCAAATAATACGGTTTGTTCGCCCAAGCGCGCGCGAAGAACATCGCAGGTGTTGTTCCAGTTACGAGTGCCTTCTGCCGGATCGGGTAAAAAACTGCGATTCACGTTGGGCAGCAATTCACTGTGCATGCATTGCACTCGAAGGTTGCGTATGTCGTCGTCAAATTGCATCCGCCCCAGTTGGTGGTGCAGCAGGCGCTTCCATGTGTCGATGCAATCGGTGGCTTGCGCACTTCTCAGGCGTAAAACCTCTTCACCGTGCGCGTGAACAAAGGCCCAGTGCAATTCACGCGTGCCATGTTTTTGCTGCTTTAGCCAGTTGCACACTGCTTCAAGCAGTGCTTGTGCATGGTGCTCAATCAGATCAAGCCTGTCGCTGTGAAAAGGCAATTCCTTTTCTTGCTCGAATGTATCCGCAGGTTCGTGGGGTGCCGTTGCTATGGCGAGTTTGTTTTGAAGCCCAAAACCCGAATCAAGTTCAGCCAAGGCTTGTGCGCCAAACCGTTTTAAAAATCCATCGCGTGGCAAACGCCACAAATCACCAATGCGGCCAAAACCGCATTGTCGCCAGGTGGTTTGCAGCTTCACATCGCAATCAAGCACTGAAATTGGCAGGGCCAGCAAACTGTTTTCATTGAAATTCAGCATGGCCAGAAAATCGTCTAGATTGCGTGCGGGGGCGCACTTGCCAAGCCACCATGCGCCGGTTGCAGTGTGGTGGTTGGCCAGTTGCAATTCGCCAGAAAATTCCTCGGTACTTTCCCAGAGTTGCGAAAGCAAAGCCTGTGCGCCACCAAACAACCTGAAGCTGCTCTGCACTTCAACCAGCCAACCCACATATTCATGATGCTGGTCTTGTCGCCAGCACACCACCGGGCTGTAATGTGCTGCCAATTCAAACAAGGAATTGGCATCAAATTGTGATTTGACTTCGCGTGGGTTGCGGGATTGTTTGTAACTCAGGGCGATCCAGCGCACGAACAAGCTCCTGTGAGTGCGGGGTGTCGGGTAAAGCACCTTGCGGTTTTGGTAAATTGATCAGTATTGCCTGCTCAAGCACAGGCCCCCTGCGTTTGATCAAATGCACTCGCAGGCTATTGCTGCTTTGGGCCGTCAGGCACAAGCGCAGTGAAGCCGGGGAGGGTTGCATTTGTGCCCGAATGGGGCGAAATACAAAACTTAAACCCTGTGAACGAGTGGCCTGGTACTGCAAGCGACGCAACACAGTTGGGTTGCAGAGTGTTTTTTCTTCAGGCAGCCACATGAAAAGTGCACCGAAGGAATCGCTTTGCAGCACCTGTTCGATCGCCCAAAGTCGATCTTGGGGTTTGTCGGTTTGAACCAAGTGCACTTGATCCAAGGCCACACCGAACTGCTCAAACGCCGGCGTGAGTGGTAGCAGCGGTGCGCCAATCAGCACCAGTTTTTTTTTCTCCAGCGATAGTTTGCGCAACACCGGCATTAGAAAGCGAAGCTCGCCAATGCCATGGTGTTTTAACAGCAGTTCAATCAGGTTGCGGGTAGGCCAGCCACCCCCGGGCAATTGTTGATCCAGGGCAACAAAGCCGCTGGGTATACGCGCACTGGTGTCGTTGGCAAGCTGGTGGGCACGCCACACGCCGGGGTGAATGCTGGCAAGATCAGACGACACAACAACCCCCGACATTGCTTTTTAGTGCAATAACTGCTTTTTAATGCAACTGGCCTTGGCGAATCAAACCAACAGCCAAACCTTCAATTGCGAATGTTTCGGTTCGCAAGTCGACTTCAATGGGAGCGAAATCGCTGTTCTCGGCTTGCAGTTCAACCACATGGCCTTTCTGGAAAAAACGTTTCACGGTGACATCGTCGTTCACGCGTGCAACCACCACCTGGCCCGCTCTGGCGGTACTGGCTTTTTTTACGGCCAGCAAATCGCCATCCATAATGCCGATGTCTTTCATCGACATGCCGCGTACTTTCAGCAAGTAATCGGGCTTGTCTGGAAACAGTGAGGGATCAACAGGAATTTGTTTTTCCACATGTTCTTGGGCAAGAATCGGGCTGCCTGCGGCAACACGACCAATAAGTGGCAATTGCATGAATTGCTCCATTGCACGTTCGGCGGCCTTGCTGGCAGTTTCTTCCAAACCTTCGGCGTATTCACCCAGCAAGCGAATGCCCCGTGACGTACTGGCATCCAGTGCAATGACATTTTTTTTGGCCAGAGCCTGTAAGTGATCTTCTGCTGCATTGGCTGAGCGAAATCCCAGTTGCCGTGCAATTTCGGCGCGAGTGGGTGGCCTGCCAAATTGGGTAATTTGGTCTCGGATTAAATCAAGAATTTCTTGTTGACGAGCAGTTAAACCTTTCATGGCACCAATCTCGAATGGACATGCTGTGATTATATACAGTAAACCAAAACTTGCAAACACATTTGCCTGAATCCAATTGCTGCATGTGACAGGTAATACATTCATCTTCGGGAGAGACAGTCTGGGAGACACGGCCAGAAGCGGAGCGACAAAGTCGCATCCGCGGCCAACCTCAAAAACACCAGTCACTCGCATACCTTGTATTGGGTATTTTTTCCCGACTTCACACCACCCTGTCCCTGAATCACCTGCCAGATCCTGCGATAATAAACCCGTAGTAACAACCAGGTGATTCATGTCCATGCTTGTAGTTCTTTCTCCCGCAAAATCGCTCGATTACGAAACACCCTTGTCCGTTTCAGCCAGTACACAGCCGCAGTTTGTTGAGCAGGCCGCAGCGCTGGTGAATATTCTTCGCCCCATGAGCCCGGCCGATATTTCCGAACTCATGTCGGTCTCTGACAAGTTGGGTGTGCTTAACGCAACGCGTTACAGCGAATGGTCAACCAAGTTCACCAAAAAGAATTCGCGCCCTGCGTTGCTGGCATTCAATGGCGATGTGTACGATGGTTTTGATGCAAAAACCCTGGACGAAGACGGTTTGGCTTTTGCACAAAAGCATGTGCGTATTCTGTCGGGCCTGTATGGCATTTTGCGTCCACTCGATTTGATGCAACCCTATCGCCTTGAAATGGGCACCAAGCTGCCCAACCCTGCCGGCAAAGATCTATACGCCTATTGGAAGCAGACCGTGGCGCCGGCCCTGAACAAGGAACTCGGAAAAAAAGACCCTGTGTTGGTCAATCTGGCTTCAGATGAGTATTTCAAGTCGGTTGATACCAAGGCCTTGAACGCACGCGTGGTTCAACCCGTGTTTCAGGATTACAAAAACGGCCAGTACAAAATTATCAGTTTCTTCGCCAAAAAAGCACGCGGTTTAATGGCCCGTTATATTGTTGACCAACGCATCACAGATGTAGAGCAACTGAAAAAGTTCAAGGTGGCAGGCTACGCATTTGCGCCCAAAGAATCCACCGAGAACACTTGGGTGTTTCGCCGCAAGGAAGCTTGATCTTGACCATTCCGCACATTCTGATCAGCAACGACGATGGTTACAGTGCCCCCGGCATTTTGGCCTTGCATGGCGCTTTGCTTGAACGATTCGGCAACACGGTTCACCTGGAGGTGATGGCACCCGAGCAAGACCGCTCGGGCGTGTCCAATGCCCTCACACTTGACCGGCCGCTTACAGTACGCAAAGCCGCCAACGGATTTCGTTATGTGAATGGCACCCCCACCGATTGCGTGCATGTGGCGGTAACTGGTTTGCTGGAACGTCGTCCGGATCTCGTGGTGTCTGGCATCAACAACGGCGCCAACATGGGCGACGACACCATTTATTCAGGCACTGTGGCAGCCGCCATGGAAGGCTTTCAGTGTGGTTTGCCCGCGATCGCTTTTTCGCTGGCTGGCAAAGGTTATGCGCACCTGGACAGCGCAGCCCGCGTGGCAGCTGAAATTGTTGAGCGCTTCCTGAACAACAAACTTGGTTTGGAACATTGCCTGCTGAATGTGAACATTCCCCCGATTCCTTACGATGACATGCAAGGTTACGAATGCACCCGTTTGGGCAAGCGCCACCATGCCGAACCCGTGATTCCCACCCAGAATCCCAAAGATGAAACCGTTTACTGGATTGGCCCACCCGGCGGTGCCAAAGATGCTGGCCCAGGCACCGATTTTTATGCGGTCAAGCAGGGTAAAATTTCGATCAGTCCTTTGAAAGCTGATTTAACGCACACCGAACAAATGAAGACCCTGGCCGATTGGCTGTAAAACAACAACATGGATCAAAAGCCCCGCTTCAAGCCAGCACCTGCGCTGATTACCCAGTCTGCGCGCAAACTGGACCGCATTCCGGAACGCATCGGTGGTTCAAGCCTGACCTCCGAGCGTGCGCGTGGGCATTTGGTTCAAAAACTGAAAACTCTGGGCATTGTGAATCAGCGTGTGCTCAATGTAATTGGTGCTGTGCCGAGGCATTTGTTTGTGGACGAAGCATTTGCATCGCGAGCCTACGAAGACGCAGCCTTGCCAATTGGCCATCAGCAAACCATTTCACGGCCTTTCACCGTGGCCCGTTTTGCTGAATACGCGCTGGATGGCCGTGCAGAGCTGGACAATGTGCTGGAAGTCGGTGCGGGTTGTGGTTACCAGGCTGCGGTGTTTGCCAACATCGCAAAGCGGGTGGTCAGCATAGAACGCATTGAGGCGTTATACGACAAGGCCCTGCGCAACTTAAAACTTGCCGGCTTTCAGAAAGTCAAAGTAATTCATGGCGATGGTTTGGTGGGGTTGCCCGCACAAGCACCGTTTGATGTCATCATTGTGGCCGCTGCGGGTTTGGAAATACCGCAAGCCTTGCTCAAGCAGTTAAAAATTGGCGGGCGCCTTATAGTGCCCGTGGCTGACCAGAATCAGCAAAATCTGGTCATTGTTGATCGTTTGGCGGTCGACAAATGGCACCGAGAGAAAAAAGACTTGGTAAAATTCGTACCCCTGTTACAAGGAACTCGCATCGTATGAAACGTGGCGCATTAACCAGAACCCCATTGCTGGGTTACACACGTGCATTGGCAGTTGGGTTTGCAACACTGACCTTCCTGGCCGCCTGTACAACAACGGGTAACCAGGCCCCGGTGGTCGATCGTTTGCCCTCCCGTTCTACTGACACCGCAGTGGCCACCGACGGTGTTTACACCGTCAAAGCTGGCGATACCCTGTACAGCATTGCGCTTGATTTTGGTCTGGATTGGCGTGAGCTGGCGCGGTCCAACAATTTGAGTGATCCCAGCAAGCTAAGCATTGGTCAAAAGCTGCGTGTGACGGGTGCGCCTGGTGCTGTCGCGGCTGGTGCATCTGGGGCAAGCACTGTTGAAGACACTGGCGTTGAAGTAACCCCGATTACTCCTGCTGGCGGTGCAAAACCGGTCGAGGCCACACCAGCACCGGAAATCAAGCCGCCGGCTCCCGTTGCTGTTACTTTGGGTTTTATTTGGCCGCATCCAGGTGAAATTATTCAAGGGTACAAAGCGGGTGTGAACAAGGGTATTGACCTTGCTGCCAAAGTGGGTGACCCCGTAATTGCCTCTCAGGCGGGGCGTGTCGTGTATTCAGGCAACGCGCTGCGCGGTTATGGCAACTTGATTATCCTGAAACACGACAACAACTTGTTGACCGCCTATGCCCACAACAAAACCTTGTTGGTGAAAGAAGGTGAGCCTGTCACCAAGGGCCAGAAAATTGCGGAAGCAGGGCAGTCCGATTCTGATCGCCCCAAACTGCACTTCGAAGTGCGCAAGCAAGGCAAACCTGTTGACCCGATGGATTACCTCCCGGCCCGTTAATTTTTATTGAATGTAGCCATGGGCCGCAAAAAGAAAAAAGATCGAACACCCGTGGTGTTTCCACGGGTGCAAGTTGCCATTGAATCAATCGACCTGGATGCCAATGGCATTGGCCATGTGGATGGCAAAGTGCACTTCATCGATGGTGCAATCACCGGCGAAACCGTTGTTGCCGAAATTACGCGAGTAAAGCCAAGCTATTCAAAAGGCAGAACACTGCAGGTGCTGAATACGGTTTCCACTCGCACCACGCCCAAGTGCCCGCATTATGGGGTGTGTGGCGGATGCGCCATGCAGCACATTGAGCCCAATGCCCAGGTGGCCATTAAAAACCGCGCGCTTGAAGACCTGTTGCAGCGAATTGGTCGCCAAACTCCCGAGCAGATGATGCCCCCCATTTATGGTTCATTTTGGGGTTATCGACACCGTGCGCGTTTAAGTACCCGCTTTGTGATCAAGAAAGAGCGGTTCTTTGTCGGGTTTCACGAGAAAGCATCTTCTTACGTGGCGGACATGCAGGAATGCCATGTGTTGCCCAAGCATGTGTCCAACATGATTGTGCCCCTGGGCAATATGCTGGTCACGCTGAGCATTTTCATGCGTATTCCCCAAATTGAACTGGCCGTGGGCGATGGTGTTACCGCAATGGTGTTACGCCACCTGGAACCCTTGAGTGAGTCAGACCTCGATACGATTCGATCCTTTGGCCGAAAGTGGGGCGTTGACTGGTGGCTGCAACCAGGTGGCCCAGCCACTGCACATCGTCTTGAAGCTGACAAGCCAGTGGACCTCACTTATCGCATTCCCAGTTTTGGTATTCGAATGCGATTCAGGCCGACTGATTTCACGCAGGTGAACCACATGATCAACGACGCCATGATTAGCCGTGCGGTGTCATTGCTCGATTTAAAGCCCGAAGACCGCGTGCTTGATCTGTTCTGCGGCTTGGGTAATTTCTCCTTGCCTTTGGCCACGAAAAGCAGTTACGTGAAGGGTTTTGAAGGTTCGCAAGACCTGGTTGACCGAGCCGGCGAGAATGCTAAATTCAACGGCCTGGCCGATAAAACCGAATTTCATGTGCGCAATCTGTTCGAAGTGGAAACACCTGAATGGGAAAGTTGGGGGCAATACGACAAAGTCTTGGTCGATCCTCCGCGCGACGGGGCCTTGGAAATTTGTAAGGCAATTGTAGGTGCGCGTGCAGAGTTTCAGCCCAAGCGCATTGTTTATGTCAGCTGCAACCCGGGCACCTTGGCTCGGGATACGGCGGTACTTTGCAATGTCGGCTCGTACAAGTTGATGAAAGCAGGGGTGGTGAACATGTTCCCCCATACATCGCATGTGGAGTCGATTGCAGTGTTTGAGCGAGTGGAGTACAGCGACTATTCCTGACCCTGGCGAACAGAATTCAGCTGCGCAAATAACAAACGGGGCCGTTGCGGCCCCGTTTTCGTTGGTGCGTTTGCCTCACCAACTCGGCGGTCAGTATAGATACCGACCCACTGAAACTTCATATTGCGCTTCTGCAATTCACTTTGCAACAACTTTCGATGTTGCAAAGTGTCAAAAAAGTGCTTTGAAATCAGTTACTTTCAGGTAACTTAATCCCAGCAGGCGCTTGTTTACTCGCGGCTGCCACCTGTAAATACCATGAGCAGTTGCAGCAAGTTCACGAACAGATTGTACAAACTCAGGTAAATGCTCAAGGCTGCGGAAATGTAGTTTGTTTCACCGCCGCGCATGACACGTTGCAGGTCGTACAAAATGAACAGCGAGAACAAGCCCACGCAAATGGTGGAAATGGTCAGTGACAGGGCTGGCATTTGCAGGAAGATGTTGGCCACTGAGGCCACAATCACCATAACCAAACCGATCAGCAGTCCCTTACCCATGTTGGTGAAATCACGCTTGGTCACCGCGGCATAGCTGGCCAAACCAAAGAAAATACCGGCTGTGCCCAGCGCAGCCATCATGATGATGGAGCCGCCATTGGACAGACTGAGTGCGACCGACAAAATGCCGGAGAGCATCAAGCCCATGAAGAAGGTAAAGCCCAGCATGAGCACAACACCGAAGGAATTATTTCGGTTGCGTTGAATGCCCCAGATGAAGCCGAACATGGCGGCAAGCATGACCACGAAGGAAAGAATGGGGCTACCGGCGAACAAGCGGAAGAAGCCGAATTGAATGCCCGCAAACGCACCCAGGGCCGTCGGAACCATCGACAGGGCCAACAAGAAGTATGTGTTTCGCAGAACCCGGTTGGTTTCTACGGTAGATACACCACCGGCTGTGCGGCCAAATTGTGCAGTTCTGAATTCAGACATGTTTACTCGCTCCTTTGTAAAACGCGAATTTGTATGCATTTAGAGTAATGGTAATGGCGAAAAGTTTCAATTCAAGACGTGGGTCAGCCCCGTGATTGGGTTTTTTATATAAACCAGCTATAATCGCGGGTTAATTTTCATGCTTTTCTAATCTTTTCGGAGTGGTTACACCATGGCAATCGAGCGCACCCTGTCCATCATCAAGCCTGATGCTGTTGCAAAAAACGTAATTGGTCAAATTTACAGCCGCTTTGAAGCCGCTGGCCTGAAGGTAGTGGCCGCACGCATGGCTCACCTGTCACGCGCTGAAGCTGAAGGCTTTTACGCAGTGCACAAGGCACGTCCTTTCTTCAACGACCTGGTTGAGTTCATGATTTCTGGCCCAGTGATGATTCAAGCCCTGGAAGGCGAGAACGCAATTGCCAAGAACCGCGAATTGATGGGTGCCACAAACCCCAAGGAAGCCGCTGCCGGTACCATTCGCGCCGACTTCGCTGAAAGCATTGACGCCAACGCGGTTCACGGCTCGGATGCCCCTGAAACAGCTGCGAACGAAATTGCTTATTTCTTCCCAGCGTCACAAGTATTTTCACGCTAATCTAGTTCGATTGCGTTGAATTCCGGGGGCGCACATGCGTCCCCGTTTGTTTTGAAAGGACACACCATGAGTGCACAACTCGACAACTTGCTGGACTACTCGGTGCCCGAGCTGATTCAGTGGTGTGGCAATTTGGGTGAAAAACCATTCAGGGCCAAACAACTGGCCAAATGGATACACCAGTCGGGCATGGACAATTTTGATTCCATGACCGACCTTGCGAAATCATTTCGCCAGAATTTGAACAGCCGTGCCTGCATCAAGGCCCCCAGTATCATTTCCGACAACGTATCCAAAGACGGCACACGCAAGTGGCTCTTTGATGTTGGCAATGGCGATGCAGTTGAAACGGTATTCATCCCCGAAGAGCGCCGCGGAACCCTGTGCGTCAGCTCGCAGGCTGGCTGCGCGGTCAATTGCCGTTTTTGCTCTACTGGCAAACAAGGTTTTTCCCGCAACTTAAGTACCGCTGAAATTGTGGCCCAGTTGTGGAAGGCCAATGTGTTGCTGCGCGAAGCTGGCGACCGTGTTTACGCCCAAGAGCGCCCGGTTACGAATGTGGTCATGATGGGCATGGGCGAGCCCCTGCTGAACTACGATGCCTTGGTCCCGGCTTTGCAATTGATGCTGGATGACACGGCTTACGGTCTTTCCCGCCGCAGGGTCACTGTGTCGACATCGGGCGTTGTGCCCTTCATGGACAGGCTTTCGCAAGATTGCCCCGTGGCCTTGGCTGTTTCATTGCATGCCCCCAATGACGCATTGCGCGATCACCTCGTGCCGCTGAACAAAAAGTACCCATTGCGTGAGTTGCTCGATGCCTGCCTGCGTTACCTGAAATTTGCGCCGCGTGATTTCATTACTTTTGAGTATGTCATGCTTGATGGGGTAAATGACAAGCCAGAACATGCCCAGCAATTGCTTGAAATCGCCAAAATCGTGCCTTGTAAATTCAACCTGATCCCGTTTAATCCATTCCCGGAGTCGGGTTTGCTCAAGTCAACCAGCCCTGCAATCAAAACGTTTGTGGATATCCTTGGCGGCGCGGGTGTGGTAACTACAGTTCGCAAAACCCGGGGTGATGACATCGATGCAGCATGCGGTCAACTGGCTGGCGAAGTTCGAGACCGAACCAAGGTCAAGGAAAGGCTTGTAAGTACGGTGTCCCTGGAAGAACTGAGGGGTTCCTCCAAACGCAGGGACTAGGCAAACAGCGTGCATGCTTTGTCATACAATGAAAGCAAGATTGAGTGTGTTGTGGCAGTGATTGCGTATTAATTCAATTATAAAAACGATATTTTTGCCGCCAAACTTGTGGCGCATTCTCAAAAAACTCCTCAACACATTGAATTTTCATAGAAATCGCTTGAACCTACCTGCTTGCTTCGATTATGCTGCAAAGGTGGTGGCGGTAAAGAACTACAATGATTAATCGGGGCCCTTTGCGCCTGCCGACGCTTGGAAAGACCAAATGAATGAAAATCGTGCGATGAGCAAAACTGAATCATCAGATGCCAGTGCAGGTCAAGATGCAAAACCGGAGCCAAGCAATGGCTCCTTCGCTGAAAAGCACCCCAATTTGACTCTGCTTGAATCGGGCCAGAACCCGGGCGAAATTTTACGTGCTGCCCGTGAAAAGGCTGGCTATTCCTTGAGCGACATCAGTGCTCAAACCAAAATCAACGAACGTCAGCTTGAAGCCATTGAAAGTGGTGATGTTGGGCGCCTACCGCCCGAGACCTTTGCCAAGGCTTTCATTAAAAGTTATTGCAAGGCCCTGAAGATGGACCCTGCACCGGTCATCATGTCCTTCGGGTTTTCCGAGGCCAGTGCCCAGGTTAAAGCCGCTCGTTCTGGCCAGGCCGAAAGTGGGCGCTCCGAGCCGCTTGAGCCCAAGATGCCCAACAGCTCCAAGCGCTTGTCCACTTTGAATTTTGATCGTAAAACAGGCAAGAAATCGCTGAGCTACGGCATTGTGCTGGCAGCAGTGGTGGTCATGGCCGTGTTTTACATTCCCGTGTTCATGTCGAGTCAAACCACCGAAGTGGGTGATGCAGAGGTGATCGAACCCAACGAGGCGCCTGTGGCCACGGCACCAGGTTCCGAGAGTGCTGTGTCAGCGGATGGTTCTTTGCCTTTGGGCCTGGAAGCCCCAGCTGCGGCCGGTGATACGGCTGTGTTCCCGGCACTTCAGCAACCTGCTGCGCCTGTGGGTGAATCTGCACCCCCCGCAACCGCAGCACCAAACGCCACCGGTGCGGCCAGCACAACAGCCGCTGCACCTGTTGCTGATGCTGCAGCGCCAGCGGCAGCCCCCTTGGCCCCCAATGTTGAAAGCGTGTTGCGGTTTAACTTTCAAGAGCAGTCCTGGGTGACCGTTCGCGATGCAAATGACAAAGTGTTAATTTCCCAACTCAACGACGGTGGCAGCAATCTGGAAGTGAAGGGTCAAGCGCCCTTTAAGTTGATTGTTGGCAACGCCAAGGCAGTGAGTGTATCCAGCAATGGAAAATCTGTTGACCTGACTTCATCCATTCGCGGGGAAGTGGCCCGAATCACTGTTCAGTAAAATCTGTCAGGGGGCTTTATATAGCCCTCGCTTTTAAGCAACCCGTCTATCTCGCCAGAAGTTCATCGTGATTCCAAATACCCCCTTGAAGCGACACAAGACCCATCAAGTGGATGTCCGCTGGAAAGAGCATGTTGTGTCCATCGGCGGCGGTGCTCCTGTTTTGGTGCAGTCGATGACCAACACTGACACGGCCGATGCCCTGAACACAGCATTACAAATCAAGGCTCTCTATCTTGCCGGCAGCGAGATGGTTCGAATCACGGTGAACAACGACGCTTCTGCAGAAGCGGTGCCTTACATTCGTGAGCAGCTGGACAAAATGCGAATTCCCGTGCCATTGGTGGGTGATTTTCATTACAACGGACATTTGTTGCTTCAAAAATACCCGGATTGCGCAAAGGCCTTGTCGAAGTACCGCATCAACCCCGGCAATGTCGGTTCATCCCGTTCGCGCGATGACAACTTTGCGGCCATGATTTCAATTGCTGCTGAACACGACAAGCCAGTTCGCATTGGCGTGAACTGGGGCAGCCTGGACCAAAACCTGCTGGCCCGAATGATGGATGAGAACGGCAAGAAAGCCGATCCGCTGCCAGCACAGCAACTGATGTACCAGGCGCTGATTGAATCTGCGGTCAGTAGTGCACACAAAGCGGTCGAGCTCGGTTTGCCTGCCAATAAAATTGTGTTGTCCTGCAAGGTGAGTCAGGTTCAAGACCTGATTGCGGTGTACCGGGAATTGTCGGGTCGAAGCGAGTTTCCCCTTCATCTTGGCTTGACTGAGGCGGGAATGGGCACGAAAGGTATCGTGGCATCTACTGCTGCATTGTCTGTGCTCTTGCAAGAAGGCATTGGTGACACCATTCGCGTGTCGCTCACGCCCGAGCCCAATGGTGACCGTTGCAAGGAAGTGCTTGTTGGGCAGGAAATTTTGCAATCGCTGGGCTTGCGTGCCTTCACGCCCCAGGTAATCGCCTGCCCTGGGTGCGGCCGAACCACCAGTACTGTGTTTCAGGAACTGGCCGATCAAATTCAAACCTACCTGCGTGATCAAATGCCGATCTGGAAAAACCAGTATGTGGGCGTTGAAGAAATGAAAGTGGCTGTGATGGGCTGCGTGGTGAACGGTCCGGGTGAAAGCAAGCACGCCGACATCGGTATTTCGCTGCCGGGCACCGGTGAGGCTCCTTCTGCCCCTGTGTTTTTAGACGGCAAACGCACGGTGACCTTGAAAGGCGAGAACATCGCTCAGGAATTTCAGGCGATTGTGCAGCGTTATGTCGAGCAAAGGTACGCTGGCGGCAACAAGTAGCCCAAGAATAGGCGACAATACCGGGTTGAGAAATTAAGTTGAATGCGTCAATGAGTCATCCTGAGTCGCCGGAACAATCCAAAGCCAAAAAGCAACCCCGACTTCAATCCGTCAAGGGAATGAACGATGTTTTGCCCGTAGAAGGCATTCATTGGGAGAATCTCGAGGTCATGCTTCGTGAGTGGTTGACCTCTTATGGTTACCGCTTGATCAAAACCCCTGTGCTTGAGCCCACGTCGCTGTTTCGCCGGGGCATTGGTGAAGTCACCGACATCGTTGAAAAAGAGATGTTTAGTTTTGTGGATCGCTTGAATGGCGACGAACTTACTTTGCGGCCAGAATTCACCGCGGGCATTGCACGCGCCACCATTCAACACAATCTGACTTACGCAGCGCCTCAACGGGTGTATTCCATGGGGCCTGTGTTTCGCCATGAGCGCCCTCAACGCGGGCGTTACAGGCAGTTTCATCAGCTCGATGTCGAAGCGCTGGGTTTTGCCGGCCCTGATATTGATGCGGAGTTGATTGTGATGCTCTCGCGCCTGTGGCGTGAGATGGGGCTTGAAGATGTGCGCCTTGAAATCAACTGCCTGGGTGAAGCACCAGAACGTCTGGCGCACAGGCAGGCGCTGATTACGTATTTTGAAGCGCATGCCGACTTGCTGGATGAAGATGCCAAGCGCCGCTTGCACAGCAACCCTTTGCGGATTCTGGATACGAAAAACCCCACCATGCAAGACATGGTCAACGGCGCACCGCGTTTGTCGGAATTTTTGGGAACGGAATCCCTGGCACATTATCAGGGCGTAAAACGCCTGCTTGACGATGCGGGCGTGCGTTACATTGAAAACCCGCGTCTGGTTCGTGGTCTGGATTACTACAACCTCACTGTGTTCGAGTGGATTACTGATGCCTTGGGCACGCAGGGCACTATTTGTGGCGGTGGTCGCTACGATGGCTTGATTGAAATTCTGGGTGGCAAGCCCACGCCAGCCATCGGATTTGCAATTGGCCTGGAACGTTTGCTCGAGTTGTACCTCGAAGTAAATCAGCCCGATGACACGGCTGACCTGGATGTGTATGTGGTACATCAAGGTGAAGGAACGGCTCGCCGCGCTTTTACTTTGGCTGAAGAGTTGCGCGATGCGGGGTTTGCCGTGGTACTGCACGCCGGTGGTGGTGGCTTCAAAAGCCAAATGAAGCGCGCAGATGTCAGCGGTGCTGCCGTGGCGGTTATTCTGGGCGAAAACGAATTAAATGCGGGCACTGCGGCAGTCAAACTGCTGCGTGGTGAAAGCAAGCAGCAGGAATTCAAACAAGAGGGATTGGCCGAAGCCATTTTCGGTCTGCTTTACGGAGAAGGAGAGGAGTCTTGAGTCGATACAGCCTTGAAGAACAAGAACAACTGGCCAGTTTGAAGGCATTCTGGTCCAAATACGGCAGTTTTATCTTGACCGTGTTGATTCTTGTGTTCGGTGCCTTTGCCTTGAACAACGGTTGGAAATGGTGGCAGGCACGCCAGTCTACTGATTCAGTTGTGGTTTATGAACGTTTGGAGGCAGCCACGCGTGAGGGCAATATCGAACTGGTGGGAGAAATCCAGAAGACCCTGTTCGAGGAGCATGCCAGCTCCCCTTACGCACAGCGTGGGGCGTTGATTGCGGCCAAAGCCTTTTTCGATGAAGGCAAGCTGGAAGAAGCGAAAGCATCGTTGAAGTGGGCTTCTGAAAAAGCCAAGCTGGACGAGTATGTGGCAACTGCCCGTTTGATGTTGGCCGGTATTCTGATTGAGCAATCCGAGTTCGATGCAGCCAAATCGGCCTTGAGCGAGAACTACCCAGGCTTTGAAGGCCTTTTTCACGATCGTTTGGGTGACCTGGCCCTGGCGCAGAAAGATGTGGCAACAGCGCGCAAAGAATATGAATTGGCGCTTGGCACCATTCAAGCCGACAGTCCGTGGAAGCAGGTGATTGAGCGAAAAATCAGTGCCTTGCCCAAAGTGGAGGCCAAACAATGAGCGAACCAATGAAGCACGTCATTAAAATTTCATCTCTTGTCGCTGTTTTGGCCTTGTTGGGCGGTTGTGCTGCCATCAGTTCGACCATGAGCAGCCTGAACCCCTTCGGCAGCAGCGCTGTGAAACCTGCTGAATTGCAGCCCTTTACGTCGCAATTGAAAGTTGCCAACGCCTGGTCCGTGGATGTAGGCGACTCCGAGCAAGGCAGCTTCACGCCTGTTTTACTCGACTCCACCGTGTATGCCGCTTCGCAAGAGGGTCAGTTGGTGGCCATCGACAGGGCTACAGGCAAAACAAAATGGAAAGTGAAAGTCGGTGCCAAGCTGAAAGCGGGTGTGGCTGCCACGCTTGACACCATTGCAGTGATCGACGTGAACAACAACCTTGTCGCGTTTGATGCCAATGGCAAACAAAAATGGCAAACCGGCGTGGGCGCAGATGTCAGCAGCGTGCCCGTGGGTGCTGCTGGCACCATTCTGGTTCGCGGCATCGACTTCTCGGTGATCGCTTATTCAGCGTCAAATGGTGCACAACGCTGGAAGTATACCCGCCAGCTTCCGCCGCTGACTTTGAGAGTCAATACCCCAGTCGATGTCAACAACGCGCGCGTATATGCTGGTTTTCCGGGTGGTCGGCTGGTGGCGCTTGATCTGAGCGCGGGCACTGTTGTTTGGGAAGGTACTTTGGCAACACCCAGTGGAACCACCGAAATTGAGCGCATCACCGACGTAACCGGGACGCCAATTTATAACTTCCGTGAAGTGTGTGCAGCGGCGTTTCAAGGCAAGGTGGGTTGCCTGGACTCGGTTAGTGCCCGCCCAATCTGGACCACCGATTTTTCTGCACCCAGTGGTGCCTCTGTAGACGACCGTTACATGATTGCCCCCAATGAACTGGGCGATTTGTTTGCGTTTTCCCGCAGTGGCGGCAAGCAGGTTTGGAAAATTGAAAACTTCCAGCGTCGCCAGCCCACCACGCCGACTGTAATTGGTCGCGCTGTGGCTGTGGGCGACTACGAAGGCTATGTTCATTTCATTGATCGAGACACCGGCAAAACCATTGCGCGAACAAAAGTGGGTTCTACCTCTTTTGCCAGCCAGCCTGTGCCTGCTGACACCGATGCGCTGATCGTGCAATCGCGTGGCGGCAGTGTGGCCCTGATATCTGTCCAGTAAAGTAAAACATGAAACCTGTCATTGCCCTGGTTGGGCGCCCAAACGTGGGCAAGTCCACATTGTTCAATCGCTTGACCCGAACAAGAGACGCCTTGGTGGCCAACCAGCCTGGTCTAACTCGCGATCGCCATTATGGTGTAGGCCGTATTGGCCCCAGAGAATATTTGGTAGTGGACACTGGCGGGCTTGAGCCTGTGGCCAAAGACGGTATTTACGCCGAAATGGCCAAACAAAGCCGACAGGCAATTGTTGAGTCTGACCTGGTTTTGTTTCTTGTGGATGGTCGCCAAGGCGTCACCCCCCACGACCACGTGATTGCCGCAGAGCTGCGCAAGGCCAAGCGAGAAGTAATTCTGGTGGTCAACAAAACCGAGGGCTACACCCACTCGATGGCCGCCGCCGACTTCTTCGAGTTGGGTTTGGGCGAACCGGAGACCATATCTGCCAGCCATGGCGACGGCGTGCGCCAGTTGATGGACATTGCTTGTGAAAAGCTGCCTGTGTTGCCCGAAGATGAAGAGGGCGGAAGGCGCATCAAGGTGGCCATTGCCGGACGTCCCAATGTGGGCAAGTCCACCATGGTAAATACCTTGTTGGGTGAAGAACGCGTGATTGCGTTCGATTTGCCGGGTACCACTCGCGACAGTATTTATATTGATTTCGAGCGCAATGACAAGCCTTATACCTTGATTGACACAGCCGGTTTGCGCAAGCGCGGTAAGGTGTTTGAGTCGGTTGAAAAGTTTTCAGTGATTAAAACCCTGCAAGCCATTGAAGACGCCAATGTGGTGATCTTGATGCTGGATGCCCAGCAGGATATTTCCGATCAAGACGCCTCTATTGCTGGCTTCATTGTTGAAGCGGGGCGTTCACTGGTGTTGGCTGTGAACAAATGGGACAGCCTGGATGATTACCGCAAGGAACGAATCAAGGCTGAAGTAGGGCGCAAGCTGACTTTCCTGAATTACGCCAAGTTTCATTACGTGTCTGCCACAAAGCCTTTTGGAATTGCAGCCATGATGAAATCAGTCGATGAAGCGCACGCCGCGGCTTTCGCCAAGTTGTCAACGCCCAAACTGACGCGCCTGATTCAGGAGTGTGTTGAGCACCAACAACCCCCACGCAAGGGCATATTCAGGCCCAAATTGCGCTACGCGCACCAGGGCGGGCAGAACCCGCCCATTGTGATTGTTCACGGCACCGCGCTGGATGCCATTCCTGACAACTACAAGCGTTACCTGGAAACCCGAATTCGCGAGCGTTTCAAGCTGGATGGAACGCCGCTTCGGGTTGAATTCCGAAGCAACGTGAACCCGTTTGACAAGAAAGATTAACGCGAAAAATTAACGCGAAAATCAGAACGGGATTTTGCGGGTCAGGATGTCCTTGTACATCACCCAGTCACCCATGAAGCTGTAAAGCGGGTACTTGAATGTGGCTGGGCGGTTCTTCTCGAAAAAGAAGTGGCCCACCCACGCAAATGCGTACCCAGTCAGCAAACCATACAGCAGCCAAACAGGCTGGCCGGTGGTAATCAATTTGAACAAACACACCAGTGCCAGTGTTGAGCCTACAAAATGCAGTCTGCGACAAGTCAGGTTGTTGTGTTCAGCCAGGTAAAAAGGATAAAAATCGGCAAAAGTCTGAAATCTGTTTCCGGTTTTTGGCATGCCCATGTCTCCATTTGTTTATTTTTAGTCGTTGTAGTTTACATCCCTTGCCGCTTCAGGCCTGTATCTGCCCAGAAATTTGGACTTGAAAGCTGTGGCATTTCGGGTAGGATGAATAAAACGACCATAAGAATATTTTAGGAGGTTTGTGATGCAAGTTAAAGAAGTCCTGCGTGTAAAGGGCAACACGCTTTTTACTGTCACCCCTGATACTCATTTGTCCGACTGCGTGGTTACCATGGCTGATCATGACGTGGGTTCATTGGTGGTGATGGACAAAGGGGCGCTGGCCGGCATCGTAACCTTCCGCGAAGTGATACGTGTTCTGGCCAAACGGCAAAAAGAGCACCGCACCGGCCCCACGCCGCCTGTGGCTGAAATTGTGGTTCGCGAGGTCATGAACACAGAGCCCACCGTGGCCACCCTGGATATGGAGGTGGATAGCCTTCGCAAACTGATGCTTGAGAATCACCAGCGCTATTTGCCCGTGATGGATGGAAACACCCTGTGCGGCGTGATTTCATTTCACGACGTGGCCAAAGCGGTTCTTGAGGAACAAGGGTTTGAGAACAAAATGCTGAAGGGCTACATTCGCGATTGGCCCATGGAAGAAAGCAGCAATTGAGTTGAAAACAAAAGCAGTACAGGTGGTATCAAAGTGAAAAAAAGAGTTGCGATTGTTGGTGCGGGCATGTCGGGTTTGGCCTGCGCACGCGAATTGGTTCAGCTGGGTCACGAGGTTACTTTGTATGAAAAAAGTCGTGGCCCGGGGGGGCGCATGCCTACGCGCTGGTTAAATCGCGACATTGATCCCCCTTTGGGCTTTGATCACGGTACCCAGTATTTTCAGGCTTCGTCCCCGGCATTTGTTGAGTTGATTGACCAGGCCCAAAAGGTGGGTGCGGTGGCGCCTTGGGCTGGATCTGTTGTTAATTTGGGCTACGGGCTTTCCTCCCCCCATGCAAGCACGACCACGCGGTGGGTGGGTACGCCTGGAATGGCCAGTTTGGCGCGCTTCATGGCCCATGGGCTTGATGTTCGTTTGCAATGCCGGGTGGCTGGTGTTGTTCGCACTGAGGGTGTTTACCAATTAACCCTGCACCTGGCTGATGGCACCGTCAGGGTAGAGTCTGGCTTTGATGCGGTGATTAGTGCTGTGCCGGCCGAGCAGGTGGTGCCGTTGTTCGATGAAGTTCACAAATCCTTGGCGCAATTGGCCGTTGCTGTTGAATCCAGCGTTACTTGGTCTGTCATGCTCACGCCTCGCGAGGCTGTGAAAGTAGATTTCGATGGGGCCTTCGTGGTGGACAGCCCATTGGGCTGGATTTGTCGCGATTCCTCAAAGCCTGGCAGGGCTGTGGGTGACCGTTGGATCTTGCAGGCCACTGCCGATTGGTCTCGACTTCATCAGGACTACGCTGCCGAGGAAGTGGGCAAGATGCTGCTCGATGTGTTTTGCAATGTGACTGGCCAGTTGATCGAAGAGCCTTTGACGGTTACCGCGCATCGCTGGTTGTATTCGTTGCCCAGCAACCCGGTGGGTATGCCTTGTTATTTCAGCGAGGAACACATGCTGGGTGCATGTGGAGACTGGCTTAATGGTGCGCGGGTGGAAGACGCATTTTTGAGTGGTCACACACTGGGGCATCAGCTGTCGAACGCATTCAGCAGTACTTTGATTCAGTAGCAACTCAGTAGCAACTTAGTAGCAACTGAGCAGCAAATAAGTTGCAATTGAGAAGTTGCAATTGAGTAAGCTCAACACCCGCGCCGTTCAGGTGCGGGATATTCCGATAAAATAATGTTTTGCCTATTCGAGTGAACACGCATGTCCGGAAGCAGCCTGGGTCGCCTTTTTGTGGTCAGTAATTTTGGGGAAAGCCATGGGCCTGCCATTGGTTGCGTGGTGGATGGTTGCCCACCGGGTTTACCACTCACCGAAGCCGACTTGCAAGCAGACCTGGACCGACGCAAACCGGGTACCTCCCGCCATGTGACTCAGAGACAGGAAGCCGATCAGGTTGAAATTCTTTCCGGTGTGTTTGAAGGCGTGACAACGGGAGCCCCCATTGGCTTGTTGATTCGGAATCAAGACCAGCGCAGCAAAGATTACGGCAACATCATGGACACGTTTCGCCCGGGCCATGCCGATTACACCTACTGGCACAAATATGGCATTCGTGATTATCGCGGGGGCGGGCGTTCCTCGGCCCGCATGACTGCACCCATGGTAGCGGCAGGCGCAATCGCGAAGAAATGGCTGGTCAGCAAGCTGGGTATTGAGATCCGTGGTTGCATGACCCAAATAGGCGAGGTGGATATTCCGTTCTTCACTTGGGACGATGTACATACCAATCCTTTTTTCGCGCCAAACAACGAAAAGGTTGCCGAGCTAGAGGCCTATATGGATGCCTTGAGAAAGTCGGGCGACTCATGTGGTGCTGGCTTGCGTGTGCAGGCCACTGGCGTGCCTGTCGGTTTGGGTTCGCCTTTGTACGACAAGCTGGATGCCGACATTGCCCACGCCATGATGAGCATTAACGCTGTAAAAGGCGTTGAAATTGGCGCTGGTTTCGCTTGTATTGCCCAAAAGGGCTCTGAGCACGGTGATGAAATGACCCCGGAGGGATTTGGTTCCAACCACGCAGGCGGTATTCTGGGCGGTATTTCAACTGGCCAGGATATTGAAGTTCGCATGGCGATCAAGCCAACGTCCAGCATTCGTTTGCCCAGAAAGTCGATAGATAAAGCGGGCAATCCGATCGACGTTGAAACCTATGGCCGACACGACCCTTGTGTTGGAATACGCGCAACGCCTATTGCTGAGGCCATGCTTGCTTTGGTCATTATGGATCACATGCTGGTGCATCGCGCACAGTGTGCGGATGTTCAGGTGGGCACACCACAAATTCCCCCCGGCATTTCAAATTATTAAGTTGTTAATCTCTACACGGGCAGGCATTTGCAACTGGGCTGGTTAGCGCTTTTTTACGCGGCGTATTTCGCATTTGTAGGCTTGTATTCGCCGTTTTTGGGGCCTTACCTGAAATCGATTGGTCACAGTCTGGATGTGATCGCTCTGGCTTTGGGCATGATGCAGTTGATGCGAATTGTTGGTCCATTTGCCTGGGGCTGGCTGGCTGACCACACCGGCAACCGGGTTCGCTGGATTCGATTGGGAACCTTTGCGGGTTTTTGTTTTGCAGCCCTTGCGTTCTGGTATCAGCAAACGCCTTCTCACCTCATTGTTCTTGTGTTGTTGTTGAACCTGAGTATTTCAGGTTTGGTGCCCATGTCCGATTCATATGCCATGGAGCGTTGTGCCGGTTGTACTGGCCAATATGGCCAGGTGCGTTTGTATGGCTCACTGGGCTTTGTGTTGGCAGTGCTGGTTTTCGGGGCTGTGGCTGATCGCTTTGGTTTTGCCTCTTATCCGTTTTGGGCTTGCGCCATGTTGCTGCTCGGGTTTGTAGCAGCCTTGAAATTCACGCCCGATTCTCCCCGGGTGACCAGTACGGAAAATTCAATCCTGTTCACCGGCAGTGGCTTCAAGCGCCTGTTGTTGCCAGGTCCCATGCCACTTTTCTGGTTGGCTGCATTTTTCATGATTTTCGCGCATGGGGTTTTCTATGCCTTTTTCTCGCTTTACCTGCTCGAGTTCAATTATTCCGAAATGAGTATTGGTGGCTTGTGGGCATTTGGTGTGATGTGTGAAGTGGTGTTTTTTGCCCTTCAAGCCCGCTTTTTCAAACGCTTTTCCCTGAACACCTGGCTTTGCGTCAGCTTCGCAGCGTGCGCATTCCGGTTTGCCCTGACAGCGGCATTCCCTGAATACGGCTGGCTGATGCTTTTTGCACAGGGTTTGCATGCTTTAACTTTTGCGGCACACCACACCGCCACAATTTCCTGGTTGCGAGAAAACTTGCCAGTCAAGCTGGTGGTTCGTGGCCAAGCCATGTATGCCACCATTGCATATGGGCTTGGTGGATCTGCCGGTACATTTTTAGGCCGCTTCGCATGGGAGTGGGGCGGGCCTGCCAGTGCATTTGCCATGGCCTCGGTCAGTGGTTTGATTGCCCTGCTTCTAGGTTGGCGCTTTACGATTGCCAGCAAGCAGCCAACTTCGGCACTTTTGTCGGGATAAACTGTCGAATGCAGGTAATTGATGTCAACTTTGCAGCATTGAGCGCCGTTTCTACAGAACGGTTTTACTGACAATTACAGGTGAAAAACAATGGTATTTTCTGGATTGAAGCGACGCACCACATTAACGCTGAGCCTTGCGTTTTCAACTGGTGTGCTGGCCGCGTGTTTAACCACTCAAACCACCTCTGGTGGGGCGGTTGGGGTTGATCGTTCCCAGTTTGTGCTTGTTTCCTCAGCAGAAGTGGATGCCGCAGCAGCCAAAGGTTATGCCGATGTGATCGCCAAGGCGCAAAAGGAAGGCAAACTGAACAGGGATGCCAAGCAGGTGGCCAGGGTGCGTGCCATTGCCAATCGCCTGATTCCCCAAACTGTGGCATTCCGGCCGGATGCGCCACAGTGGAAATGGGAAGTCAATGTGATTGAATCTGACCAACTCAATGCCTGGTGCATGGCGGGCGGAAAAATCGCGTTTTACTCGGCTTTGATTGAAAAACTGGCGCTGACTGATGATGAAATCGCGGCCATCATGGGGCACGAAATTGCCCATGCTTTGCGGGAACACAGTAGGGAACGAATTTCGCAGCAACTTGCCACGAATGTTGGACTGGATCTGGCTTCGGCAGTTTTTGGTTTGTCGCGTGGTGCATCCGATCTTGCGGGTATGGCCGCCAATGTGGCAATTTCACTGCCGTATGGCCGTTCTCATGAAGTGGAATCAGACCGAATTGGCGTGGAGTTGGCCGCGCGTGCAGGCTACAACCCCCGTGCTGCAATCAGTGTTTGGCAGAAGATGAGCCGGGCTGGTGGTGGTTCACCACCCGAGTTGTTGTCTACGCACCCATCGCCCGAAAACCGGATCCAGGATCTCGAGGTTTATTCAGCCAGGGTGCAACCTTTGTATGAGCAAGCCAAGAAGCGTTAAGCACCGGCGAGCAAGTTGATTTTGAGGCGCAGCCATGCCGGCTGTGCTGCAAGGCCGGGGCTGGCTGTGGCATAATCAGGGGTTATTCTCTAAGCAATTTGCTGCTCCGTTCAGCGGAACAAACCCGTTGAATGAGTCAGCCCGAAGCAGGTCCTTGAAAATGGCAAAAACTCTTTACGACAAACTCTGGGAAAGTCATGTGGTGCGCACCGAAGAAGATGGCACCTCACTGATTTACATCGACCGCCATTTGCTGCATGAAGTGACCAGCCCCCAAGCCTTTGAAGGTTTGGAGCTAGCTGGCCGCGACCTGTGGCGCAACAGTGCCAACCTGGCTGTGGTGGACCACAACGTGCCTACCACTGACCGTTCCAAAGGCATCGCCGACCCAACTTCGCGATTGCAGGTTGAAACACTGGACAAAAATGCAAAAGCCCATGGCCTGACCTACTTCGATATCAAAGACCTGCGCCAAGGCATTGTGCATGTGATCGGGCCCGAGCAGGGCGCAACCTTGCCTGGCATGACCGTGGTTTGCGGCGATTCGCACACCAGCACCCATGGCGCCATCGGTGCGCTGGCATTTGGTATCGGTACCTCGGAAGTTGAGCACGTTATGGCCACCCAGTGTTTGCTGATGAAAAAAGCCAAAAACATGCTGGTTCGCGTGGAAGGTACTTTGGGCAAGGGTGTTTCTGCCAAAGACGTGATTTTGGCCATTATTGGCAAAATTGGTACGGCTGGCGGTACCGGGTATGCCATTGAATTTGCGGGCTCCGCCATTCGCGGATTGTCTGTTGAAGGTCGCATGACCATGTGCAACATGGCCATCGAGGGCGGTGCACGCTCTGGCATGGTGGCCGTCGACGAAAAAACAATCGAATACGTGAAAGGTCGCCCATTCAGCCCGAAAGGCGAGATGTGGGATACGGCAGTTGCTTATTGGAAAACCTTGCATTCAGATGAAGGTGCACATTTCGACCATGTGGTTGAGCTGCGTGCGGAAGACATTGAACCGCAGGTGAGCTGGGGTACTTCACCAGAAATGGTGACTGATGTGCACGGTGTGGTGCCAGACCCCGCTTCGGTGGCCGACCCGGTGAAGCGCCAGGGCTACGAGCGTGCCTTGCAGTACATGGGCTTGAAGCCTTTGCAGAAAATTGAAGACATCAACGTAGATACCGTGTTCATTGGTTCTTGTACCAATTCGCGCATTGAAGATTTGCGCGACGCTGCGGCGGTGGTGAAGGGCAAGAAAAAAGCGGAAACGGTCAAATTGGCCATGGTGGTCCCTGGGTCGGGCTTGGTCAAAGCGCAGGCTGAAAAGGAAGGTTTGGACAAAATTTTCCTTGAAGCCGGGTTTGAGTGGCGAGAGCCCGGTTGCTCCATGTGCCTGGCCATGAATGCGGATCGTTTGGGCAGTGGTGAGCGTTGCGCCTCCACCAGCAACCGGAATTTTGAAGGACGTCAAGGTGCGGGCGGCCGTACACACCTTGTCAGCCCGGCCATGGCGGCTGCGGCAGCGATTGCAGGCCATTTCACTGATTCCAGAACCTTTTAAAACAAAGGAGTGTTTGATATGAAGATCGTTTCCGTATTTCTGCTTGCTTTGTCAGCCCTGTCATTGTCCGCTTGCAACACCATTGAGGGCATGGGCAAGGACATCAAGGCGGGCGGCGCTGCCATTGAACGCACTGCAGACGAAAACAAGAAGTAATGTTTACTGGTATTTCTAAGCTGTGCGGGCAAGCGTTTGCTTGCCTGTATGGTTTGAACTCCGGATCAACCGGAATATTCACGGATTAATTATGGACAAATTTGTAACCCACACTGGCATTGCCGTTGCATTGAACCGCGCCAATGTGGACACCGATGCCATCATCCCCAAACAGTTTCTGAAAAGCATCAAGCGCACCGGTTTCGGCGAGCACTTGTTCGATGGTTGGCGTTACCTGGACGAAGGTGAGCCTGGCATGGATTGCACCAAGCGCCCCCTGAATCCTGATTTCGAGCTGAACAAGCCAGAATTCAAAGGCGGCACCGTGTTGGTCGCAGGTCCCAACTTCGGGTGTGGGTCCTCCCGTGAGCATGCGCCCTGGGCGCTGCAACAGTACGGTTTCAAAGCGGTTATTTCCAGCAGTTTTGCGGATATTTTCTTCAATAATTGCTTTAAAAACGGTTTCTTACCCATTGTTTTAAAAGAAGAAGAGCTGAAAGAAGTTTTCGCCGCAATTGATGCAAAACCTGGCATTGAGATCACAGTAAGTCTTGAGCACCAAACCGTGAGCATTGCTGGAAAAAGCTACAGCTTCAATGTAGATGCATTCCGCAAGCATTGCCTGATGAATGGCTTTGACGACATTGGCCTGACTTTGCAGCATCGCGATGACATTGTGGCTTTCGAGAAAAACCGCCTGGCCAACCAGCCCTGGCTTGCCAACACAATCTAAATATAAAAAAGCAGAGAACACGAATGACTTTAAAAATTGCCGTAATGCCCGGTGACGGCATTGGCCCGGAGATTACCGCGCAGGCTGTGAAGGTGCTTGAAGCCCTGAAAACCGATGGCTTGAACATCGAGTTTGAACATGCCTTGATTGGTGGCGTGGCCTACCGCGAAAAAGGCGTGCCTTTGCCGGAAGAGACCGTGGCCCTGGCCAAGGCGTCGGATGCGGTGTTGTTTGGTGCGGTGGGTGACTTTTCTCTCGATACACTCCCGCGCCATTTGCGGCCAGAGCAAGCTATTTTGGGCATTCGCAAAGCCCTGAATCTGTTTGCCAATTTCCGCCCTGCGATGGTCTATGAGGAGTTGGCTGATGCGTCTACCCTACGCCCTGAAGTAGTGGCAGGACTGGACATTCTGATTGTTCGTGAACTGACTGGCGATATTTACTTTGGAACGCCGCGTGGCAACCGCATCGCCGAGGATGGTCCATTTAAAGGCGAGCGTGAGGCATTTGACACTATGCGCTACGCTGAAACTGAAATTCGCCGCATTGCCCATGTGGCCTTTCAAGCGGCACAAAAGCGTGGTGGCAAGCTGTGTTCGGTTGACAAAGCCAACGTGTTGGAAACTACCCAGTTTTGGCGTGACATTGTGACTGAAGTAGGCAAGGAATACAGCGATGTCGAATTAAGCCACATGTACGTTGACAACTGTGCCATGCAGTTGTTGAAAAACCCAAAGCAGTTTGACGTCATCGTGACGGGTAACCTGTTCGGTGATATTTTGTCAGATGAAGCGTCCATGTTGACTGGCTCTATCGGCATGTTGCCATCGGCCTCGCTGAATGAATCCAATTTCGGTTTGTACGAGCCAATTCATGGTTCCGCGCCCGACATTGCTGGCAAAGACCTGGCTAACCCCATGGCCACCGTGCTTTCTGCAGCGATGATGCTGCGTTACACCTTTGGCCTTGAAGATTATGCAAACCGCATCGAGAGCGCAGTGAAAACGGTGTTGGCCACTGGCCCGCGTACGGGTGACATTTGGCGCGATGGCAAGGCGCGCACCGGCACAGCGGGTATGGGTGATGCAATTGTTGCGGCACTGGCCAAGCAACAATAAGGCGAAATCGCAATTCAAGAATTTAAAAGTACTGGAGTTTTTTTATGTTGAAAGTTGGTTTGGTTGGATGGCGAGGCATGGTGGGTTCAGTGCTGATGCAACGCATGCAGGAAGAGAATGATTTCGCGCATTTCGAGCCGATTTTCTTCTCCACTTCCAATGCGGGTGGCAAGGCGCCAGCTTTCGCTGGCAACGCGGGTCCCTTGCAGGATGCAAACAACATCGACGCTCTGAAGCAAATGGACGTGGTGTTGACTTGCCAGGGCGGTGACTACACCAATGAAGTATTCCCCAAGCTGCGCGAGGCTGGCTGGAATGGTTACTGGATTGATGCGGCCTCAAGCCTGCGCATGAAAGACGACGCCATTATTATTCTTGATCCGGTGAACATGAACGTGATTAAGGATGGTCTGACCAAAGGCATCAAGAATTATGTAGGTGGTAACTGCACCGTGTCGCTGATGCTGATGGCTTTGGGTGGTTTGTTCCAGAACAATCAGGTGGAGTGGATTACTTCCATGACTTACCAGGCCGCTTCTGGCGCTGGTGCGCAAAACATGCGCGAACTGATTTCGCAAATGGGCAGCATTCATGGTTCGGTCAAAGACCTGTTGGCCGATCCCGCATCTGCCATTCTGGAAATTGACCGCAAGGTGGCTCAGCATATTAATTCCGACGCATACCCGACCGATAACTTTGGCGTGCCACTGGGCGGAAGCCTCATTCCCTGGATCGACAAAGACCTGGGCAATGGCCAGTCCAAAGAAGAATGGAAGGGTGGCGCAGAAACCAACAAGATTCTGGGCAAGCCAGCCATGGGTACACCCGGTTGTGTGCCTGTGGATGGATTGTGCGTACGTGTGGGTGCCATGCGTTGTCACTCACAGGCGTTGACCATCAAGCTGAAGCAAGACATTCCATTGAATGAGATCAATGACATGCTTGCCAAGGCCAATGATTGGGTTAAAGTGATCCCCAATGAGCGTGATGCATCCATGCGCGATTTGACCCCTGCAGCTGTTACAGGTCGCATGCATGTGCCAGTTGGCCGTTTGCGGAAAATGGCCATGGGTGGCGATTATCTGAGCGCTTTCACCGTGGGCGATCAGCTGTTGTGGGGGGCGGCCGAGCCACTGCGCCGCATGCTGCGTATTTTGATTGAACGCTAAGCTGCATCAATATTTATCCCAAAAAAGCTGCCGAAGGCGGCTTGAACATTCATGGAGTAAACGGGTGAGGCATACCAAAAAGAAGATTCTGCCCTTTGTTTTTGCATCAGGTTTGTTGGCAAGTTCCTTCGCGCAGGCAGCACAGCTCGGTAAGCTTGAAGTGCTGTCGGGTGCAGGCGAGCCTTTTCTGGCGCAAATTCAGGTTGATCTGGTGTTGCCAGAGGAACGCGCTTCCTTGCAGGCCAAGCTGGCTTCCGCAGAGGCTTTCAAAGCTGCCCGCCTGAGCATGGATCCGAACCTGAAGAGTCTTCAGTTTGCAGTACAAGATGGCCCTCAGCCTGGCACGGCGCTTGTCAAAATTACCTCTGCGCAGCCTTTGCCTGCTGGTTTCATCGACACTTTGGTTGAATTGACCTGGGCGGGTGGCCGTGTTGCGCGGGAATATACCCTGACTGTGCCTGTTGGTGTCACCCAGGCGGCTGAACCCGCAACGAGTCTTCCTGAAATTCGCCCGCCGATGACACCGCCTGCTGTGGCACCCAAGGCAACTGCGCCAAAAGCGCCAGCGGTTTCTGAACCACCTGCAGCCTCCAAAGCTCCAGTGGCTTCAGCGCCCACTGCGCCTGAAGGTACTTTGAATGTTGAGCGTGGGGACACTCTGTCGGAGTTGGCTTTGCAACTGGTCGGCGACGGCGTCACCCTGAACCAGGCCATGGCTGCAATTTACGAGGCCAACAAAGCCTCATTTATTAATGGCAGCGTACACCTGATTCGTGAGGGCGCCCAAATTCAGGTTCCCAATCGTGCGGCGCTGCGAGCCCGCAATGCCAATGAGGCTTTGCTGATTCTTGCTCAAAACGACGATCGCAATGTGTATTCCGCTTACGCTCGCCAAATTGGTTTGCTGACTGTTGACAATCAGCTTGCAGCGGCAGACGCCACCAGTGCCCAGGGCAGCATTACTCCGCAAGATCAAGCGCCCAAGGCCAATGCGGGTGCACCCGCTGACCGATTACAAATTGCACCCGGCTCAGCCCAAGGTGCAAGCAATGCCGATACCAACGCAGAGGAGCTGGTGGCCAAAAACAAGGCACTGGCCGAGGCGAATGAGCGAATTGCTTTGCTCGAGAAGAACGTAAGTGACTTGCAGCGTTTGCTCGACATGCAAAAAGACCTGGGCAGCGAGCCTGCCGCACCTACGGCTGATGGCCCGGCAGTTGGGACTGATGCCACTACTGAGCCAGCAGCTGTTGAAGTACCCTCGGAAACACTGGCAGAGAATGGTGCCGACGAGCCTGCTGCTGAATCGCCGGTGGCCGACGAGCCCGCTGGCAGTGATGGCGTACAATCACCAGTAGAGCAAGCAGCAGCAGAAGAGCAGCCTTTTGACTGGTTGCCCTGGATTTTGGCAGGTGCAGGTGGTTTGCTTGTGTTGATGGTGTTGTTGCTGATTGCCCGTGCACGCAAGAACAAAGCCAAAAACGAGGAAGATGAGCTCGAGTCCGAGGACGATTCTTCTTTCAGCGAAGTGAATGAATTTGATGAGGCCATTGCGGCAGCCAGTGCAGGAATTGCAGCTGAGCGGGCCAGCGGTTTGAATCAGGCTGAAAATTCTGACTTTGATCTGGATGAAGTACTGAATGATCGCTTGAAGCAAGCCGAACCCGAAGAGGCGACGCAACTTTCCACAGCCCCCGTGGAAGAGGAAGATAAACCAGCCGTGGCTGATGACATTCCCGAATTGAATGACGCTTCTGATGAAGCACTGCAACACAAAGAATCATTGGACAGCGAGGTCACGCTGGATTTCCCTGAGGAAGAGCCTAACGAATCCAAATCAGGTTCGATTCTTGATGACCTGGATGAAATCGAAAAAGGCACCTTGGCGGCTCAGGAAGAACTGGATGAATTGCGAAAGCAACCTTTGCCTCAGCACGATGTGAATGCGCGAGAAATTGATGCAGCATTTGATGACTTGATTGGCGAAGAAACTGTGGGTGAAAAACCGGTTGAGTTGAAAGACGACACTGACAAAACCAATGTTGATGGGCCGGGTGCCGTTCCTGAAGAGGCCATTGACAAGACGCTTGTTGATCTCGACGTTGACGTGCCCAACCCAAAAGTGGACGATGCCACCTGGCAGGAAGTTGCCACCAAGCTGGACCTGGCGGGCGCTTACGTTGAAATCGGCGATGCAGATGGTGCCAAAGAGTTGTTGAACGAAATCGTGAAAAAAGGCGATGTGGACCAGGTTCGCAAGGCCAAGGCGCTTTTGGCCACGTTGAACTAAATGAACAGAGTGGCCTTGGGCCTTTGTTACGACGGCCATGAGTTTGAAGGTTGGCAAACACAACCACATGGTCGAACTGTCCAGGACCACTTGACCAAGGCCATAGAAGCAATTGCCCAAGAGCCCGTTGCTTTAACTTGTGCGGGCCGAACAGACACCGGTGTACATGCCCGCCAGCAGGTTGTGCATTTTGATACAGCAGCAGACAGGCCGCTGACGGCCTGGATCAAAGGGGTTAACAACAGTTTGCCACCCACCATTTCGGTGCTTGGCGCCAAACAGCTTGATGCAAGTTTTCATGCACGTTTTAGTGCGTTATCAAGAACTTATCGTTACTATTTTTATAGCGCACCCGTTCGCGACCCATTCAAACGTTTCATGACCTGGGTTCACTACCCGCTTGATTTGGCCGCCATGCGCCGTGCAGCGGAATGTTTGTTGGGCACACATGATTTCAGCGCGTTTCGCGCCTCGCAATGCCAGGCGGCAAGCCCAGTGCGCACCTTGTACGCTTTAAACCTGATTGAAACCGTTGATCATTGCTACTTTGAAATTCATGGCAATGCATTTTTGCACCACATGGTAAGAAACTTGATGGGCAGCCTGATGGAAGTGGGCCAGCACAGGCAAGCCGAAAGCTGGTTAAGGGATGTGCTTGAATCCAGAAACAGAAGCCTGGCGGCAAAAACTTACCCCGCGCAGGGCTTAAGCTTGTGGAATATTGAGTACCCCGAGCAATACGGAATACAGGAACTTTTTGCATGAGAACCCGAATCAAGTTGTGCGGCTTTCAAACCGAAGACACGGTGCGTGCGGCCACTCGGGCTGGGGCTGATGCAGTGGGTTTCGTGTTTTATCCGCCTTCACCGCGCCACATTGAGGTGGCGCAGGCGGGGCAGCTGGCGCGTTGTTTGGGTGCCTGGCAAACCCCGGTTGCCTTGTTTGTGAATCCTCAGGCCGATTTCGTCAATTCCGTCATTTCGGAAATTCCCAATGTGCTGTTGCAGTTTCACGGCGATGAAAGTCCACAGTTTTGCGACAGTTTCAGGCGTCCCTACATCAAAGCCATTCGAATGAAGGCCGATGTGAACTTGCTGAAAGAAAGTGAAAAATTCCATGCGGCGCAGGCGCTTCTTGTCGATTCATGGAGCGAGGCGTATGGTGGAACAGGGCATACTTTTGATTGGTCTTTGCTGCCCAAAGCGGGTGAACTGAAGCAGGCTTTGGTATTATCCGGGGGGTTGGATGCAAGCAATGTGGAACAGGCTATTCATGGCTTGCGACCCTATGGTGTCGATGTGTCCAGCGGGATTGAGTCGGCGCGCGGCATAAAGAGTATCGAAAAAATTGAAATGTTCTGCAAAGCGGTCCAGAAGGCCGATGCAGGGCTGTTGTAAGTGAACCCAGATTGAGCAGCATCATGAACAAACCCTATGAATTTCCAGACGCCACCGGCCATTTCGGCCCCTACGGCGGTACTTTTGTGTCTGAAACCCTGGTTCACGCCCTGGAAGAACTGAAAAGTGTGTACGCCCATTACCAAAACGACCCCGAATTTTTGGCGGAGTTTGAAAGTGAACTGAAACATTTTGTGGGTCGCCCCAGCCCCATTTATCACGCCAAGCGCTGGTCTGATTTGGTCGGTGGTGCACAAATTTACTTCAAGCGGGAAGACCTGAACCACACAGGTGCCCACAAAGTGAACAACTGCATTGGGCAGGCCATGCTCGCCAAGCGCATGGGCAAGCCCCGCGTAATTGCGGAAACAGGTGCGGGCCAGCACGGTGTGGCCACGGCCACTGTGGCTGCGCGTTATGGCATGAAGTGTGTGGTGTATATGGGTCAGGAAGATGTGGCCCGGCAGGCACAAAACGTGTTTCGCATGAAGCTGTTGGGTGCCGAGGTTATTCCGGTCACTTCTGGCTCCAAAACCCTGAAAGATGCGCTGAACGAAGCCATGCGCGACTGGGTTACGAACGTGGAAGACACGTTTTACATTATTGGCACCGTGGCGGGTCCACACCCATACCCCATGCTGGTTCGTGACTTCCAAAGCGTGATTGGTCGCGAATGCATTCAGCAAATGCCGACCATGGTGGGCAAGCAACCTGATTATGTGCTGGCCTGTGTGGGTGGCGGATCGAACGCCATGGGTATTTTCCATCCCTACTTGAACGTGGATGGCGTGAAGTTGGTGGGCGTGGAAGCTGCGGGCGAGGGCATTGAAACTGGCAAGCATGCTGCATCGCTGAGCGCTGGCACGCCAGGCGTGTTGCATGGTAACCGTACCTACCTGTTGCAAAGCGATGATGGGCAAATTATTGAAACCCATTCGGTTTCCGCGGGTCTGGATTATCCCGGTGTTGGCCCTGAGCATGCATGGCTGAAGGATTCTGGCCGGGCTGAATACGTGGGCATTACCGATGCCGAGGCGCTTGAAGCCTTCCACCAGTGTTGCCGCATTGAGGGCATCATCCCGGCGCTGGAAAGCAGCCATGCCTTGGCGCATGCTGCGAAGCTGGCCAAAACCTTGCCCAAAGACAAGGTGATTTTGGTGAACTTGTCTGGCCGTGGCGACAAAGACATGCACACCGTGGCGCGCTTGAGTGGTGCCGAGTTTTATTGCCACCCCGATTGCAAAACAGGTGCAGAAATGGCCTGCAACAAGAAATAAATTTCAATTACAACCATGTCAAGAATCAAAGCAGTATTTGCAAAATTAAAAGAAGAAGGTCGCAAAGGCCTGATTCCGTTCGTCACTGGCGGTGATCCTGACCCTGGCCAGACTGTGGCCATGTTGCATGCCTTGGCCAATTCGGGTTCCGATGTCATCGAGCTGGGTGTGCCGTTTTCCGACCCCATGGCTGATGGCCCGGTTATTCAGCGTTCCAGCGAACGTGCGCTTGAAAAGGGAGTGACTTCCCGCAAAATTCTGGATTATGTGGCTGAGTTTCGTCAGACCAACCAGCACACACCGATCGTGCTCATGGGGTACGCCAACCCCATCGAACGCATGGGTGTGGAAAAGTACGTGGCTGAAGCCAAGAAGGCCGGGGTGGATGGTGTGCTCGTGGTGGATTACCCACCCGAGGAGTCACTTGAGTTTTCCAAATACCTGCGTGCAGCCGAGCTGGATCCTATTTTTTTGCTGGCGCCAACTTCTTCAGATGAGCGAATTGAAAAAGTGGCAAAGGCAGCCAGCGGTTATGTGTATTACGTGTCGCTGAAAGGCGTGACTGGTGCGCAAAACCTGAATGCCGCCGAAGTCAGTTCTAAATTGCCCACCATTCGCAAATTCACCGATGTACCCGTGGGTGTGGGCTTTGGTATTCGCGATGCCGAGTCGGCATGCCGTGTCGCACAATCCGCAGATGCCGTGGTGATTGGCTCTGCACTGATTCAGTTTCTAGAAGCAGGCAGCCCACAAGAGGCCGCCGCTTTGGCGGGCAAGTTCATTGCCCCGATTCGTGCTGCGCTGGATGCGCAATTTGGCATGAAACAATAACTTCCAAAAGAAATCCTCAGCAAGGGAAAGTGTATGAGTTGGTTTGACAAAATTATTCCGCCGCGCATTTCCTCAAAAACACCCGGCGACGCAGCCAAGAAAAGCGTTCCCGAAGGTATTTGGGCGAAATGCAAAAGCTGTGATGCAGTGCTTTACCAAAATGATTTGGTGAGCAATGCCATGGTATGTCCCTCGTGCACTTACCACATGCGCATAGGTTCGCGTGAGCGTTTGAATTTGTTGTTCGACAATGATGAGCGCATCGAAATTGGGCGTGAAGTATTGCCCATGGATACCCTGAAATTCAAGGACAGCAAAAGCTACACCGCGCGTTTGAATGAAGCCAAAGAGGCCACAGGCGAAACCGATGCCCTGGTGGTTCAAAAAGGCACCATGAACGGCCTGGAAGTGGTGATAGCCTGCTTCGAGTTTGAGTTCATGGGCGGTTCTATGGGTTCTGTGGTGGGCGAGCGCTTTTGTCGCGGCGTGCAGGCGGCGCTTGACGCCAATATTCCGTTTATCAGCATTGCAGCCTCTGGCGGCGCACGCATGCAGGAAGGTTTGGGTTCGCTAATGCAAATGGCAAAAACCTCGGCCATGCTGGCCAAGCTGAGCCAGGCCAAACTTCCCTATATTTCTGTTTTGACCGACCCTACCATGGGTGGCGTTTCCGCCAGTTTCGCGTTTTTGGGCGATGTGGTGGTTGCAGAACCCAAAGCCTTGATTGGTTTTGCCGGCCCACGCGTGATTGAACAAACCGTTCGTCAAACCTTGCCTGAAGGTTTTCAGCGTGCCGAGTTTTTGATGGAAAAGGGTGCGGTGGATTGCATTGTGGATCGCCGTGAAATGAAGAAAACCCTGACCAGCCTTTTGGCGCTGTTGATGAAAAAACAGATTGACCAGCCGGCCTGAAACTGAGCGGCCTGAAAACTAGCAGCCTGAGTATTTATGAACCAAGCAGTACCCCAACCAGACCCTTCCAAACCGGTCAAGCCAGCTTCCAACGCCACATTGAATGCGTGGCTGGCTTATCTGGAATCGATTCACAGCAAGCCGATTGACATGGGGCTGGACCGCTTGAAGGTGGTGCAGCAACACATGGGTTTCGCCTTGAGTGGCCTTGTGTTTACCGTAGCGGGTACCAATGGCAAAGGGTCCACCTGCGCCATGCTGGAAAGCATTCTGATTCAGGCGGGCTACAAGGTGGGCATGTACACCTCGCCGCATCTAATCCGCTTCACTGAACGCGCCCGCATCAATGGTGCCGAGGTGGCGGAGCCAGAGCTGATTTCCGCCTTCGAACAGGTGGAACAGGCCCGCATCGCAACGGGTATTTCCCTGACTTATTTTGAGTTCACCACGCTGGCGGTGGCCCTGGTGTTCTCTCGTCTGGATCTGGATGCCGTCATTCTGGAAGTGGGTCTGGGTGGACGACTGGATGCGGTCAATATTTTTGACACCGACTGCGCGATTTGCACCAGCGTCGATATTGATCATCAGGCCTTTCTTGGGCCCGACCGGGAAAGCATTGGTCGTGAGAAAGCCGGCATATTTCGGCCGGGTAAACCTGCAATTGTTGGCGACCCAAAGCCGCCACAAAGCGTGATTGACCATGCAAATTCAATAGGTGCCGACCTTTGGCTGTTTGCGCGCGATTACAACTACAGCGGTGACAAACAGCAGTGGGCCTACGGCGGGCGCAGTATGCGCCGTGCTGCCCTGGCTTACCCGGCTTTGCGGGGCACCAACCAGTTGTTGAATGCCTCAGCAGCTTTGGCTGCGCTTGAGTCTGTGCGGGATCGCTTGCCAGTACCGGCACAATCGATTCGACAGGGTTTTCTCTTGGTGGAGTGGCCAGGGCGTTTTCAGGTGCTGCCGGGTCAACCCACGGTGGTTCTGGACGTTGGACACAATCCCCACGCTGCTGCGCATTTGCGTGAAAGCCTCGACAACATGGGTTTTTTTCCATACACCCATTGTATTTTCGGGATGCTGGCCGATAAAGATGCTGTTGAGGTGGTCAAGGCCTTGAAAGACAGGGTAGACCATTGGCACCTGGTGCCGCTTGAAGGTGACAGGGGGCGCAGCACAGTGCAGTTGAAGCAACAACTTGAACTGGCCGGTGTGGACGCAGGGGCTTTTGACTGGGTTGGCAATTCCCAGGCACTGGCCAAAGGGGGTATTGCAAAGCAGCCCCCAGAAAAAAGCGTGCAGAGCTACGAAAGTGTGGGTCAAGCGTATGCGGTGGTCACTTCTGCGGTGCCACCCAATGATAGAATTCTGGTTTTTGGATCCTTCCTGGTTGTGGCGCAGGCCATGCAAGCCAAAGAAGCGCTTCGAAAACGTCCCGGTTAATTTTTTCAGGAGTGCAGGTGAGTTCAAATTCGCGTTCTACTGCCAGGAACAAAGTCAACAACGATCCGGTTGATGAGTTGAAACGCAGGTCCAGAAGGCGGTTGGTGGGCTCCATTGCGCTTTTTCTGGCAGCCATCATCATCGTTCCCGCTTTGGTTGAAAATGAACCATCCCAAACCAGCAGCGACGTGGAGTTGGTGGTACCTGATCGTCCATCTGCAGAAATTCCAGCCCAGGCTGCCAAGGTTCCCGAGCAAGCAAAGATTGAGGCACCGCAGTCGACCCAAGAACAGGCCGTGGCAATTGCACCAGTTGCGCCTGCCGTAGAACCGCCCCCTATTGTTTCTGAACCGGCGCCTGAGCCTAAGCCCAAGCTCGAAACTAAGCCCGAAACTAAGCTGGAAACTAAGCCAGCAAACAAGGTTGAGCCCAAGCCGGAACCTAAAGTTGAACCCAAGGCTGAACCCAAGGTTGAAGACCCAATTGCGGCATTTGCCAAGGCTGAGGTGTATTGGGTGCAGGTTGCTGCTGTCAGCGACAAGGCTCGCGCAGATGCACTGAGCAAAGAATTGAGTGGCAAGGGTTTCCCGGCGAAGGTGGAGTCCACAAGCACTGGCAATGGCACGGTATACCGGGTCAGGGTGGGGCCAATTTCAGGTCAGACCAAGGCCGATGAAACCAAAGCCAAGTTGGCCGCTGCGGGTTACTCCTCAGGGAGAGTAGTGCAGTGACGATATTTGATTACATCGTTATTGCGGTGGTGGTGCTGTCGGTCATTCTGGGTTTGTTCCGGGGCATGGTCAAAGAAGTGCTTTCTTTGGCCAACTGGGTGTTGGCCTTCTGGGTGGCAAATCGCTATGGCGCAGATCTGGCTGTTTACATGGATTGGGCTGAATCGCTGAGCCCGCCCATGAAAGCACTGATTGGTTGTGCCGCTGCGTTTTTTGCAACCATGTTGGTGGGTGCCATTCTGATTTCTCTGTTGGGCAAAATTGTTGCTGCAGCGGGTTTGGGTTTTGCGGACCGTGGCCTGGGTGCCACGTTCGGCTTCGCGCGTGGTTTATTTATTGTGTTGGTGCTGGTTACTGGGGCAGGCTTCACCTCGCTTCCGGAACAGCCATTTTGGCGAAATGCCATGTTGTCCCCTTTGGCAGTGGATGCGATGAGAGAAATCAAACCGCATTTGCCCGAAAGTGTGGCCAAGTGGGTGCGCTACTAGGAGCTTTCAATGTGCGGGATTGTCGGTATTGCCGGTTTTTCTCCTGTTAATCAAATTCTTTACGACAGCCTGTTGTTGCTGCAACACCGAGGCCAAGACGCCGCGGGCATTGCCACTGCGCACAGCAATTCGTTTTCCATGTCCAAAGGCAATGGGCTGGTACGCGACGTGTTTCGCACACGCAATATGCGTTCATTGCCCGGCAATATGGGCATTGGCCATGTGCGTTACCCCACAGCTGGTTCGGCCGCCAGTTCAGATGAAGCGCAACCTTTCTATGTAAACGCCCCTTATGGCTTGGTGTTGGCCCACAATGGCAACCTCACGAATAGCGAGCGTTTGAAGGCTGAATTGTTCAAGAACGATCGCCGCCACATCAACACCAATTCAGATTCCGAGGTGTTGCTCAACGTGTTGGCCCACGAGCTGCAATCCAACGCCTCGGGTTACTCGCTTGACCCGGTCACCATTTTCCGCGCGGTGGCGGGCGTGCATGCCCGTGCGCGCGGTGCGTATGCCTGCGTGGCTCAAATTGCAGGCTATGGTTTGTTGGCATTCCGCGATCCGTTTGGCATTCGCCCCTTGGCTTTGGGCAAGGCTGAAACAGAGCAGGGCACCGAGTACATGTTTGCATCAGAATCGGTGGCTTTGGTGGGCATGGGCTTTGAGTTTGTGCGCGACATTGATCCGGGCGAGGCCGTGTTTGTCGATCTCGACGGTAAGCTTCATGCCCAGCAATGTGCGGAAAAATCGTCGCTGAACCCCTGTATTTTCGAGTACGTCTATTTGGCTCGCCCCGACTCCGTGATGGATGGCATTAGCGTGTATGAAGCCCGTGTGAAAATGGGTGAATACCTGGCTGACCAAATTCGCAAGGGCATGCCTGCCGGTGAAATTGATGTGGTTATGCCCATTCCCGACTCCAGCCGTCCGGCTGCGCTGGAACTGGCGAACCAGTTGGGTGTGCCTTACCGCGAGGGTTTTATCAAGAACCGTTACATTGGCCGCACTTTCATCATGCCCGGGCAAGCTGTTCGCAAAAAAAGCGTTCGTCAAAAGCTCAATGCCATTTCTGTTGAATTCAAAGGCAAAACAGTGCTGTTGGTAGACGATTCGATTGTGCGCGGCACCACAAGCCGGGAAATTGTACAAATGGCTCGTGAAGCGGGTGCCAAGAAGGTAATTTTTGCCTCGGCTGCGCCTCCCGTGCGTTTTCCGAACGTGTATGGTATTGACATGCCCACGCGCGATGAGTTGATCGCTTCAGGTCGCACTGACGACGAAATTTGCGCTGAAATTGGCGCAGATGCTCTGTTTTATCAAGACATCGCCGACATGAAGCGTGCTGTGCGTGACTTGAATCCAAAAATTCAAACTTTCGATGCCAGCTGTTTTGATGGTTCGTACATTACCGGTGATGTCACCACTGAATACCTGGATCGCCTGGAATACATGCGCAAGCACCCAGAGGTATTGGAATCGGGTGGCTTGCAAATGAATCTAGGGTATTCGGCGAACCAGTAAGCGGGGGTTCACAATCGCTGACTTTTGACCAAGCGGAATTCATGCTTTTGTCAGTTTTAAGTCAGCGCTTGGGGTAAAATGTTCAACTGATTGATTTAAAAGCGCGAAATGGTTCGCGCTTTTTATTTGTGCAGGGCGATCTGACTATGTCACTGATAGTACATAAATACGGTGGCACCTCCATGGGGTCCACAGAACGTATCAAGAATGTAGCCAAGCGTGTCGCCAAATGGCATCGCGCGGGCTTTCAAATGGTGGTGGTGCCATCGGCCATGTCTGGCGAAACCAACCGTCTAATTGGCCTGGCCAAGGAAATTCAGGCTGAGCCTGATCCCCGAGAACTCGATATGCTGTGTTGCACAGGTGAGCAGGCATCTGTTGCCTTGTTGGCCATGGCTTTGAAGGCTGAAGGCCTGGAAGCAATCAGTTTCTCTGGCTGGCAAGTACCTATAAAAACCGACAGCAGCCACACCAAAGCACGCATTGAGTCGATTGACGACACTCGAGTGAAAGCCGAATTGAATGCTGGCAAGGTGGTGATCATCACCGGTTTCCAGGGCATTGATGAGGCGGGTAACCAAACCACGCTGGGTCGTGGTGGTTCTGATACCTCTGCGGTGGCCATTGCTGCCGCCATGGGTGCGGCTGAGTGCCTTATTTACACCGATGTGGATGGGGTGTACACCACCGACCCCCGCGTGGTGCCCGAGGCACGCCGCATGCGCGTTGTGAGTTTTGAAGAAATGCTGGAAATGGCCTCTTTGGGCTCAAAGGTTCTGCAAATCCGCTCCGTTGAATTTGCAGGCAAGTACCGTGTGCCCACTCGTGTGCTTTCTAGCTTGACCGACCCAATGATGTCGCTGGACGAAGAAAAAGTGTCTGGCACGCTGATTACTTTTGAGGAAGATGAACATATGGAACAGGCTGTTGTTTCCGGTATCGCTTTCAACCGTGATGAAGCAAAAGTGACCATTCGTGGCGTGCCTGACAAGCCCGGTGTGGCCTACCAAATTTTGGGTCAGGTTGCTGAGGCAAATATCGACGTGGACATGATTATTCAGAACCAGGGTTCGGATGGCACCACCGATTTCACTTTCACCGTACACCGCAACGAATTCAACAAAACCATGGATTTGTTGAAAAACAAGATTCAGGGTAGCGTGGGTGCACGTGAAGTGGCGGGCGACACCAACGTGTGCAAGGTATCGATTGTGGGCATCGGCATGCGTTCACATGTGGGCGTGGCCAGCCTGATGTTCAAAACCTTGTCGGAAGAGGGCATCAACATTCAGATGATTTCTACATCTGAAATCAAGGTGTCGGTGTTGATCGACGACAAGTACATGGAATTGGCAGTTCGTGCGCTACATAAGGCCTTCGGTTTGGAAAAAGAAGCGGCTTGAACTGGAGTTTGGGCTGAGTTTTGAGTGATGGGAATGCGGTGCAATTTGCGTGAAAGCGATTTGCGCCAGCATTCAACATTTTGGCCGAAACCGTGTATAATTCGGCCTTCTGGAGACGTGGCCGAGTGGTCGAAGGCACTCCCCTGCTAAGGGAGCATACCCCAAAAGGGTATCGGAAGTTCGAATCTTCTCGTCTCCGCCAGAATGAAAAAGGGATCCCGCTTGGGATCCCTTTTTTTATTCCATCGCCACAAACTGCACTGCCGGGGCGCTGCTGATTTGAATCGAAGACAATGGCGCGTGCACATCGCCATCCAGCTGCCAGGCTGTGGGCGAATCAAACTGAAATTCAATTTTGGCTACGGTACTTCGTTCCACGCCAATGCTACGCGGCATGGCACCGAACCAAATTCTGATCAAATTTAGCACCAGAGGCAGTTTGTTCGGTACACCGGCAATCAGGCACATGTCTTGTTTGGCTTTGTTACCGCCACTGGTAGAAACACGAAACCGCAATGGCAAGCACTGAATACTGAGCGCCAAGCAGGCCTGCCATGCAAACCTTTGTGGTGTGGCATTGTCGCGAGCTTGCTGCCCTTTGACCGTAGAGAACAGGTTTTCTACGAACGGACTGCGTCGAATGATTCCCCACGCTATTTTGGCCAACAGTTTTGTAGCCGCAATTGGACCACTGCCCATGCTGTAGTAAGCATGCATGAAGTTCACTGTGACGCCAAAACCAAACACAAAGCCATATTGTGCACTGGAGGTTTTAATGGGGTAACGCGGCGAGCTGTGCAGGTGCGTGTCTGCTTGGTGCTCAACCAACCACCGCAGGGCTTTGAGAGGTGCTGTTTTTGGGTACACGTCCCAGGCAATCATGTTCATGGTGCCCGCATGCAAGGGGAAAATGGCCGGTATTGCGTGGTCTCCCCACACCTTGGCTGCAGCGCCCAGTACCGCTGAAACCGTGCCGTCGCCACCAAAGGGGACAATGACCGAGGGTGGGGCGTCTTTGTAGGACAAAAGCGCCTGCTCCAGTTCTGCGGCATTTTGAGTTAATGCCACATGCCCGGCATTGCCCAAGATGCGGTGAATTTCCGCAAGACTGCCACTTGAGTTGCGTGTTTTGAGATACCCGGCTTTGGGGTTTGCAATGACAAGAATCACGGTGATTTTGTTACGTAATGATTTAAATTGAATTTAACTGATTTCTCCACCCGCAAACCGATGATTAAGCGGGCTTTTTTGTGGTTTGTAGGATGTCACTTACACCATGTTCAGAGAAGGCCGACCTACTTTCTCGCAAATGGCTTTTACAGTAGGCGTCAACCGTTTGTTAACCCGAGGAGTTGACTATGTTGCACTACGCTGTTGTGTTTTTTGTCATTGCATTGGTTGCAGCCCTGTTTGGTTTTGGCGGTATTGCTGCGGGCGCAGTGGAAATTGCCAAGGTCTTGTTTTTCATTTTCATCGTGCTTGCAGTGGTCACGTTCGTTTTTAACTTGATTAAGTCCAAACCTTAGCACCATGCCGTCATCCGTCAAACGTCAAATTCGTCCCTACTGGCTTTTGGCGTTTGGCTGCGTGATGGTGCTTGCCTTGTTGGGTATCACTTATACCCATTCCCGAATGAATGCCGAGGTGGTGGCCCTGTCGGACATCAATCAAAAGCGCATAGATCGTCTGGACCAATTGTGGGTATTGCTGGTGGATGCACAAGCCAGCGCATTGTCTTTTTTGTTGATGCGCAACGATATCTATCTTGAGCCGTACCGCAGTGCTGCGGCGCGGTTGGAGCCACTCATGGCCTCTATGAACTTCGATATTCCGCCAGGCTCGGATGACCATGCCGATTTGCAGGACTTGAAGCGTTTGGTGGATGCGAAGTTTCAGTACCTTGGTGATATGTTGAGCCAGGGCAAGGCACCTGTGGCTGTGTCAGAAGAGCACGGTGAGCTTGGCAAGCAACTGATGGACGAGATTCGGGTTCGCCTTGCGATACTAAAAGCGCGAAGGGAGAAGGCGCATCAGGATCTTGAAAACATGTATTTGGCGCGCGCCGGGAAAATTCAGTATGTGGGGTATGCGCTGGGTGCTGCCTCGCTTTTGCTGATCCTAAGCCTGTTTGTGGTGCAACAAAGGCAGGTGGCATTGCGCGCCAGAATTCAGGAGTTGTTGAAAACGGAAAACAGTCGCCTTGAGGCCAAGGTACAGGCGCGCACCGTTGAATTAAGCAATTTGGCAACCAACCTGACCACTGCGCAGGAAGCGGAGCGCCAGCACATTGCCCGCGAGTTGCATGATGAAATGGGGTCGGCGTTGACTGCTGCGAAAATGGACGCCAGCTGGTTGCGACGATCGTTGGGTGCACACGTGGACGACAGTATTCAAGAGCGGATGCTGCGTTTGATTGAAAACATTGGAAGCACCATTTCACTGACGCGCCGTTTGGTCGATGACCTTCAGCCCCCTTTGCTCAAGGGTCTCGGTCTTGTTGAAGCGCTTCGCTCATTGGGGCAGCAGTTTGAAATTGACATGCCAGTGGAGATGCACTTTTCTGAGCATTCCGTGAACTTGTCGCCAGAGCAATCGCTGGCTTTGTTTCGTGTGGCGCAGGAATCGTTGACCAATGTCCGGAAATACGCCAAAGCCAGCAAGGTTGAGTTGAGCTTGATTGAACAGCCGGGAATGGTAGTTCTTAGTGTGCGTGACAACGGCATTGGTTTTAACACCGACAACATCGAGTTGCATGGCCATGGCATTGCGGGCATGAAACACCGCGCCCAAATGTTCAATGCACGGCTGGTACTTGCTTCATGCATGGGCCAAGGCACACGCATTGAAGTGCACATGCCCATTTAAACAACCTTGGCTTGCTTAATCAAGCACCAAGCAGTGTTGGTGCGCATAGGTGGCCAGCTCGGCATTGCTGTTCACGCCCAGTTTTTCAAGTAGCCTTGACCGATAAGTACTGATTGTTTTTACGCTCAGGTGCAGTGCCTGTGCAATTGTAGACACACTTTCTCCCCTCACCAGGCGCATGAAAACCTGCATTTCTCGTTCAGACAGTTCCTGATGCGCTGGCTTGTCACTTTCGCCAGCCATTTCACGGGCCAATAGTTCAGCTGTGTTGGCGGAAATATAGCGCCGACCCTGCGCCACTGTGTGGATCGCATTGATCAGATCGCTGCGGTCGCAGTCTTTACACAAGTAGCCACTCGCCCCACTACGAATCATGGACAAGGCGTAGCGTTCTTCTGAGAAGCTGCTGATGATCAACACCTGTGTTTCTTCATGGCGTTGTTTGACTGCCCGCAGCAGGTCGATGCCATTTTGATCGGGCAAGGACAGGTCAAGCATCAACACATCACAGTTGTGTTGACGCAGCAGGCTTTGGGCTTCTTCTGCGGTGCCGGCTTCAAACTGAATGGACATGCCCAGTTCTTCATTGAGCATTTCCCGAAATCCTGCACGCACAATTGCATGGTCATCAACAATGGCCAGTCTAATCATTTGAATATTCCTTGTGTTGTTATCAGGTGGGTAGGCCAGACTGGTCCTACAAGCGAATCGTCTTTGTCGGACAGATCAACGTTTGGACACTCCGTAGTATTGAACGCATGAAGCTTGATCAATACATACCTTTGATCTCGATTTCTTGTCAGTAGTCAGTTCAATAACCTTGAAGGAGTACAACCATGAAAAAATTGATCACTCAAACCTTGATCGCCTCTGGTGTTGCGTTGTCTGCGTTGAGCCCTGTGTACGCAGCCGAGCAGGGGAAGGAACCCATGAAAGCAGTGGGACAGTATGTGGATGACGCCACCATTACCACCAAGGTGAAGGCCAAACATGCAGAGGACGAAACCGTGAGCGCCTTGCGTGTGAATGTGGAAACCAAGCAAGGTGTAGTGGTGCTGTCGGGCGAGGCCAGAACTGAAGCAGAGGTTGAGCGTGCCGAGGTGTTGGCCAAGCAGGTGGAAGGCGTGAAAGCCGTTTCCAACAAGATTGAATTGAAGCCCAAGTCATAAGCTCAGATTGAGCCGACTTTAACCCAGTGCCCTGCTGGCCCTCGTGCTGGCGGGGCGTTGCAGGTGTCTGCCCATGAAACAGAATTGTACAAATTCATTGCCTTTGCGTGTGTTGCTGGTGGAAGACTCGATTGAATTGCAGGCGATGCTACAGGCCATGTTGAGCGAAATTCCCAGTGTTGAGGTTATTGCCAGTGTGGAGTCTGAAAACGATGCCTTGGCGGTGATGAGGGATGATCACACCGATTTGGCAATTGTGGACCTGGAATTGCGGTCTGGTACTGGCTTGGGTGTGCTGAAAAACCTGCACGACAGCCTGGATGGGAACAACAGACGAATTGGCGTTGTGGTTTTTTCCAACTATTCAAATTTGATAATTCGACACCGTTGTTTAAGCTTGGGCGCGAAGGCCTTTTTTGACAAATCGTTTCAAATTGATGAGTTGCTTGAGTTTGTGCAGAAACAAGCCTCGGGCCATGCCAAAGGCTTGTCAGTCTGATTGTTGAATGGCTTTAAATGGCTTGTGCAGGCCCAAAAAACTCAAAATGCTGACGCTCGGCAGGTACGCCCAGCTTGCCCAGCATGTTCTTCACTGCGCCCATAAAGCCAACTGGGCCCAAAAAGTAAACCTGTGCATTGTTGGGCAGGTTTTTCGCAATGGTTTGGGGGTTGAGTAAACCATCCTGATTTTCATAAATGTACTCGGCAGTGATGTTGCTGTGCTGGGTACTTAATTGCTCGGTCAAGTTCTTGAAAGAGTGTTGCGCTGCATTCTTGCAGGCATGAATAAATCGTATCTCGCGTTGGCCTGCGGCTGCTTTCAGCATGGCGATGGCGGGGGTCAGCCCAACACCAGCAGTAATTAGCACCAAGGGGTCTTTGCTGTCATCGAGTACAAACTCACCGCAGGGTGGGCTTAGTTGTACTGTGTCGCCCACGGCCAGGTGCTTGTGCAAATGGTTGGAGACCACGCCGCCTTCTTCACGCTTGACCGAGATTCGATAGTGTTGCCCGTTGGGTGCGTCTGACAGGGAATAGTTGCGCATGACCGTTGTGCCATTCACGTTCAGGTGCAGGGTGATGTATTGCCCCGGCTTGAAAGCCATGATCTCTTTGCCATCCAAAGGTTTCAGATAAAAAGAAGTGACCAGTTCGCTTTCTTGCTCTTTTTCGGCAATTGTGAAAGCACGTTGCCCCTCCCACCCTCCGGTGGACATGGCTTGTTTGGCATACAGATTTGCTTCGGCGTTGATCAAAATATCGGCGAGCTGGCCATAAGCCGCCGCCCAGGCGTCGATAATTTCAGGTGTGGCCGCGGCGCCCAATACTTCCTTCATCGCTTGCAGCAGGCATTCGCCCACAATCGGGTAGTGCTCGGCCTTGACACCCAGGGCTACGTGCTTGTTGACGATGAGGGTAACCGCGTTCATCAACACGGCAGGGTTGTCGATGTGTTTGGCGTAGGCCAGAACTGCATTGGCCAGGGCGCGGGGTTGAGTGCCCTTTTGCTGGTGTGCGGGATTAAAAAAGGTGGCAGTAACAGGGTATTTACTGAACATCAGTTTGTAGAAGTGCGTGGTCAATGCCTCGCCACCCTGTTCAAGTGCGGGAATGGTTGCCTTGATCCACTGTTTCTGTTCTGTGCTGACTGACATGCTGTGTTTCCTTTCTGTTCGATTGTAAACTGACTCATGATTCTCAGTGACAAACACTATCAAGATGCATGCCAACCCATTGTCTGTTAATAAGTTATTGAAAATAAAAGTTAATAAGAAATATGATTTTGTTAAATATTTCAAATCATTGTTTGATCAACAGCGATTTGATATTGTGATTAAAACAATGGTTGTTAAATTAACAATTAAGGTATCAAACCGTGGAAATGTCCAGTTTTGTGTTGGCAGTGATTGAAGACCTGGGCGCAGACCTTGATCCATCAACCCGCTATATGCGCTATGTCAATTCCCTGGCTGCAGCATTGCCCGGCAACGCATGTGCCTTGCTGAGAAAGGAAGGCTCGGCCTTGAGGCCACTGGCTGTTCGTGGTTTGACTCCCGACAGCCTTGGGCGCCGCTTTGAATTGAATGAGCATCCACGTTTGAATGCGATTGTGACTTACCGGGGGGTGACGCATTTCCCGAACAAGTCCACCTTGCCCGACCCTTATGATGGATTGCTTGAAGGCGTGCACGCCGGGGATTTGAATGTGCACGACTGTATGGGTTGCGCCCTGCATGTGAATGGCAGATTGTGGGGTGCCATTACATTGGACTCATTGAAGGCCGGTGTTTTTGATGTGAAAGTTGAACGCGCCATGGCCATGTTTGCACGTTTGGGCGAGGCGGTTGTGCATGTGGCTGAACTGACTGAAAAAACTGAGCGACATTCGAACTCTTTGTCGCTGGGGCAGGGTGAGGGCAATGGTTTGAATGCTCTGGAAGGTGTTCAGCTGTCTCGCCGTGAAATGATCGGGGACAGCATGCCCATTCGTGAACTGAAACATGAAATTTTGACTGTTGCCAACAGTCAACTGGCGGTTCTGATTCACGGAGAAACTGGTGTGGGCAAAGAATTGGTGGCCCAAGCTTTGCACGCCATGTCCAGCCGGGCCAGTTTACCCTTGGTGGTGATTAATTGCGCGGCACTGCCAGATCAATTGATTGAAAGCGAATTGTTTGGCCACGTTAAAGGCGCATTTTCTGGTGCAGAGCGCGATCGCCAAGGCAAGTTTGAATTGGCCGACGGTGGTACTTTGTTTCTGGATGAAGTGGGAGAACTGAGCGCATCGGCACAGGCCAAGCTGTTGCGGGTTTTACAAAGCGGACAGGTGCAACGCGTGGGCAGTGACAGGGAGCATCGCGTAGATGTGCGTATTGTGGCAGCCAGCAATCGCGATTTGTCGGTTGAAGTGAAAGCAGGGCGGTTCAGGGCTGATTTGTATCACCGTTTGTGTGCCTACCCTTTGCACATTCCGCCACTTCGCGAACGCGGAGACGATGTGGTGTTGCTGGCTGGCTATTTTCTGGAGCAGAACCGCAGCCGTTTGGGCTTGCGAAACCTTCGCTTGGGGCGGGGGTGCGAGGCTGCCCTGAAGCGCTACAGCTGGCCGGGCAATGTGCGGGAATTGGAACACACTTTGGGGCGAGCCGCATTGAAAGCGCGCCGGGATGAACCAGGCCCCATGGTGACTGTAGAACTAGAGCACTTGGACCTTGTGAGTGAAGCAGGGCACACACATGCCCTGACTGCCCAAGGCCTTGCAACAATTCCGAATGCGGGAATGGTCACCCCGACAGAAGGCATGCCTTACCGGGATGCTGTGGATGCTTTTTCCAGGGCCCTGGTACAGCAGGTGCTGGATAACACGGATGGAAATCGAGCCGCAGCTGCAAGGCAGCTTGGGCTTGATTCCGGTAACTTTCACCGCATGCTCAAGCGGCTTGGCCTTTAAGCAGATACCCGTGCGGGCTCGCCTGTGGTGTTTTCCTGCAGGTATTGCAATGCTTCATTGACCTGGTCGATCAAGACCAACACCAAGTGGTCTGGGCCTGTTTCGTCCAGCGCCATTTGAATGGCCTTGAATTCACCGCGTACTTCGACCACGGATGGTTTTTTGTCGCCGGAGGCAAGTGCTATGCCCTGTTGAAGCAGTGCCAGCGTTTCACCATCTGGGCGGCCACGCTGGCAGGCGTCTTCATACAAAATAATGTGATCAAAAAACCCACCCACCAAACGACCTTGCTCGGTGATGTCCTGATCGCGGCGATCGCCTGCGGCGCTGATCACCACGGTGCGCCGAACGGCCGGGATGTTTTTAAGCGTGTTGACCAGTGTCGACACTGCATCGGGGTTGTGGCCGTAATCGGCAATCACAGAGCCCCCTTTGTGCTTGAAGAAGTTAAAGCGGCCGGGCACCGTGTCGGGAGTAGACTGAAAGCTCCCGAGCGCGGCACGAATGGTGTTGAATGGCACGTTCAGGCCCAAGGCGGCGGCCATAGCACACATCACGTTTTGCACCTGAAAGGTAAATAAACCATTGTTGGTCAGCGGTACATCCATCAGGTCAATGGTTTTTTCCATGTCGTCGTAGCTGATGTTGATAACGCGGCCATCGTGAATAATCACAGGGCGACCTTTGGCTTTGTGCGCGGCCACAATCGGGTTGTCTGGGTTGCTGGTGAAAAACAGCACGCGTCCTGGGGTCAGCTTGGCCATGTTGGCGGCATGCCGGTCATCTGCATTCAGCACGGCCAAACCGTTGGGGGCCACGTTTTGAACCAGCACGCTTTTTAGCAAGGCCAGGTCTTCAACGCTGTCAATGAAGTTCAGGCCCAGGTGGTCGCCCTCGCCAATATTGGTGACAATCCCCACATCGCACATGTCAAAGCCCAAGCCCTCACGCAGCATGCCACCACGCGCACATTCAAGTACGGCAGCGTCGGCCTCGGGGTGCACCAGCACCTTGTGTGCGCTTTTCGGCCCACTGCAGTCGCCTGTGTCGATCAGGTGCCCATTCACCACCACGCCTTCAGTGCCGGTAAAGCCAACGCGCAAATTGTGGTAACGAAGAATTTGCTCGATCAGGCGAACCGTGGTGGTTTTGCCGTTGGTGCCTGTGACTGCTACCACTGGAATGCGGCCGTTTTCATCTTTCTTGAACATCAGGTCGATCACGGCTGCGCCCACATCGCGCCCCTTGCCAATCGATGGCTCCAAGTGCATTCGCAAGCCCGGTGCAGCGTTCAATTCAACAATGCCGCCACCTTGCGATTCAAGTGATTCGTCTACGCGCTCACACACCACGTCGACACCGCAAACCTCAATACCAATTTGCTGTGCGGCCTGAATCACCATTTCTGCCATGGCAGGGTGAACGTTGTCGGTCACATCGGTGGCGCTGCCGCCGGTGCTCAGGTTTGCGTTGTTGCGAAGTACTACCCGCACGCCTTGTTCAGGCACCGATTCAGCTGTAAAGCCCTGTTTCTTGATTCGTGCAATGGCAATTTCATCCAGGCGAAGTTTGCTCAATGCACTGCCGTGACCCTCGCCACGCAAGGGGTTGCGGTTTTCAATTTCGACCAGCTGGGCAATGGTGTGCACGCCGTCCCCAACCACAGAAGGAGGTTCGCGGCGTGCGGCCGCCACCAGTTTGTCGCCCACCACCAGGAAGCGATAATCGTGGCCGGGAATGAACTCCTCGACGATGGGCACGCCACTGCCGTATTTTTTTGCAGCGTCAAAGGCAACCCGCAAGTGCTCTTCGTCCACAATATTGACAGTTACGCCTTTGCCTTGATTGCCGTCGCTGGGTTTGATCACAACACCTTTGTTGGTGGCCTTTGTTAGTTCACGAAAGGCTTCCAGGGCTTCTTCAAATGTTTTCACCAGTTTGCCGCGGGGTGTGGGAATTCCGGCTGCGGACAAAATGGTTTTAGTCAGGTCTTTGTCCTGGGCTATTTCTTCAGAAATGGCGCAGGTTGTGTCGGTTTCTGCAGCCTGAATTCGGCGCGCTTTTGAACCCCAGCCCAGTTGCACAAGGCTGCCCTGAGTAAGGCGGCGAATGGGAATGCCGCGGCGCAGGGCAGCATTTACTATCGAGCCAGTGCTTGGCCCAAGTTTGCAGTCTTCATAAATTTCTTTCAGGCGTTCAATCGCTGAATTGGCATCGAAATCGTCGCCTGCCAGCGCAGCCAGAATAAGTTGGTGCGCTTCTTCAAATGCCGCACGGGCCAAATCTTCTTCTTCGTACTGCACCACCACCCGGAAGTAGCCGGTGGTGATGTTGTCGGCCACATGGGCGAAGGTAACTTGTGACCCTGCCTCAACCTGAAAACGCAAAGCTGCGCGGCTTAATATATGCGCCAAAGCAATGTTGCTTTGCTCGAACCCGGTGGCCCGTAGCGAGCCGATGCCGGGCAGGGCGCTGCGAACACGCATTTCTATGTTGGCAAAGCGGTCGTAAAGGCGCTCATTTTCCTCGCAAAACACCAAGGCTTCCATGCTGGTGTTTTTGCTCCACAAATTGGGGCCGCGCAGGGCGCGAATGCGTTCAATTTTCATAATTCATCAACCTGTTGAGTGCATCAGCATTGGGTTTAATAGCGCTGCCGAAGATCGGCGCGCAGCAGGTGGTGTGGCACATCCATTGCCCAACCAGCGGCTGCAAGTGCCAGTGTTTTTGTAAGGCTCACTGGGGGCTGTTTCAGCGGAATCGGGCTGCGTTGCTCTGCCTCGGCCCGGCTACCCATGAAGTGAATGCTTTCACCTTGGTACACCACAGCCATCCCTCCGTTTTTCACATGTTCCGCAACAATGGGGTTGTCTGCGGTGCTGCTGATCCAGATCACCTTTCCATCGCACAGGTCTTTCAATGGCAGCAAGCTGACTTCGTCTGCGTTTACAACTGCGTGGCCGCTGCCCAGTACAAGGTCTACAACCGTGCGCATCACATTGAAGTGCTGCTCTTTGGTCAGAATATCCCATTCATCCAGCCCATCCATAGCACCGAGACTGGTGATGACTGCCAAGCTGGCACGGTCGTAAGGCAGGCCTTCCGACAAAATGGTGCTGGCCTTAACCTGCATCACCAAGGTGTCCAGGTTTTTGTTGATCAGGCAGTTGCGGCCCGATTGCCAGTTCGCTGAAGGGGCTTTGTTGATGGTGCGGCCATTCATGAGCAGGCCTTGGTCGCAGGCCAGGCCCACTTTGTGTCCCTGGTCTTCAAGAATTTCTGTGAGTTCAGGGCCAAAACCTTCTATTTCAAGGCCGCCCGAGTAAGAAATGGTAGGAATCCGGCCGTTGGCGTCACCTGGGAACAGCGATTCGATGATCGGTTTGCCCACGTTGCGGGCCTGGCCTTTCGCCGGCTTGATGTGCATAAGCAAGCCGGGTCCAGCATTGACTTCAACCACCGCCAGCGATTGCCCCTTGGGCGATTGGTCAATGTGCTCGCATACCAGGTCGATGCCCGCCACATCCAGGCCCACCACGCGGGCAGCCATACAGCACAAGCGTGCAATTTCGGGGTGAATCAAATCAGTGACGTCTTCGGATGCGTTGCTGTTGCGCTCGATCAACACTTTCACGCCATCGCCTATTACAGAGCTTGCTGTGTATCCCTGACGTTGTACTTCAAGAAATACAGCCGGGTTTTTTTCCACATTGACCGGACGCAAAGGGAAAATTTCAGATTCACCACGGCGCGGGTCGGTGTTGATTTGCTGGTTGCAAAGTTCTTGCAGGGTCGACTTTCCATCGCCCACCACATGAACCAATTCACCACGCGATACGGCAGCCACTTGGTAATTCACGACAAGAACACGGTGTTCGGTTCCGCGAATGAATTTTTCAACAATAACGCCGGTGTAACTTTCTTTGTCCGCAAGTGGCCATGCAGTTTTTACATCTTCTTCTTTGGTCAGCTCAAGTGAAACGCCGCGCCCCCAGTTGCCATCGACTGGCTTCACAACCACGGGCACGCCGATATCCTGTGCAATTTCCCAAGCGTGCTCGGGGCTCTTGGCCATTTCCCCCTCAGGAACGGGTACGCCACATTGCGCCAACAGCTCCTTGCACAGGTCTTTGTCGGCGGCAATGCCTTCGGCAATGGCTGAAGTTTTGGATGTTTCGGCAGTCCAGATTCGCTGCTGCTTGTTGCTGTGGCCCAGTTGAACCAGATTGCCGTCGTTCAGGCGAACAATCGGAATGCGACGCTCGTAAGCCGCATCCAGAATATGTTGTGTGCTGGGCCCCAAGCCATGCATGTCGCAGTGGTGCTTGATCACTTTCAGCTCGGCCTGTAGATCGTACTCCGCACCTTCGATTGCAGAGTGCAACAAACGCACACCCGCCTCCAGGCAAGCCATGCCAACGACCGGGTCGGGGGTGCGAAACACCATTTTGTACACGCCTTCCTTGCTGGTCATCCGGGCTTTACCAAACCCCACTTCAAGGCCAGCCTGCGTGTGCAGTTCAATCACGATGTGTTCGAGCATGTGGGCCGCGTAGGTGCCTTCGCGAACCCGCAAGAGGAATCCTCCCGGTTCACCAATTCCACAGCGATGGTCAACCAAACCGGGTAACAAAGCCGTTAATCGCTCGTAAAATCCTGGCAACAGGTTGGAAGGAAATTGTTCCAGTTCTTGAATATCCACCAACGCTTCAATGCAACTTCGATAGGTCCAGATATTCGGGCCGTCAAGCCACATGGTTCGGAGTATTACAAGGCGTTTTTGCGTCATAAGCTGAGTGTCGGCAGGTTTGTTTTCGAGGATTGGATTTTCGATCAATGTTAACTCCGTGTCGCTGGAAATAGTGGTGTAACATCAGCGAATTCGCGAACTGAGGGGGTAATCTCATTGAAAATCGTTGGATTTTCACCGTCTGAAAACGAAGTACAACGCCTTTCAGAGGTTTGGGCCGCAAGTTCACCAACCCAAGCGGTGTTTGTGGCTGACATGAATACTCGGCGTGAGTTTTCTCGCAGCCTTGTAGCCTTTAACGCCCATGAATTAATTGTGGTAGACAAGGAATTACAGGTGCCTGTTTTCAAAGCACCTTTCTCAAGTATTGAGAAAATTTCCATGTCCGATCATTCCGGTCTTTCTACGGTCCTGATTCAGGTCGATTCCGGGCAGGTGTTTCGCTTCTATGCAAGCTTCAGTTTGCACCGTGCGCTCGAGGAATTTGTCGAGTTGCTTGAAACCGCCGTGCGCGAATTCGAGCAGGGCACAGCACACACTGCCCAAATTCAGCACCCGGTGCCGCGCTTGCTGGCCGATGAAGAATTGGATGAGGCCGGTTTCGAAGAACCAGTTTCCTCGCGTGCATTGTTGCGCCTGTGGCGCTTTGCTCACCCTTATCGCTGGCGTTTGTTCGCCGGGCTGATTCTGACATTGCTGTCAACTGCCGCAACGCTGGTGGCGCCTTATCTTTCAATGCCGCTGATGGACGAAGTGCTGATTCCATTCCAGAACGGCCAACCCATGAACACTGAACTGGCTACGTTTTATCTCAGTGGTTTGTTGATATCGGCTGTGGTTGCCGCAGGCTTGAGCTGGGCAAGAACCTACCTTTTGGCTTTGGTTTCCGAGCGTATCGGTTCGGATTTGCGTACCACCACATTCAATCATTTGATGAGTTTGTCGCTGGATTATTTCAGCGCGAAACGCACAGGCGATTTGATTGCGCGCGTGAGTGCGGAAACTGACCGAATCAATTTGTTCCTTTCACTGCATGCGCTCGATTTCATCACCGACGTGATCATGATCGTGATGACTGCCATCATTCTCATGAACATAGATTTCGAGCTGGCTTTGCTGACTTTGCTGCCTTTGCCAATCATCGCCTGGATGATTCACCTGGTTCGCGAAAAGCTGCGCACAGGTTTTGAGAAAGTTGACCGCGTTTGGGGTGAGGTTACGAATATTTTGACCGACACCATTCCGGGTATTCGAGTTGTAAAAGCCTTTGCACAAGAACGCAGGGAGTCGGATCGCTTTTTGAAGGCCAACACCCGCAACCTCGAGGTGAATGACCGCATCAACAAAACCTGGTCGCTGTTTGCGCCCACGGTCAGCCTGCTGACTGAGCTGGGTATCTTGGTGATTTGGGCCTCCGGTATTTGGATGATCATGAACAATGACATCACGGTGGGTGTGTTAACGGCTTTCCTCGCCTACATTGGCCGCTTTTACACGCGGCTTGATTCCATGAGCCGAATTGTGTCTGTCACCCAAAAAGCGGCAGCGGGCTCGAAAAGGATTTTCGATATTCTCGATTACAAGTCGTCAGTGCCAGAAGCCGAGAACCCTGTGCACATTGATCAGCTCAAAGGCGAGCTTGAATTGCGCAATGTGTCTTTCCGGTACGGAAGTCGTCAAGTGCTTGATGGTGTGAACTTGAAGGTGAAGCAGGGTGAAATGGTCGGTTTGGTGGGCCACAGTGGTTCTGGCAAGTCAACGTTGGTGAATTTATTGTGCCGTTTTTACGATGTAAGTGATGGCGAAGTGCTGGCCGATGGCATTGACATTCGTCAGATTGAAATGGCCAGCTACCGCAGAAACATCGGCCTGGTGTTGCAAGAGCCTTATTTGTTCTTCGGTACCATTGCTGAAAACATTGCCTACGGGCGCCCCGATGCCACCCGTGAAGAAATCATCGCGGCAGCGCGGCTTGCGCATGCTCACGAGTTTATTTTACGCCTCCAGCACGGTTATGACTCCCTGGTGGGCGAGCGTGGACAAAGCTTGTCCGGGGGCGAGCGGCAGCGAATTTCCATTGCGCGTGCCTTGTTGATCGATCCTAAAATTCTCATTCTTGACGAGGCCACCAGCTCGGTCGATTCGCAAACCGAGAAGGAAATTCAAAAGGCCTTGGACAACCTGGTGCAGGGAAGAACCACTATTGCGATTGCACATCGGCTTTCAACCTTGCGCAAAGCCGACCGCATTGTGGTGATGGACCGTGGCAAGGTGGTGGAAGAAGGCCCGCACGATGAATTGCTGGCGGCGAAATCACACTTCTGGCATTTGCACCAGGCCCAGGAAAAACTGAAGCAGGAGCAAGCCCAATATGACTGACTGGCGATTGTGTGAATCAACACAGGGCAAGCTGGCCTTGTACAAAGGTCATGAATTGGTGGCAGACCAGGTGATGCCAGTGCTGGCCTTTCCGTTCTCTGCACCTGACGAAAGCATTTCGATTGTGGATGAGTACAGCAAAGAATTGGCCTGGCTGGACCGGCTTGATCAATTGGATGCCGACTCGCAGGCCGTGGTGAAAAACTACCTGGCGGTGCGCGAATTCAGGCCCACAGTGCTTCAAATTACCTCGGTATCCACCTACTCCACACCAAGCATCTGGACCCTGGAAACTGACAAAGGACCCTGCAAGTTTGAGTTGCCCACAGATGAAAGCATTCGACGCTTGGGGGGTAGCCGGCTGGTGCTGACGCATGCCAATGGCATGCAGTTCATCATCGAAGACATGTTTGCGCTGGACGCCCGAAGCCGTCAAATTCTTGCCCGCTTCATGGCTTAAAAAAAACACCTGTGAGCAATCGCTGACAGGTGTTTAAAGTGTCCTTGTACTACGGACAGGGGAGAGAGACAAAAAACAAGCTACTGCTTGGTACAACGGCACTGCAATTCAATTCTTTAAGCGGTTTCGAGCATGCTTTCTTCATTGAAGAAGCGGGTGGCTGCGTCTTGCTTGGTTTTTCCTGCCCGTGAAGGCATGTTGCACAAACCGCACTCATAGTTACCTACTAGGTCATAGGTGTGCACCACAAAGTTCCCTTCGCAGGTTTTACAGGCCGTGGTGGTCAACATGCCAGCATCAAAAAACTTCACCAGGCGCCATGCGCGGGTTAGGGACAACACTTCGGGCAGGCCCAAGGCAGTGATCTGCTCGCGATAAAGCTTATAGGCCTTGACCAGGCATTCGCCGTCTTCAAGGTCGGTGTGCTTGATGCAAGTGGAGTAAAAATTCATGAACAGCGAACAGTGAATATTGGGTTGCCAGGTCATGAACCAGTCTGTGGAGAAGGGCAGCATGCCCTTGGGTGGCGATTTTTGCTTGATTTCCTTGTACAGGCGAATCAGGCGTTCACGCGACAATTGGGTTTCGCTTTCAAGAACCTGCAAGCGGGCGTCCAGCTTGATCAAGTCAGAAGCAAGTTTGATCTGCACGGCCTCAGCCATCAAAGATTTAATCTTGGACATGTTTGTTCTCCAGCGCACCCGCAGGTGCATGAACCACGGTTGTTTTCTAAGTGCGCTTAAGCTGCAATTTGGGCGCTGCGGCCAGCCATCAAAATGGCAGCATGCATGCCTGAAATTGCGCGTTCTTTTCCGTGGTCGCAGAGGAGTTTCCACACGGCAGGGTCCTCGAACCGAATGCTGCACATGGGCACGTCGTTTGCTGCAATGCGCAAAACCTGTGCGGTGGTCAGTTGGTCCAGCAGGTCGGCTGTGTTTTCATCAATACCCAGGCGAATGATGGCCTCGGCTTTGTCTTCGTTGATGAGTTGTTTGGCCAGAAGCAGGTAAGATAAATTGGCTTCGCGAATTTGTTCCAGTAGTTCATTTGCTTTCATTTTGAACATCCTCCTATTCAAATCAAGCAATCTTTTTCAGAAGGTTTCGACGCTTCCCACAGACATCGATCCCAGTGAATGTATTGTTGATGAACCGCGAAAAAAACTAAGCCATCCAATTGCTGTAAGCGAGATCAGCGAGCAGCCATTGAGCATGTAAGAAGAAACCAGACAACGAGACAGGTGAAACAACAATGAGCAATGCGTTTATGAACTGGCTGTGCCGCAAACTGATCGACTCAAAATGCAAACAAATGGGCTTGATCAAAAGCAGCCTCAATACCGTAGACGGGCGCACCGCGTATTTCAAAGGCGGACAGGGGCCCGACATGGTGTTGGTGCACGGCTTTGGCGCCAACAAGGAAAACTGGCTGGCACTGGCCCCGCGTCTGATGCGCCATTACACCGTGTGGATTCCAGACCTGATTGGTTTTGGCGAATCTGACCGCCCCAGCAACGCCCGTTTTAATATTGCGGAGCAGGCTGATCGGGTGGTGCGTTGGCTGGATGCGGTGGGCGTTAAGAATTTCCATGTCATGGGCAACTCCATGGGCGGCTATTTGGCAGGTGCCTTGGCCGCCAACTTTGAAAACCGGGTTCTCAGCGCTTGTTTGTTAAACCCCGCTGGGGTGAAAGGTGCCGAGCACACCGCCATCGGGCGTGCGTTTGCCGACGAAGGAAAAATTATCCTTGCACCCACCAATTTTGAAGAATACGAGAAGGTGGTCAATCTTTGTTTCAATGGCAAGGCGCCGCCCATGCCTGGTTTCATGCGCAAGTATTTTGGTCGTATGTCGATCAAGAACAAGGCACTGCTCGACCGGGTATTCATGGAATTCGTGAACCCGGATGCCAATGTTAGTTTGAACGAGATGGTGGAGAAAACCACTGTGCCGTTGATGGTGGTGTGGGGCGATTCAGACCAGTTGGTTCACCCCAGCGGCCTGGCTGTGTTGAAACAGGCTCAACCCGCGATTGTCGATTTAATGCTTGAAAACACAGGCCACTGCCCCATGGTCGACCGGGCCTCTCTGGTTTACAAAGCGCACCTGGAATTCATGCCAGCATCTTGAATGGTTGGGCTTGCTCAATTTCAAGGGCAAGCTCAATCAGCCTGAATTCATGCCCCATGGCCGCGGCAAAATGTACCCCGACGGGGATACCTTCAGCCGTGTGGTGCATAGGCAGGCTGATGGCTGGCGCCCCTGCCACGTTTTGAGCAGCTGTGAATGATGCAAAGTTAACAAGCCTTTCCCGTGCTTGCTCAAAAGGCAGATCAAGTGCCAGGTAACCTAGCGGCGGTGCGGGCTGGCCCAGTGTGGGGCTCAGCAGCACATCCAGGTCGGCAAATGCCGTGGCGTATTGCGCTTCAAACTGATAAAGCCTGCGCAAAGCGAACGGAAATTTCAGCAGGTTGCGCGTGAAATGTTTGGCCAAACCGTGGGTGAGTGGTTCAAGCTTTCCGGTGTCCATGTGCCGATCAATTGCCAGTTTGCCCAAGTGTGAAATGGATGCGGCCAGCATGCCCCAGTACAGCAAGAAATCGTCAGCAAACTGGGCGCTGATGGGGACCTTGATTTCCTGCACTTCGTGGCCCAACTCCTCGCACAGGGCAGCAGCTTTATGCACCGCTTCCACACAAGCGGTATCTGTTTCATCGCCAGAAATTTTCTGGGTGAACATGCCAATTTTCAGGCGCTTGCGGCCAGGGGTGGTGATGTGGCCCAGTGGTGGCAGTGTCGGGTTTTTGTAATGCTCTTCAGCCAGGGCGAAAAACGCCGCAGTGTCCCGCACGCTGCGCGACACAATCCCGTCGCTGACAATATTGATGGGCAGGCTTTTCGCCATTTCATTCATGGCCAAACGCCCGCGGCTGGGTTTCAAACCCACCAGCCCGCAACATGCAGCGGGAATGCGAATGGAGCCACCGCCGTCGTTTGCATGGGCAATTGGAACCACACCCGCTGCCACCAAAGCAGCCGAACCGCCCGAAGAACCCCCTGTGCTGTGCCCAATGTTCCATGGGTTGTGTGCTGGCTCGGCTTTGCTGTACTCGGTGGTGGCGGTAAGCCCGAACTCGGGCAGCTTTGTTTTACCCAGCAGCACCACGCCTGTGTCGATAATCTGCTGTGCCACGGCGCTGGTGTGCTTTCTCGCCGTGTCGGGCATGGCGGCTGAACCGTGCCGAGTGGGTAAGCCTTGCAAATCCAGGTTGTCTTTCAAAAAGCCCGGTATGCCCTGAAACGCCCTGAAGTTGCCTACGTCGTCGTAAAAACGGGCTTGCGCCAATGCCGCTTCCTCTTGAAGGCACGCGGTGGCATGCAGTTCGGGGTTCACCAATTCAAGTCGTTGGTACGCGGCTTGAACCAATGCAGTTGCGCTGGTTTCGCCGCGTTGAAGTTGCCCCGCCAGGGCCACTGCATCGTGATGGCCCAAGGCATCGGCATGATTAAACGCATGCACTCGTGTAGGCTTAATTGTCATTGTTGGTGGTCATTGTTGTTGGTCTAAGGCTGGCTGTCTCTGGCTTCAGTCTAAAATGAAAAATCTGCCTGTTTCATTGCTTTTGTTCCACATGGTCCAAAAAAATAAAATACAGCCTTGCCCTTGCGGCAACGGCGTTTATCAAGCCTGCTGCCAACCGTTTCATCTTCACACTGGGTTGGCACCCACGGCCGAAGCGCTCATGCGCTCACGCTACAGCGCCTACGCCTTGGGTTTAAGTGACTATGTGTTGTCAACCTGGCACATCAGCACGCGCCCCAAGCAGCTCGATTTGCAGCAGGAACTTGCACAAGGCAAATGGCTGGGCTTGAATGTGAAAGGGCACTGGCCACTGGGCAACAAAGCCGAAGTAGAGTTTGTGGCTCGTTACAAACCCAACAATGGGCCCGCCAGTCGCCGGCATGAGCGCAGCCGTTTTGTGCAGGAAAACGGGCATTGGTATTACGTAGACGGCGATCTGTTTTGACCTGAAAAAATTGCAAAGAAAGCACTTGAAATTTTCAGGGTTGGTTCATAAATCAGGAATGTGGGAAATGTCTCCAAGAGAGTTTCCGCACATTTTGAATAACTGATTTTTTGCTTCTCAGGAGAATGAATCATGGCAACAATCGACCTTACCCCTTTGTACCGCAGCACCATTGGTTTTGACCGAATGGCCAGCATTCTGGACGCCGCAATGCGTGCAGACACTTCAACTGGTTACCCTCCTTACAACATCGAGGCGCTGGAAGAAAACCGTTACCAAATCAGTGTGGCCGTCGCGGGTTTCGAGGAAAAAGAGCTCGAACTGGAAGTCGAGCGTGGCGTGCTAACCGTGCGTGGCCGCAAAGCGGATGAAGAGGGCAAACAGTACCTGCACAAAGGCATTGCATTTCGCAGTTTTGAGCGCAAATTCAACCTGGCCGACTACGTGCAAGTGGAAGGTGCCAACCTGAAAAATGGCTTGTTGGTGGTCGAGTTGCGCAAGGTAATTCCTGAGCAAATGAAAGCACGTCGAATTCCGATTGGTGAATCGGGTCTTCGAACCATCGAGGCAGGCGAGGCAAATCAGGACAGACAAGCCGCCGCCTAAACGTGTAAAGTGATTCGCGCATCGCAAAAAAAGCAGCCCTTGGCTGCTTTTTTTGTGTTTAAACTGAACCCCTCGCTTCTTGACACGTTGAGCATCCATGCCCAGGGCTTACTTTGTTTCCGATCGTGCCATTCAGATAGACTGGGCCACAGATAGCTCTGCGACCGAGAATTACATGCCCGCCACGGAATTGGCGGTGTTTCGTCAAGAGTTAATCCAGTCCATTCAAGCTCTGGCTTGGCCAGCTTGTCAGTGCGTGCAGGCGGATCAATCAATTACCGTGTTGTTTGCGAGTCCAATACTTGCCGCCGGGAAACATGAAATATTGCTTGATCAACTCCACCAAATACTCGGCCAATTCGGGAAAGCCACATTGCTTGCAAACACCCCAGGCTGCCACCACCACATTGTTGTGAACTACGGTGGCGTTGCCGGGCAAGACCTTGCCTGGCTGGCCGGGCAAACCGGGTTAAGCCCGACTGAGGTGATTGACCTGCATTGCAGCGCCATTTATACCGTTCAATTTTTGGGCTTTCTGCCCGGCTTTGCTTACCTCACAGGTTTACCCAAACCGCTTCATTTCTCGCGTCGGGAAACGCCGCGCTCACGGGTGCCGGCGGGTACATTGGCCATCGCTGCCCATTACTGCGCGGTGTACCCCTGGGAAAGTCCAGGCGGTTGGCATTTGTTGGGGCATGTTGAGCAGGTGCTTTTTGATCCTGAACGCACCGATCAGCAGGGGCAGTCCCTTTTCAAGGCCGGTGACACGGTTCAATTCATTCGGGCTGATTATGCTTAAAGTGGTCAGGGCTCAAGGGCAGGGCATTGTCAGCGACCTGGGGCGTTGGGGCTACCAGCATGAGGGTGTACCGATCGGGGGCGTGCTGGATACTTTTTCGTTCAGCCTGGCCAACCTTGCCTTGGGCAACCAGGCCAATGCGGCTTGCCTGGAGCTGATGGGTCAATTCGATTTTGTATGCGCCAAGCCATGCCTTGTTTTGTTTGCAAACCGGGGTGCGCATGCCTTGTTAAACAACAAACCAGTGTTGTGTGGTCAGGTTTTGGGTTTGCAGGAGGGTGATGTGTTGCGCACCCAGCCCCCAGGCCTGGGTTTCTGGAATGTGCTTTGTGTGCAAGGTGGTGTGGATGTGCCCGAAATGATGGGTTCCCGCAGTACCTGCCTTGTCGCTGGTTTTGGGGGGCTACAAGGCCGGGCCTTGCAAGTGGGTGATGAACTACATTTTGCCCGGAAATTCACCACCAGTATTCGGCATGGTGTTCGTTTGGCCATGCCCCTGGCCCGCACTGAACATTCAGCCTGCTTGGTGCTTCATGTTTTGCCTGGTCCGGAATTTTTTGAACTCAGCGAAAATTCGCAGCACCTGTTTACCCGTCAACACTTCAGCTTGGGCACCCAAAGCAGTCGAATGGGGTATCGGCTGGAGGCCCTTGAATCGCCTTTGTCACTGAAGCATGAGGTTTCTTTGCGTTCACATGCTGTGCACCCGGGTTTGGTGCAGTTGCCACCTAGCGGGCAGCCGGTTGTGCTGCTGTGTGAAGCCCAAGTTACTGGCGGTTACCCACGTATTGGCAGTGTATTGTCATGTGATCTCTGGAAATTGTCACAACTTGGGGGTGGGGAAAGCGTAAGCTGGGTATTGGTCAATGAACAGCAGGCGCAGCGTCTACAGGCCAGGCATGAACTCGACCGCAAACGCTACCAGCAGGCCATTGAATACAACAAGGCAACTACCCATGTGGATTAATGCAGATTTGGGCGAAGGTTGTGCCCACGACGAGACCCTGTTCAAGATTGTTGACTGGGCCAATATTGCCAGCGGCGGGCACGCTGGCGATGAACACAGCATTCGCCGGGCTTGCATGCTGGCGCTTGAACATGGCGTGCAGGTGGGCGCCCACCCCAGCTATCCGGACCGAGCCGGGTTCGGGCGTCAAAAGCCCGAAGGCTCAACTGCACAGTTGCTGGGTGAATTGAAACGGCAAATGGATTTTTTCGACAACATCGCCACGAAGTTGGGGTGTTGCCCTGCGCATTTCAAACCCCACGGGCAGTTGTACAACGATGCGGCCTTTCAAGCGGCCGAGGCCGAGCTACTCATCAATCTGGCCCATGCTTTTCCGCACCTGAAGCTGCTGGCTTTGGCCAATAGCCCCTTGGTGGCTTGGGCGCGTTCTGCTGGCATCGAGGTGATCGAAGAGGCCTTCCCGGACAGGGCTTACCTAAGCACCGGCGCGCTGGCACCTCGAAGCCAGCCTGGCGCTGTGCTTCATGATCCGGTTCAGGTCAAGGCACAGGCTGAATTGATTGTTCGGGGCGGGCCATTGCAGTGCCTGGATGGCTCAAGCCGCGTGGTCACGGCGCAAACCCTGTGTGTACACGGCGACAATGCACAGGCTTTGGACAATGCAAAGGCTGTTCGTGCTGCGCTTACCGAACACGATCAAGACACATTCAGTGGTGCAAGCTGATTAGCTGCCGGGTTTTATTTCAGGTGTAGGCAAAGTAATGTGGTCAGGCACACCAGCAACCGGTACAAAGCGCACATTCAATGGTGCCAGGCCGTGTTTGGCGCGAGCCTGGTTACAACGCGGGTTCAATTCACCTTGGGCGTCAAATACATCGTATTCGCGGCAGGGTGAGGGGCGGTTTTCGTAAATGGTGCAGCTGACTGACTCGCCAATATTGCCCGATAGTGCAATGCAACGTGGCTTGGTTTGCGAGCTGCCTTTCATGCAGCTGCGGTACAGGTTCATTTGCTCCGTCAGTTCAACCGGCACCACGCCGCCTTCGGCTGCCGTGGTTTCGCCCCAATAGAAGCTGATTCTGAACGTGGAACAACACACGCCGCAGCTTTGGCAAAGGGCTTCAACGCCTGCGCCGTCAACAACAATTGTGGTGGGGTTTGACTGCAATTTAACCTCGGGAAAAAACAGCCATGGGGGAGAGTTGCGCGAATATATTCCTGGCACAGGCGCAAAGCAAGCACTATTTTCAAGTGACGTGGCTTGGAAGAAACAAGCTTTTTGTAAGGTGCAAAGGCTACAATAGGGAAAACCATTATAAAAACCATTTAGCCCAGCAAATGGAGAGACTGTGAATCGACCGAATGCCGCTTCTGTGGCCGATTCGGGGGTTGCTGCCCCTGATTCAGCCCAAACCAGTACCAGCCCCAGCGGGCAAATGCTGGACTACATCAAACAAAGGTTGGTCAAGCACGCGCCGTTCAGTGAAATTCCGCTTCGCGACCTGGACTGCCTGCTTGAAGGCTGCGCTGAAACTTATTTCGCACCCAACGAAGTGATTGTGCGGCCCGAGGACGGCCCACCCCAGTTTCTTTATTATGTTGAAAAGGGCTCTGCCGTGGGCCGCAAAGGCTTGGCCGACCTGTCTTCCACCGGGTTTCAATACGAAGCCGGGGAAATGTTTCCAGTCAACGCATTTCTTGCCAAACGCGCAGTTACAGCTACTTACAGCGCCCGGGAAGACACCTTCTGCCTGATGTTTACCTTCGACAGCGTGCAAGCCCTGGCGCGTAAAAGCCCAGTGTTCTCCGACTATTTAACCCGGCGCACCATGCAGTTTCTGGATTTGTCCAGAAAAGCGATTCAGGTGGCTTACTCCTCTCAAACCCTGGCCGAGCAAACGCTTGAAAAGCCCTTGCGCGATGTATGCCGTCACGAACCTTTTTCTTGCGCACCCACCACGCCCCTGAAGCAGGTGCTGGAAGTGATGCATGAGCACCGGATTGGTTCCATGATCGTGGTGAATGAGGCTATGGTGGTGGAGGGTATTTTGACTCGCCAGGATGTGTTGTCGCGCGTGGCCATGGCCCAAAAGCCCTTGAGCTCGCTGATTTCGGAGGTCATGAACACCCCGGTTCATACCCTGGATGAAAGTTGCACCGCGCAAGATGCAGCCCTGCTCATGTCCAGATTTGGCATTCGCCACGTGCCGGTAACCCGCAACGGGAAATTAAGCGGCATTGTTTCCGAGCGCGATATTTTCGCCATGCAGCGTTTGTCGCTGAAACAGATCAGCAGCAACATTCGCTCAGCGCAAGACGCCGATATGTTGCGAACCTGCGCCAATGACATTCGCAGTTTTGCCAAAAACCTGCTGGGCCAGGGCATTGCTGCCAAGCAACTTACTGAATTGATCAGCCACTTGAACGATGTGCTCACCGAACGCATTCTTGAGGTTGTGGGTAACCGGATGGGCATTGATGCCAACAGTTACTGTTGGTTAAGTTTCGGCTCGGAAGGCCGTTCGGAGCAAACCATTGCCACAGACCAGGACAACGGCTTGCTGTTTATTAGCGATCAGCCTGAAGTGGACCGACCACGTTGGCTGGCTTTTGGCAAAGAGGTGAATCAAACGCTGGACCAGTGCGGCTACCCTTTGTGCAAAGGCAACATCATGGCCAGCAACCCCGAATGTTGCATGACTGCGGGCGAGTGGTTGAACAAGTTTGCGCGATGGATCGATGTAGCCACGCCCGAGAACCTGCTGCGTGTGAACATATTCTTTGATCTTCGCGCGCTGGCAGGCAACAAAGAGCTGGCGCAGCCACTTCGGGACTACATTGTGACCCGCGCCAAGGAGTCTACGATCTTCTTGCGCTTGCTGGCTGAAAACATCATGCGTTTTCGCCCACCCCTGAACTGGCATGGCAGCATAGACACCACCGAAATTGAAGACATTCGCACGCTTGATTTGAAAAAGCAGGGTACAGCGGTCTTTGTCGATGCCGCGCGCTTTTTCTCGCTGGTTTTTGGCATTGATGAAGTCAATACCCGCCGTCGGTTCGAGGCCGTGGCCAAGCGTTTAAGCGTAGAGGAACAGCGCCGCGACGCGTGGGTGAGCGCCTTTGAGTTCTTGCAAATGATGCGCCTTCGCATACAGCTTGATGAAGGCGTGGCCGTACCCAACTTGCCCGATCAGCCCAATGTGGTGAACTACGACGTGCTCGACAACATTGACCGCCGCATATTGAAGGAATGTTTCAGGGTAGGGCGGCGCTTGCAGCAGCGAATCGAGATGGAGCACATGCGTTGAGTACCACTTTGCAAGGCCAGTTGCTGCCCACGCAAGGCTGGGCCAGCTACATCAGGAACCGCCTGGTTCAAACGCTTGATTTTTCCAGCCCAAACCCTGACCGTTGGGTGGTGCTAGATGTTGAATCATCAGGCCTGAACCCGAAAAGAGATCGCCTTATTTCGATTGCGGCCACTGCCATCGAGTTTGATGCGCAAAGACGCCCGCGAATTTCGCTCACGGACACGTTTGAAGTGGTTATCAAACAGCCCCCCGAAATCGTCGACATGATCGAGTTTGAAGCCATCGACAAAAACAATATTTTGATTCACGGCATTGGCATTGGCGCGCAGCAAAAAGGGGTGAAGGCGGAAGTGGCTTTGTCTGAATTCCTGCGTTATGTGGGCAACTCGCCGTTGATTGCTTTTCACAGTTGGTTTGATGAAATCCTGATCAACAAAGCCATGCGCAAGGTGCTGGGTCGTACAACACATCGGCATTGGCTCGATCTTGAGCATTTGGCTGCGGTGCTGCACAAGGAAAATCACCAGCTTCCGCTGGATGTGTGGATGCAGCGTTACGGCATTGAATGTGAACAGCGCCACCAGGCCGCAGCCGATGTATTGGCCACCGCCCAATTGCTCATGAAACTTTGGCCCATGCTGCAAAAGCGAAAGGCCACAGACTGGAAAGAACTGAAAACCATTGCCAACGGGCTTAAAACCCTGCCAGGGCGAAACTTGCCGACCTAGTTTTAAAACCGAAGCCCTGTTTTGCGTTATTCTGCCGGGCTGAACATTTGTTTTGAAGTTGGCCTTTTTCATGCATGATTTTTCCTCTTATGACCTGATAATTGACGCACGCTCGCCCCGCGAGTTCGAGGAAGATCACATTCCTGGTGCGGTCAACATGCCTGTGGTCAACAACGATGAATATGCAGAAGTAGGCACCCTTCATCGCACCGACAAAATGGGCGCCTACAGCATTGGTGTGCGCTATTCGCTGGCCAATATTGCACGTCACCTCAGCGAGGATTTGCCGAAATATCCCAAAGACGGCAAGGTGCTGGTGTACTGTTTTCGGGGTGGAAAGCGCAGCAAGCTGTGGGTTGATGCGCTTGAAACCATTGGTTACAACGTTCAAAAACTGCCTGGCGGCTGGAAAGCTTACAGACGTTGGGTGAATGAGCAGCTGGAAACTGCGCCCACCAAATTTGAGTATCACGTTTTAAGCAGCCCCACGGGTTGCGGCAAAACCCGCCTGTTGTATGCCTTGCGTGAAGCAGGTTGCCAGGTTGTTGATCTGGAGGCCATCGCCCGTCACAGAGGATCAATCATTGGGGCGGTGCCTGGTACTCCACAACCCTCGCAAAAGTATTTCGACACCTTACTGTTGGAAGAACTCGCGAAATGCGATCCCACACGCCCAGTGTGGGTTGAAGCCGAAAGCAAAAAGATTGGAAATGTTCAGATACCCACAGCCATGCTTGATTCCATGCGCAGGGGCAAAACCATTCGCGTGCATGCCGACATGCAGCAACGGGTTGAGCTTTGGCGACAGGATTACAAACACTTTGAAGAAGATCCAGAAGGCTTGCTGGAACGGTTGCGTTTTATCCGCAGCCTGGTGGGCGGCAAGGAATTTGAAGAATGGGAGCAATTGGCTGCCGAGCGCAAAATGCCCGAGCTGTTTGAGCGGCTGATGCGCAATCATTACGACCCAGCCTACCGCCGCTCAATTTTGCGCGAGTACCCCAATATTGATGCATCACCTTTGATTGAACTGCATGATTTGTCTCCAGCAGGCTTGCTGGAAGTGGCTAAGAATATTCGCGCGCAATACGACAGAAAGGCTTGAGCCGACCACTCACACCCAATCGTCAGACCACCAACAAAGCCAGTTTGCTGCGAATGCCATCGGGTATTGGGGTGGGGGTGTTGCTGGCCTTGTTCACAAACACGTGAATGAAGTAGCCTTCCGCGCACAATTCGCCTTTGGCGTTGAACAAACCCAATTCATAGCGCACTGAACTGTTGCCCAGTTTACCCACCCGCAGGCCGGCCGTAACCGGCTCAGGGTAGGCCAGGGGTTTCAGGTATTTGCACTGGCTTTCCACCACAAAACCCACCACCTCCCCGTTGTGAATGTCCAGCCCGCCTTCTTCAATCAGGTAACGGTTCACCACACTGTCGAAGTAGCTGTAATACACCACATTGTTCACGTGTCCGTAAATGTCGTTGTCGTGCCAACGGGTTTGAACTAGTTGATGCAGTGGGTATTGGGCCAGAGTGGTCATGGTCGACGTTTGAATATTCTTAGTAGGCTGCTTGATAAATGGCCAAGGCCTGGGCCTCGTTCACATCGCGCGGGTTATTGCTCAACAGGCGGGTTTGCAGCATGGCTGCACTGGCCATCACCGGCAAATCGTTCTCGCCAATACCCACTTCGCGCAAGCCAACCGGCAAACCTGTGGAAGGCGACAATGTGGCTGTGTAGTCAATAAAGGCCTGGGCCAGCTGCTCCGTATTGTCTCCATGGTGGCCCAGCTTCAACACTTGTGCCAGCTCGGCATACTGCTGTTCCGCAGCGGGCAAATTAAAGCGCAACACATGCGGCAGCACCAGCGAATTGCTCAAGCCGTGTGGCACGTGAAATATACCGCCGATTGGATAAGCCAGCGCATGCACCGCACCCACAGGCGCGTTGGCAAACGCCTGGCCAGCCATGCAAGAACCCAACATCATCGCCTGGCGTGCCTCGCGGTTGCCCGGTTCTTGGCACACGGTGTGCAGGTTGGCAGCCAACAGGCGCAGCGCTTCACAGGCCAAAAAATCAGCATAGGGGTTTTTCAGGCGTTTACTGGTGTAAGCCTCTATCGCATGCACCATGGCATCAATGCCGGTGGCCGCCGTTACATGTTGGGGCAGGCTGATTGTCCAGTCGGCATCCAGAATGGCCAGGTCGCCATACAACACAGGCGACACCACTCCCATTTTGGTGTCCACACCCGTGGTCACAATTGAAATTGGGGTCACTTCGCTGCCGGTGCCGGCAGTGGTGGGCACCAACACCAAAGGCAGCCTGTCGCTGGTCACATTACCCACACCGTACATGGTTTTCAGTTCTTGTTTGCCGCGCGCCAACACCGCAATCAGTTTGGCTACATCAAGCGTGGAACCGCCACCAATGGCCACCACCACATCGGCCTTGAATTCCTTGGCCAATGAAGTGACCCGGTGCACCAAAGCCTCGGGCGGGTCGGGTTCTACATCGTTGCAACTGTGAATTGCGTGGCCTGCTGTGGCCAGGTTTTCACAAATGGTTTTAAAGGCCTCGGTGCCCGCAATGAAGGGGTCAACCAGCATGAACACCCTTTCGGTTTTCAGCCCTTGCTGGGTCAGCAAGGGGGCCAACATGTCAGCCATTCGCAGCGAACTGCCCGATTCGCACACAATGCGGTTCACTGTTCTGAATTCAAATGGGGCCATGCGGGTGTCTCCTTGCCGTGTAGTTATAGCAGTAGTTTAGCCCTTGCGCTTTGGGGTCCAAGCCCAAATGGCGCGAACGAAGATAGGTTCTTTGCTTTCACCATCGATAATCGTTACCGCCACATCCACTTCACCACGTTCCTCGGTCTGCATCATGGTGATTTGTTCTTGTGTCAGCATGGCTTCAGCACGCATGTCGCCAGCGGCGCGTTTGCGGTAATCCACTTCCATGCGCTTGATCACCGGTATTGCGTTGGCTGGCACATTCAAACCCACCAATGCGCCGGTGGCCGATTCTGCAATCATGATCATGGCCACTGCATGCACGGTGCCAATGTGGTTTTGCACGTAGGGGCGATTTTTAATCACCACGATTGAATGGTTGGGTTCAATCCATTCAAACTTCAAGCCACTGGTTTTAAAATACTTCACCGCACGGCCAAACAGCAGGGTAAAGGCACGGGTTTTCAAAGGCGTGGGCAGTTTGTCCACTTGCGCATACACCTTTTGCAACATCGATTTCTCACTCATTTTTCTTCTGCCTTTACAGGGTTACAGCCAGGCGAGTGGCTTGGTTAATTGCACGTTTGGCGTCCAGTTCGGCGGCCACCGATGAACCACCCACCAAATGCACGGGTACGCCCAGTGCCTCGATTGGTTCAACCAGTTCACGCAACGGGTCTTGGCCCGCACAAATAATAATGTTGTCCACTTCCAGAATTTGCGGGCCATGCGCGCTCATCACATGCAAACCGCGGTCGTCGATTTTCAAGTACTCCACACCTTGCATGAAGTGAACACGGCGGCTTTTCAAGCTGGCCTTGTGCACCCAGCCTGATGTTTTACCCAAGCGTTTGCCCAAGGGTTCGTCCTTGCGCTGGCACAGCCAAACCTCACGTGCGGGCTTGGGTGGCTCGGCTTGCACGCCATCTATGCCGCCTGCATTCTTGGGGTCAAAGGTAATGCCCCATTCCTTTTTCCAGCTTTCCAGGTCGAGTGTGGGGGAAGGGTGGGCAAAGTCGTGCGTCAAGTATTCCGACACATCAAAGCCAATACCGCCGGCACCAATCACGGCCACTTTCTGGCCCACTTCTTTTTTGTGCAGAAGCACGTCGATATAGCTCATCACCTTGGGGTGGTCAATGCCTTCAATTCCCGGCGTACGCGGCTTGATGCCCGTTGCCAGTATCACTTCATCGAAACGCTCTTTGGAAATCAGGGCAGCATCAACCACGGTGTTCAGGCGAACATCCACTTTCTTCAATTCCAGCTGGCGTTTGAAGTAGCTGATGGTTTCATGGAATTCTTCTTTGCCCGGAATCTGTTTGGCCATGTTGAACTGCCCACCAATTTCAGGGGCTTTGTCAAACAGGGTCACGTTGTGCCCACGGCGTGCCAGTTCTGTGGCCGAAGCCAGGCCCGCTGGGCCTGCACCCACCACCGCAATTTTCTTCTTCCGCTCCAGCGGTTTGTCCACAATTTCGGTTTCGTGGCAAGCGCGTGGATTCACCAGGCATGAAGCCCGCTTCAGGCTGAAGGTGTGATCAAGGCAGGCTTGGTTACAGGCAATGCACACGTTGATTTCGTCGGCGCGGCCTTCTTTGGCTTTGATCGCGAAGTCGGGGTCAGCCAACAAAGGGCGGGCCATGGAAACCATGTCGCATGAACCCTCGGCCAACAATTGCTCGGCCACCTCAGGTTTATTGATCCTGTTGGACGCAATCACCGGAATCTTGAGCTCTTTGCGCAGGCGGGCAGTCAGTTCAGCGAAAGCCGCGCGGGGCACGGAAGTGACAATCGTGGGCACACGGGCTTCGTGCCAGCCAATGCCGGTGTTGATCATGGTGGCCCCAGCTTTTTCAATTTCGCGGGCTATGTAGCTCACTTCATCCCAGGTGTTGCCGCCTTCAACCAAGTCCAGCAGTGAATGGCGGTAAATGATGATGAACTTTTCGCCCACGGTTTCGCGAATGCGGCGAACAATTTCAACCGACAAACGGGCACGGTTTTCTACTGAACCACCCCAACGGTCTGTTCGGTGATTGGTTCGCTTGCAAATGAATTGGTTCAGGAAGTAGCCTTCTGAGCCCATGACTTCCACGCCGTCATAGCCCGCTTCTTGGGCAATTTTGGCCGAGCGTGCAAAGGCTGCAATGGTTCGGCGAATACCGAAGTCGCCAATTTCACGTGGCTTGAACGGATTGATCGATGACTTCACATTGGAGGCCGACACGCTAAGCGGGTGGTAGGCATAACGGCCTGCATGCAGCAATTGCATCACAATTTTGCCGTCGTGCTTGTGCACGGCTTCGGTTACCTTTTTGTGGTGCTTGATTGCACCGCTGCTGCTCAGCTTCGATGCAAACGGGTACAGCCAGCCTTCCAGATTGGGTGAAAAACCACCGGTCACAATCAAAGCGGTACCACCCTTGGCGCGTGCCTCAAAGTAGGCCGCAAACTTGTCAAATTCCTTGTATTTGTCTTCCAGGCCGGTGTGCATCGAACCCATCATGATGCGGTTGCGCAGGGTGGTGAAGCCGAGATCAAGCGGAGAATTCAAATGGGGAAATGCGTCAGACACGTTACCGTCTCCTTAAAAATCGGTAGTTTTTTGTAATGTATTTACTTATGTTACTGAAAAGTAATTTTTATTGTTGGAGTGAGCGTTCAAATCTGCACTCAAAATAGCACGATCGGTCAATTTTTTGCGTGTTTTATTCGTGAAGAAATTACTGCGCCGCAATAAACAGGGGAACCTGTACCCCCACGCTTTGTCCTAAACTGGTGTTTTACCCAGCAAGTGCTTCCCTCATGCAGTCTTTTCAGTACTGGGCACGGCAGTCACGCCGTGCATCGTTCCGCATTTTGTTCGTGGCTTTGGTGTTGGCCGTGGCGGCCATTTCATCTGTGGGCGTGTTCTCAGCCCGAATCGAGGCAGCCTTGGTGCGCGATGCCAGTCAAATGTTGGGCGGTGATTTGGTTATCGAGTCCAAGCGGAACACCGCCAATGCACCATGGCTTTCCATTCTTGATAAACCGGAATACGCAACACTCAAGCAGGCTGAAAGCGTTGTATTTCCAAGCGTTGTGCCCTCGGAGCGGGTCGACTTGCTGGTTTCGTTGAAGGCTGTGAACAACATGTATCCCCTTCGCGGGCAACTCACGGTTCGAAACGCACAGGGTCAAGATGAAAAAGTGTCCAGTGGCCCGCCTCAGGGCGAATTGTGGGTAGACCAAGGCGTGCTGGGTTCGCTGGATGTTCAGTTGGGTGATTCAATTCAAGTGGGCGAAATTACTCGCCCTGTGACCCGGGTTATTTTGGTAGAACCCGACCGTGGCGGTGGCTTTGTGAACTTCGCCCCCCGGGTCATGATGAATACCGCTGACCTCGAAGAATCCAAGTTGTTGGGCTTGGGATCACGGGCCACCTGGCGTATTTACTTCACTGGCGCTCAGCCGGTGATCAATCAGCTGATTTCCGAATTGACTCCAGTGCTGTCGCCTGTTGAGGAGATCGAAACCCTGGAGAACGGTCGACCTGAGGTCAGCGGTACGCTTGAGCGCGCCAATGATTTCCTGGCCATGGCTGCTTTGATCGGCACCATGGTGGCCTGTGTGGGCATTGCGCTGGTGGCGCACTTGTTTGCCAAAGAACAGGCCAGCGAATTGGCAGTATTGAAAAGCCTGGGCTACACCCCCAAACGTTTGCTGCGCATGTGGGCTATTGGCATGGGCATGTTAACGCTGGGCGCTGGCGTGCTGGGTGTGGCCCTGGGGTGGGCGGCGCATTGGGGCTTGCTGGCCCTGTTGGCTGAGCTGGTGGGCGTCGATTTACCACTGGCCGGTTTGCATTACCTGCCCATGGGCATGCTGCTGTCAGCGTTGTTGTTGCTGGGTTTTGCGGCAGTGCCCACCTGGTACGCCTTGCGCGCGCCTGCAGTCGCCGTCATTCGGCACCAAACATTGAAAAGTAGCCGGGGGCAACTGGTGCTGTCAGTGCTGTTTGGTGTGTTGACTGCCATTGCGGTGTGCTTGCTCATTGTGAACAATGTCGTGTTGGCCCTGTTGTTGTTTGCTGGTTTTGTAGGCACCTCGCTGGTGTTTGCGCTGTTGTTCTGGGGGCTGCTCAAGGCTCTCGCCTATTTGGGCAAAGGCAAAAAAAGTGCAGGCACCAATATCGCGGTTTTTCAAAGCATGTCCAAACGTGCAAGCACCCTGGTGTTGCAGGGAGTAAGCCTTGCCCTGGGGCTGGCTGCACTGTTAATGCTGGCTGTGGTTCAGGGCGATTTGATCGACCGTTGGCAAGAAGCCGTACCGGAAGACGCCCCCAATCGCTTTGTGTTCAACATTCAACCCGATCAGGTTGAAGGTGTTCAACAAACATTGAACACCGCAAGCCAAAGTCCGGTCAATTTGTACCCCATGGTGCGCGGGCGCTTAAGCGCCATCAACGGCGAAACCATCACGGCGGATACCTTTACCGATGAACGTGCCCGCAACACTGTGGAGCGTGAATTGAATTTAAGTTTTGCCGACACCTTGCCCACGCACAATACCGTCGCTGTGGGAAGCTGGTTTGATGAAACTCCCACCAAAGCCGAAGTGTCCGTGGAAGACGGTGTGGCTGAGCGTTTGGGCATAGGCCTGGGCGACAAGCTCACCTTTGACATCGCAGGTACGCCCTTAACGGCTGAAATTACCAGCATCCGCGAATTGCGCTGGGACTCCATGGAGGTGAATTTCTTCATGGTGTTTCCAACCGAGGTGCTGCAAAGTTTTCCGCAGACCTGGATTACCTCGGTCAGTTTGCAAGAAGACAAGGCCATTCCCGTGTCGCGTGAGCTGGTGCGCGATTACCCCAATCTCACTGTGCTGGACACTGAACTGGTGATCACCCAACTTCGTAAAATTTTAGGGCAGGTGGGCCAGGCTGTTCAGTTTGTATTTTTGTTCACTGTGGCTGCGGGTGGTTTGGTGGTGGTGGCCTGCGTAATGACAGGTGCACGTGTGCGTACCCGTGAGGCTGCAATTTATCGGGCCATGGGGGCATCCACTGCTCAGCTGCAACGCGCCGCTTGGCTTGAACTTTCCGTGCTGGGTGCGCTGGCAGGTTTGGTGGCAGCCATTGCTGCCCAAGGCCTGGGTTGGGGCGTGGCGCATTTTGTGTTCGAGTTTGAGTACTTTTTGTCGCCCATGCACATTGTGGCTGGTGTGGTTGCGGGTGCAGTGGTGTCGGTGTTGTTTGGTGCCTGGTCGGTCAACAAGGTTTGCCGCGCCCCCGTGATGCAAACCTTAAGGCAAGCTGCTGCCTAGCAAGCCAGCGACTAATCGAATTACAGTCGAATTTACATGGCAGTGCACGGTTACAATGTGGGATATACCCATATTCATACCGGCACCTCCATGAGCAACAACGATTCAACCAGTAACACCAGTAGCGCCAACGCGCAACCCAAGCCGCCGATTGTCTACTTCGGCAGTACGCCAGAAGAGCAGCAAGCTGGCGTGCGCAAGCTGGTTGATCTGTTCTACGACGAAATGGATCAAAATCCGAGTTTCGAGCGCATTCGCAAACTGCACCCGGTTCACCTGGACCATTCACGCGAAAAGTTTTACCTGTTTTTGTCGGGCTGGCTGGGCGGCCCCGACCTGTATTCACCGCAGTTTGGTCACCCACGCTTGCGCATGCGCCACATGCCATTTCCAATTTCCAGTGAAGACCGCGACCAGTGGTTGCTGTGCATGGTGAACGCGCTGCGCGCCATGCAACTGCCCGAGAAAGTGATTGAAGGGCTAATGCTTTCATTCTTCCGCACCGCAGACTGGATGCGCAACAAACCCGATCCCGAAGGCAGCGCCAAGGGCTTGAAGACTGTTTCGATCAAGGGCGAATAAGTTGATGGACGGACAACTGATTTGGGCCGTGGTGGGCTTGCTGTTGCTAGTGTTGTTCGGCTTGGTGCTGGTGTACCGAAGAATGACGCTCGACAACTCGACTGAACTGGCTCAGTTTCAGCAGCAGGTTCTTGCCAATCTCGATGAGCTGCTCGACGCGCAGGCACAGCAGCGTTTTGTATCTGAAGAATTGGGCAAGCAACTTCGCCTGCTTAATCAAGACATTGAAGCGCGCCAAAGCAAGCAATCTGAATTGTTGACGCAAACGTTTGCACAGGCGCGCACGGAAAGCCAGCAGGCCGCGCATGGTTTGCAGCAGGTTATCGTCGGGCAGTTCACGCAGGGCAATCAAATTCAGTCTGAAAAGCTGAACCAGTTTTCTGAAACACTGCACCGCACCAACACCCTGATTCAAGACCAGCTCACGCAAATTCGCTTGTCGGTTGAGCAGAAATTGAAAGACATTCAAGACGACAACGCCAGCAAGCTGGAATTGATGCGAAAAACAGTGGACGAGAAACTGCACGCCACACTTGAAACCCGCTTGGGCGAGTCCTTCAAGCAAGTGAGCGAACGCCTTGAGCAGGTGTACAAAGGCTTGGGCGAAATGCAAACACTGGCCACCGGTGTCGGTGATTTGAAGCGCGTGCTTACCAATGTAAAAAGCCGTGGTACTTGGGGCGAAGTGCAGCTGCAAGCCCTGCTGGAGCAAATGCTGACCCCCTCGCAATTTGGTCGCAACATCAAGCCAGTGCCTGGCAGCCACAACATTGTTGAATTTGCAGTGCGCTTGCCCGGTAAAGAAGACGATCAACCGGTGTGGTTGCCCATCGATTCAAAATTCCCTAAAGAACAATACGAGCGCCTTCAGGAGTGCTTTGACCGCGCGGACGCTGATGGCGTTGCAGTCGCTTCCAAAGCGCTCGAAATGGCCATACGCGCCGAAGCAAAAACCATTGCCGAGAAATACCTGGCCCCCCCATACACCACCGATTTCGGTATTTTGTTTTTGCCCACCGAGGGCCTGTATGCCGAGGTGGTGAAGCGCCCTGGTTTGGTCGATGACCTGCAACGCCTTCACAGGGTTACAGTTGCTGGCCCAATCACCTTAACCACATTATTAAACGCCTTGCAGTTGGGCTTTAAAACACTGGCGCTTGAAAAACGTTCAAGCGAGGTGTGGACTGTGCTCAGCGCTGTTAAAACCGAATTCGGCAAGTTTGGCGACATACTTGCCAAAACACGTGACACGCTTGAGCGCGCCGCCAAAAATATCGAGCAGGCTGAAACACGTTCACGTGTTATGCAGAAAAAACTGAAAGGTGTTGATGAATTGCCTGAAAAAGATGCGATCGAGTTGCTTGGATTAAATGACGGCAAGGTCGACCTGCTGGATGATGACGATGCGCCCGCAAACGCTTGATACCCTGCCGCGCGTGGCTTTGGTGGCCACGGGTGGCACCATCGCCGGTACGCTGATCGAGGGTTCCGAAACCTGGGCTTATGAATCGGCCCAGCGTAGCGGTGAAAGCCTTGTAATGGGAATACCCGGTTTGCTTCGCCATGCGCAGTGGCATTTTGAGCAGCCGTACAGCATTGGTAGTCAAAATCTTGAATTGGCTCATATGTTGCAACTGCGTGCTGCGTTGATCCGTTTGCTTCAGTTCCCTGGCATCGACGCAATTGTGGTGACGCACGGCACCGACACCATGGAAGACATGTTGTACTTCCTTTATCTAACTTTGCCTGCTGCGCTTTTGGTCAAACCCTTGGTTTTTACAGGGGCCATGCTGCCTTCGGATGCAGAGGATGCTGACGGACCCAGTAATCTGAGTGGTGCCCTCGATTTTGCTTTGCTCTCTTTGCCAGCGCACCTGTCCAATTGCGAAGTGCCATTTGGCCTGTTCATGCAAGGTTTGTTTACGCCAGCGCAACATGTTGAGAAACAAAGTACAGCTGGTTTTGATGCGTTTGATGGTCCGTATTCAGTGCTGCCGAATGCGAACTGGTTTAATAACTTTACCGCGTTGAACCCACCCACCGATGTGGGAATGCTGGGTCAATTTTCCAATTTGTTTGATGCAGGCACGCAAGCGCACCCATTGTTTGAGGCGATGGAGGTGCCCGTGGTGTTTTGCACACCGGGCAACGGGCCTTTGCGTCAATTGAATGATTTGCTGAATCGCAAACCTGCCTCGGTGGTGGTGGCTGCACCGGGGCATGGCAACATTCCAGAGGCCTGTGTGCCGGTGTTGCGTCGCTTGCTGTTAAATGGTGTCAGTGTGGTGCGTGCAAGCCGCGTGGCAGCAGGTGGTGTAGAGCAGGGTGGTGAGTTCAACGCGCTAAACGATTTTGAGGAAGGTGTGCTTCCTGCAGGAACGGCTGGGGTTTATTCGGAATCAGGCAGCTTGAGCCTGAGCAAGTGCGTGGTGTACGAGCGACTGCGGGTGTTGGCCCGCAGCCTGATTGGGCAGTAATTGCAAAATTAATCGACCTTGGCTTCAGCAAGATTCAGGTTTTTCCTGCCTTGGGTTTGTGCTGTGGTCACAGGCATGTTTTGTTCCCGGATAATTTGCCAAATGCCTTTGTTTTCTTTCCAGGTCAGTACCTTTTTCGAGCGTTCTTGATAAAACTTTGCACGGTAATCTTGAACAAAGCTGATTTCGTACTCATCGGGTTTGTCAAAACTTGGTATCACTTGCAAGTCAGAAATTTCGATGTCGATTCCCTGTGCTTTTGAAATTCGATCACGTCGGTTGCTGACCCATGCTTCGTAGCTGCCTTCTTCGGGCTTGAAGTTTGGCGCGTAAAAGGCGATGTAACTGTTCAAGTCTTTGCTTTCCCAAGCCTTGGCCCATGCCTTGGTTTTGTCGATCAGGCTTTTGGAGACTTCCGCAGGGTCGCCAAATGCAGCCACCTGTGGGTTGGCCACGCCACCATTGTCCAGCTGAGCCAACTGAATTGGAGGCAAGCTGTTTGTGGCATCCACTGACTTCAAGGCCTCATCGAATCCGATGTTGGGCAAATCGAAGTCTTCCAGATTAATCAAGCTGGCTGGACAACCTTCAGCTTCAGCACCACTTTGGGTTTGTTCTGTGTAGAACAGTACGTTGCGCTTGGTGGGCTCATCGGCATTGACCAGTGCATCCACCGCAAACAGTGTGGTGAGCTGGCCAGTGGCAGCCAGCAATTTCAGTTTTGAAATACTCAAATCAGCTTCAATATTGATCAGGGCACGCTGGGCCTGATAGTACTCATTTTCAGCACTCAGCAAATCGAGCAGGCTGCGTCGGCCCACCGCGAATTGTTGTTCATAGGCAGCTCGTGCTTTGGTAATTGCAGCTGCCTGTTCGCGAAAGTAATTCAGTTTTTTTTGCGAACTGACCACATCGAAAAGCGAGGTTTGGGTGGATTGTCGAATGGCTCTGCAAATGACCAGTTTGTCGTCCAGGCTGCGAAGTCGACGTTTGATCGCGGCATTTCGGGAGGCATTGTCGGCGCCACCGCGGTACAGGTTAATCGTGGCCAGCAAGTCGATTGATGAAATTTGACGTTCGTCGAATGTGGAAAGGTAGTTGCTGTACACATCGGTTTTTGCACGCAAATCAAGGCGGGGATGAAAACCCTCGCTGGCCGCAGTTACTTCCTGTTTGGCCGTGGCAATGGATGCGTTGGATGCCTTGAGCAGTGGGTGGTTGTTCAGGGCGAACACCAGACGTTCCCTGTTTTCAACTTCAAAGTTTGCGTTTACAACATACTCCCCGGCTTGGTTGACAGGCCAAACCGTGTCGGTAATTCTTTGGTAGTTGGCCATCGCAGAGAAAGTGTTGGCCTTCTCGGTGGCCAGGTTACCCAAGGCCAGGGTGTATCGGCTGCGTGCCTGTTCCAGATCAGATTGACGTGTCACGCCACTTTTGACCTTTTCTTCAATGCGGTTCATCAGGTCTTGGTGATATTTCAAGTTGTCCTCTGACAGGCGAGTCAGTGCCTGAAAGCGGGATACATCAACATGGGCGCTAGAGGCCTCAAAGGCAACCTGATTGGCTTTGTTCAGGTATCGGTAATAGCTTTGCATGGCTCCAGAGTAGGCCGCGAGGTAGCGAGCCTGGGAGGCAAAACCGTTGTACAGGTTTTGGCGTGCCTCAATGCCGTAGGAATTCGCGTTGTAGGTGCGTGTGTCTGCGTCTTCGATCCGGGTACGTTCGCGACCAGCAGAGCCCCGTGCATCGACAGTGGGTAGCAACGTGCCGAATACCACGTTGGCTTCTTCCATTTGCGCCTCGAGTGCATGCACATCGGCATCCAGTGTCGGACTGTTTTGCAGGCCTTTAATTACACTTTGTTGCAAAGGATTTGGCGCATTGTTTTCTGTTGCTTGCGTCGCTGATTGGGCTTGCACCTCGGTTACAGCCTGGCTTTCCTGTGCCCAGGCGGCAGGGGCACTCAGGGTGAGCAAGGCGAGAACCATGGCCGCAGGCAAGGTTTTCAGCGTGGGGTTGGGTGTGTGGCTTGTGTTCATGTTGGCTCGTTCGTTAAATTGCATCAGCAAACTGCGGCAGCTTCTTCAGCAGGTGCGCTGGCTGAAGAATCGAAACCACTGGAACTGAGCCCAGAAGCCCAGCCAGTTTTGCTTTGAATGTATTCGTTGGCTTGTTCCCGGGCTTGATCCAGATAGGTTTGTACCTTTTCCTGAACCGCTTCAACTACCGCATCGACTGTGTATTGTTCAGACGAGTATTCATGGTCGTTCATCTTGGGATTGCCCGCGTAGTCGTTGCTATCGGTGTATTCGGTACAGTCGGAGTAGCCGGTTGGGCAGTCGTTGTCGTTCACCGGCGTATCGTCAGGTTCAACGTTCATATACACATGGGCGGTGTCGGTCAGGCAGCTTTCATCGCCTAGGGTGTAGCTGATTACATCTTCTCCGCAAAAACCCTCGTTGGGTGTGTAGTGTAATTTGCCATCCCTGATTTCAACCGTGCCGTTTTCGGCGCTGCCCTCGGTGATTTTCAAATCACCGCAGCCGAGGTCATTTTTCAGAACGTCGACAATCACCGGGCAATCCACCTTCGTGCTGGCGCAGTCATTAACCGCGTCAACCTCTGGGCAATCAGGATCTGTTTTGCACTCAGGCTCGGGTGTACATTCAGGTTCTGGTTTGCATTCAGGCTCAGGCTTGCAGTCTGGTTCTGGCTCACAGTCCTCCTGTTCGTCCACTGGGGGGCAGGTGGGTGGCGTAGGGCATTCGCAGTCCTCTTCCTCATCCACAGGTGGGTCTACGGGTGGGGGCTCTTCATTTTCATCGACGGGCGTGGGTGGCGGCGTGTCTTTGCATTCCACGCTGGCCGGGCCTTCTTTTTCAACCACGCGAACTGTGTTGACACCATTTTCGCCAACTTCACCATCCATGCTGGGCAGCGGGTCCTGGTTAATCCGCTCCACAACATAGCCTTCGCTCAGTTTTGGAAGGTCTTCGGGAACATCGTTGTCTTGGGCACCCACGGTGATGTATTTGCGTATGACATCTTTCTCGGGTGGTGTGCCTGCGTCAAAGGGAACAATCTCACCGGTTTTTGGCTTGATCAGCCATTCCGTGGGTCCTTCAAGGGGACGAACCATTTCAGGTGCAGTAATTTGCCCGTCGGTAAAGGGTCCCAGTTGAACGACCACCTCGGTTTGCGGTTTGCGCTTTAAGGCTGGGCGCGGTTTCCTGGCCAGGCCAAGGGTACTTGGGTCGCATTCTTGGGCATTCACAACGGGCTTCTCGCTCATGGGGGTCCTCGGGTTCGATGTCATTGATAAGTGATCGAGTCGCGAGTTTGGTTCCAAATCAACTGCGTGCCAAACAGGTGATTGGGTCAGGATGAGTGAGAGTTAACTCTATGGAGTTATTGGGATGACTGGTGTTGATTTACTGTTCAGTAAATGCCTGAATTGAGCCGCGTATGACAGGTTTGGTGAGGTAGGACAATACAGTTCGATCTTCAGTTTCAATGCTGACATTGGCGACCATGCCAGGCATCAGACGAATTTTTTCATGCACTTTCAGGCGCGGCACTGTCACTTTCACACTGAAGTAAGGTCGGCCGAATTCGTCGAGCAAACTGTCCGCAGAAATACTTTCTACGGTGCCTTCAAGTGCACCGTAAATGGAATAGTCATAGGCTGTGACTCGAATGTTGGCGCTTTGTTCTGGTCGAATAAATGCGATGTCTTTTGGGTTGATTCGTGTCTCGAAAACCAGCTGTTCATCAATTGGCACAATTTCGATCACCTCTTTTCCCGCAGGCACAACGGCACCCCGGGTGTTGTACAAAATACGTTGTACAAGGCCGTCCACAGGGGTTTTTAAGGTGGCCTGGTTCACCCTGTCGTTCAGTTCGATCTGGTTTTGCTCAAGGCTGGCCAGGCGTGCCTTGACTTCCGAGAGCTCGGTGCGTGCTTCGTTGATTTGCTTTAATCGAATTTCTTCAATTTTCTGGCGGGCCTCGCGAATGGCAGAGTACAGTCGGTTGGTTTGTGCATTGGCACCTTCATAGTCGCCTTTGGCTTTGGCTACATCGCGTTCAAGTCGCAGTACTTCAACCGGGGATACAGCGCCGCTTTTTAGCAGTGGCCGCATGCTGCTCAATTCTTGTTCCGAGATTTCCAGATTCCGTTTGGCTGCGGTGGCGTTGCTTTGTGCTTCGTCGAGTTCGCGTTGCCGTTGGTCAAGCTGCTGTTCATAAATTTGCGTTTGTGCGGCCCATTCTTGCAGTTTGGTTTGTAGCAACTTGGATTCTTGCAGGTACAAATCGGGGTACTGCTGAATTAATGGGGCAGGCAGGTTTAGCGTTGTGTTGTTAAGTTGTGCCATTAACCGGGCTTCTCGAAATTGAAACGAGGCGTCGATCGCTTCCTTTTCCTTGAGGCTTGATGAAAAACGCGTGATGTCAATTTGAACCAATTTGTCACCAGCCTTCACCAGCTGACCTTCGCGGACAAACACCTGGTTGATCACGCCGCCGTCTACGGCTTGAATGACCTGCAATCGCTGCGAGGGAACCACACGTGCCTCGCCATGTGCAGCCTGGGGCACTGTTGCAATTGCAGACCACGCCAGCAGGGCCAGCAAGGTGAGGGCGCAGCCATGTACCAGGCGTTTGGTGAGCACTTGTTGTTCATGCCACAGCCTTGACTGGTCCAGCCCGGCAGTTGCCGGCATGTGATGTTCTTCATTCCGCCCGGCAAGCCAGTCGACAATTCGCTGTGCGTGATGTTGAATTTTCATGGTTCAACCTGCATTTTTTTGTTTGTGTTGTGTGGCAAGTGCATTGGCTGCGTGTAGTACTTCAGGCTTGTTGCCCTGCGCGTGAATTTGCCCCTTGTGCATCAGTGCAAGGCTGCTTGCACAAGCCAATAGCCCAAGCTTGTGTGTGGTGAATACCAAAATGCTGTGTTCTGGCAGCTGCTGCAAATGTTGCATCAGCTGGCTCTCCATGTGTTGATCAAGACACACGGTGGGTTCGTCCAGAAGCACCAATTGGGGTTGGCCCGCCAGCGCTCTGCACAGCGATACAGCCTGCTTTTGCCCTGAAGACAAGTTGTTGCCCTGGCTGTCAATGGCCATGTGAATGCCGTCCGGGTGTTGATCTACCCATTCTTTGAGCCCAAGTTGCTGCAGAATTTTCCAGCAGTTCTCGGTACTGATGTGCGGGCGCATGAAGCGAATGTTGTCGAGCAAACTGCCCTTGATCAGCACTGGGGGTTGGCTTGCATAACCCACTTTGGATTGAAATTCACTGCTGTGAAAATGTGCAATCGAAAGCTTGTTGACCGCCAGTTGGCCGTGATCGCATTTCAGTTGTTGGGCCAGCAGTTTGAGCAGGGAGGTTTTTCCAGAGCCAGTTGTACCGATGATTCCAAGCCGGTTTCCCGCGTGCAGTTGCAGGTTCACGGCGCGCAGTATGAAGTCAAAAGGTTGAGCAGTTTCGCTGTTACGGCCAGGTTTCAAAACGCTTGCAAATTCAAGGGCCATGGTGCCGATGCGTTCAAGAGCAGCGCGTTGCTCAGTGGTTTGGGTTTGTTGCCCCAAAAACCGGTCCAGTTCTTCGAAGCTGGCCTGGGCCGAATGGGTTTGTACCAGGTGGGCCTGTAATTTCTGGATAGGTGCAAAGCAGCGCATGGTGAGCATGGAGACTGCGATCAAGCCACCCACGGTGAGTTGTTTTTCAACAATGAAATAAACACCCAGCGCGATGGTCAGTACCCAACTGCCTTGTTGCAACAGGTGTATTCGTTGATTGATTAAAAACATTTGATCGCGAACTGCATTGCCGCTTAGCCGCGATTTAAGCTGAAGTTTGTTCAACAATTTGCTGTGTGCTTGCTGAACGCCGTGTGCCTGAATGTTGTCCAGACAGGCCAGCGAGTCTAGCCATTGGCTTTGGGTTTCGCGGCTTTGCCGCATTTGTGTTTGCCCGAGCCGGGAAATTGTTCGGTGAGATGTGGCGATGAACAGCAAGGTGAGTCCAATTACTCCGCCCGAGATCAACAGGAAAAGGGGGTGAATCAGGGCAATTACCGCCAGAAAAAGCAGCAGAAACGGCAGGTCAATCAGCGCAAGCAGAAACACGCCTGTAACCAATTCACGCAGTTGCTCGAACGAACGAAGGTGCTGCAAAAGCAGGGTTGGTTCGGTTTTGTGGATGGGCACATTCAAGAGTGATTTTGACAGGTGCATGGTGCAGCGGGTGTCGATGGAGGTTGCCGCAATTTCCATCAAGCGATGGCGCGCATGCTTTAAAGCATGCTCAAAACCCAGGCAAAGAAATACACCGAACAGCAATGCAATCATTGATGCATAGGCCTGGTTAGGAATGATGCGGTCATACACCTGTAGCGAGAACAGCGGGCCTGCCAGGGCCAGCAAGTTGATCAACAGAGAGGCATAGATCACCGGCTTGAAGCTTCCATTCTCAAAATCGAGTGCTTCTCGCAACCATTGGCTATCACGAAGCTGTTGCCAAAACTCAAACAGGCTTGCCGGCGCTGGTTCGCTTCGGGTGTCTTCAGTGGTTTTGGGAGCTTCAATTTGCAGGGCCCATTTCAAGGACGCTGGTGGGGAATTCGATGCAATCAGTTCTTCAAGCAAGCCACACTGGCCGTTGTGCAACATGGCCAGCGTGTGTGGACCAAGGTGTTTTATTTCACTGGTGGACACATTTTGAAACAGCTGCCGAGAAATATTGCAGGCTGATAGATAAGCCAACAATTGATTCAGTTCGGGGTCGTTTCCTGTCTCAGCCAAATTGGCTTGCAATGCCCATTGGCTGGGTAAAAACTCCAGCCCCATGTTTTCCAGCACGCTGCACAAGGCGTGTTGCAATGGTTTGATTGGGCGGGGGTCTTGGAGCATGTCAGGGGCCGAAATTCAAGTGCGCCCATGGTAGCGCTTGAATTTGGCCCTGAAAATCACTCACTTGGTTCACTCCCCCGGGTGGGGAGCGGGGGTATCCTAAATCAAACCTTCAAAGGGCAAGGCCAATACAGTATCGCCTGCTTTCAAGTCACCTTGTTCGTGATCAAGTACCAGCAAACCATCTGACTCTGACATACTGCGCAAAATTCCTGATCCTTGTGAACCCGTTAGGTGGGCAACCAGAACACCATCTTCCATGACCAGACGAGCGCGCTGATACTCAGTCCGTCCTGGGCGCTTGCGAACGTTTTGGACCAGCTTCGCGTTCAGCATGGGAACTGGCAAGGGGTTGGCATTGGCAAGTTTGAACAATGCGTCGCGCACGAATGCATAAAAGGTCACCATGACTGCGACTGGGTTGCCCGGCAAGCCGAACAAATAGGCGGAGTTGCCATTGGCTTTGTTGTGAACCTGGCCAAAAGCCATTGGGCGACCTGGACGCATGGCGATTTTCCAGAAATTCACGCTGCCCAGTTTTCCCATGACATGCTTGGTGTAGTCCGCTTCACCCACAGAAACACCGCCCGAAGTCACGATTACATCGGCTTGTTCCATGGCCTGCAACATGGCTTGTTCAAGGGCTTCCGGGGAGTCGTGTACCACACCCATATCCAGCAATTCAATGAATCGCAGTCGGGTCAGCATGCCATACAGTGTGTAGCGGTTGCTGTCATACACGCAGCCTTCATCCAGTGGCTGGCCAAGGGATCGCAATTCGTCGCCAGTGGAGAAAAAAGCAACCCGCAATTTTCTACGCACTGAAATTTCGGCAATGCCCAGCGAGGCCAGCAAACCCAGGTCGGCAGGCCGAAGCACTTTGCCTGCGGGCAGGGCGGGTTTGCCAATCGTTAGGTCTTCACCGGCAAGCCTGCGGTTGTCGCCCGCTTTGACTGCACCTGGTGGAAAGCTGATGTGGTCACCACTGACAGTGGCATTTTCCTGCACCAGCACGGTGTCGCAGTTCTGGGGCATCACTGCACCAGTCATAATGCGCACGCATTCACCATGGGCACAACTGCCGTTGAATGCCTTGCCCGCGTAGGCGGTACCAATCATTTTCAGTTGGGTGATGTCGGCGTTTTGTATGCAGTTGCTGTTGAAGGCGTAGCCATCCATCGCAGAATTGTCATGCGCGGGCACATTGATGGGGGACAATAAATCGGCAGCCAACACCTGGTCCAGTGCGTCGCGAATGGCCACGGTTCGGGTGCCTGTAATCGGCTTGAGAAGCGACAGTATTTTGATTCGCGCTTCTTCAACAGTTTGAAAATCAGTTTCCATACTTTGCCTTGCTACTCAGGATTTTTGTTCAAGTTCTTTGAGTTCTTCGAGGGTGTTGACGTTGTGAAAGGCTGACTCATCGTCAAATTCAACCGCTTCATGTGGAATGTTGGCGTACCAGGCATCAATTTTTCGACCACCCTTGCGCAAAAATTCCTCCATGTTGGGCAACAGTTCAGTGCGCATCATGCAAAACACAGGGTGGTGGCGGCCTTTTGTTGAAGCCACTGTCAGCATCAATCCCACGTTTTTTTCAAATGGTGCACTCAGTTTCTCAACCAGATTCAAAGGGAACATGGGCACATCGCAAGGCACAGTCACCAGATAAGGCAGGTTGGTGTGAGCAAGCGCCGCTTGCATGCCAGCCAAAGGGCCTGCGTAGTCGGGTTGAATGTCGCACACCACTTCAACGCCGAAGCCCTCGTACACACCGATATTTCGGTTGGCATTGATACATATGTCGCCCACTTGCCCATTGAGTCGCATCATTGCGTGCAATGCCAGTGGTGCATTCTTGAAATTGCGCAGCCCTTTGTCAACGCCGCCCATGCGGCGGCCCATACCACCAGCGAGAATTACGCCAGTGATGTCATCCAGTGAAATGCTCATGCGATTTGTGTGTCAATTAAAGTGTTGAATCGGTGTGTACCGGTGTAGAGCAAATAGTGCTTGCCCTGGCAGCGGCCCAGCATGGTGATGTTCAGTTTCTGGGCAATTTCATAGCCCATTTGTGTGAGGCCCGAGCGAGAAACCAGCACCGGTATACCCATTTGGGCACACTTGATCACCATCTCGGAAGTCAGCCTGCCAGTGGTGTAAAAAATTTTGTCTTCACCCGTCATGCCGTGTAACCACATTTGACCAGCAATGGCGTCCACAGCATTGTGTCGGCCCACGTCCTCGACGAACAGCAAAATTTCACCACGGTTTTCACCGCTGTTGGAACACAGCGCGCAACCATGCACCGCGCCGGCCTGTTTGTAAATTGACTCGTGTTTGCGAACATGGTCCATCACGCCGTACAACACATCTTGCGAAAGATTGTAAGCATTGCTCAGTTGCACTTTGTCCAGGTCTTCCATCAGGTCGCCAAATACGGTTCCTTGTCCGCAACCCGAGGTGGTGGTTTTTTTCTCAAGCTTTTGCGCTTTTTCAGTGGTTTCCCAAATGGTTTGGCCTGTGTTTTTTAGCACTGTTGAAGTGACTGCAACACTCTCTGTTTCCCAGTCCACGTGAATTGCTGCGATTTCCGAGGGGTCGGACACCAGTCTTTGATTGCGCAGCCAGCCCAGCGCCAAGGCCTCAGGCTGAGCACCCAGGGTCATGATGGTTAACAGTTCTTTCTTGTCGAAATACAGGGTGAGCGGATGTTCACCCGAAATTTGAACCGGGACCTGTTCACCGCGCTCGTTCGTGGCCGTAATTTCAACGGTGCTGGGTATGCTTGCGTGGGTGGTTTGTATGTGCGCTGCCATAACTTGTTTCAATGAATTCCTCAGCCGCCGATATACGACATTTCAATTCTGTCTTTGGGCTGTGTGGTGTTTTCAGTTCGAATTTCACTGTATCGATCAGCCCGAACAGACCACAGGTTTCTGATCGCATGATTCAGTTGTTCGCCAATCGCTTCAGGCAAGGCGTTCGAGCGAATCAAGGGCTTTAAATCGTGCCCCTTGCTGGCAAACAGGCAGGTGTAAAGCTTGCCCTCAGTGGACAAACGTATGCGTGTACAGTCTTTGCAAAAGGCTTGGGTTACCGACGAAATTACGCCGATTTCACCGGTGCCATCGCTGTATTTCCAGCGTTCAGCCACTTCACCGGTGTAATTGGCATCCAGCATTTGCAATTGCGACACTTGTTGGGAAATCATGTTGATGATGCGCGCCGATGGCACGACCTCGTCCATTTTCCAACCATTGCTGCTGCCCACATCCATGTACTCAATAAATCGAAGTATGTGGGGTGTGCCCTTGAAGTGTTTGGCCATGGGTAGCACCTGCCCGTCATTCATGCCACCTTTCACAACCATGTTGACTTTGATCGGACCCAAGCCAGCCTCATGGGCTGCTTCAATTCCATCGAGTACTTCGTTGACTGAAAAGTCTACGTCGTTCATGGCCTTGAAAACCGCATCGTCGATTGCATCCAGGCTCACCGTGACACGGTTCAACCCAGCTTCTTTCAAAATTTTAGATTTTTTGCGCAGCAGGGTGCCGTTGGTTGTCAGCGTGATTTCAACCGGTTTTCCGCCAGGCGTGCGCAAGCGTGCCAGTTGTTCTATCAGGATCTCGATGTTTTTTCGCAGCAGTGGCTCGCCACCGGTAAGGCGTATTTTCTCTACTCCCAGTGCCACGAATTCTCGGGCAACCTGCTCGATTTCTTCAAAGCTGAGCAAGTCTTTGTGCGGCAAGAACTGGTAGTCTTTGTCGAAAATCGACTTGGGCATGCAGTACACGCAACGAAAGTTGCAGCGATCCGTGACAGAAATGCGCAAGTCGTGAAGCCTGCGATTGAAATGATCTTTTGCGGGTACTTCACTGTTTTGCGGTGCGCTGAAATTCAAGGGAATTACGCGCGAATTGTCCTGGACCAGTTGAATAACTCGGTCTGTCATCGTTCAATCCCTCGCCCCATGGGGCAAACTCCTATTGTGATACTTGTGGTGTATCTTCTAATCTAATAACCATGAATTGTGCCCGTACTGGCGGGCACCGGCAACTCACAGAGGTGTTTTTTGAGCGCAAAATTTTTGGTGTTGGGTGAACTGGCTTTGAACGTCAAAATCGGGAAGGTGGCACAAAACTCCCCTTGGCAGCCCTTTCGCTGGCAAGTGCTCGAGATGGGGCCAGTGGATGTTTTCATGCCGCAGGGTGCAGACGAACGGGTTCAAACAGTCAATGTCGAGGTGTATCAAGATCAGTTACAAGGCTATTTCCTGAATCTGGACACGGAGACGCCTTTCATTTTCTTTGGGGTACGTTACCCGGAAGACAACAAAACCCAAATGCCCTCAGTATTCGAGGCCACTTTCAGTTATGACGAAGCTGCCCGCTGGATGGATTCCAACGAAGAAGTGCAAACCTTGCCCTTGCCGGCACCAGTGGCCAGTTGGCTTGCCGAGCTGGTTCAAGCCAAATATCAACCCGAGCCCAAGCAGCGTAGGCGTCCTCAGTCCTTCATAAAACCTGAAGAGCGTGGTTAAAGCGATGAGCGAGAATTTTTTAAGCCGATGGTCCAAGCGCAAACTTGAAGTTCGGGCGCGAGAAAAGCAAGCTGAAGACGCCCCGGAATTGCAGCTCAGTGCCCCTTTTCAAGGCAGCGATACCAATCAGGGTAACGCGGTCATTGAACTCGCTGATTCACAGCCAAAGGCGCAAACTCCTTCTCAGCCCGAACTTCCATTGCCCACTGAAGCAGATCTTCTGGCCGTGAAGCAGGGTGGGGACATCAAGGCTTTCATGGTGGATAAAGTTTCAACAGAACTGAAAAACAAAGCATTCAAAGCGTTGTTCTCCCGCCCGGAATTCAACGTGATGGATGGTCTGGATATTTACATCGATGATTACAACAAGTTCACGCCGCTGAGTCAGGAAGACATCGGGAAAATGACCCTGTCCAAGCAATTGCTCAGCCGACCAGACCTTGAAATACTGAAAAAAGCCGACATGGAGGAGGGACTTGAGCGGGTGGCGTCTGTGCTGTCCGGTTCTGATGATTCTGTTCCTGCCGTGTCAGACAAAACAGGTGATATTGAACAAACAGCAGCTGAAAATCCGGATGCTCTAGATGATGTTAGGGTTATCCCGGATGGTTTGCAAGGCTCTGATTTTAATAAAGAACTAGAAAAACGATCGTTCGAAACACCGGGCGAAAAATAACTAATATTTGGTACATTTTGTCTGCGGCTTGTCCAGCTCGATACAGACAAAATGCACCACCCTTCCTATCTGTGTGCAAGCGTCCATTTCTAGACTGCTGATTCTAAATAAAAAAATGTTTTGCCTCACTCTGGCACAAGTTTTGCAATTAATTGCCAAATAACCAAAATAGAAGTATCAATACAATGACCAACTCGGATGTGTTTGTGTGTGGTTGCCAGGGAAGCGGCGAGACGATCGACAAAGCGTTGCAAAACGTGAATGTGGAAGGTATTCGTTTTGTGTCCGCCCAACGTGCTTGCCGAGACGGTATTGCCACCGTGCTTGATGCAAAAAACAAAACCAGCGGTGCACGTTGTTTCGTCGGTTGCACCCAAGAGCAAGCCGTATTCGAATCTTTGGTCGATAGTACAACTTCTCAAGCTGTTGAGTTTTTCAACCTGCGTGGTTTGCTCCGGGGTCAGCCTTCGGCTCAAAACTCCACCGAAGCTGCCGCGACTGTGGCTGCACTGGCTGCTTACGAGACCGACTTTCAGGTTGAGCCCGTTCCTGCCGTGTTGTTCAAATCACAAGGCCGGGTTGCGATTGTGGCGAACAGCGACAAGCAATTGCACCATGCGCAAACTCTTGCCAACAATCTGACTGTCGATTTGCTGGTGTCCGATCCTTCAGGTGTTGTTTTGCCAGCCAAGCGCGATTTGAACGTGCAGGCATTGCATGTAGACGCTGCAGAGGGTTATTTGGGTGCGTTCACATTGAGCACTCGCAAGACCAACCCTGTCGACATGGAAATGTGCACACGATGTGGTGCCTGCGTGGATGCATGTCCGACGCAGTCCATTTCGAAGGAATCCCTGACGATCGACTTGAACAGCTGCGATCAATCTGGTGCCTGTATCAAGGCTTGCGGTGATTTCAAAGCCATTTCCTTCGCGGACATGAGTGCAGTGACCGCACGGCAGTACGACATGGTGATTGACTGCACCATGCCCGGCCTGTTTGCGGATCGCCAGGCACCACTGGGCTATTGGCATGTCGGCGATAGCGATCAGTTGTTGTTGGAAGCGATGCTTGATGCGGTGCAAACCGTGGGCGAGTTCGAGAAGCCAAAGTTCTTTGATTACAAGTCAAATATTTGTGCTCACAGTCGTTCAAACAAAGAGGGTTGCAGCAACTGTATCGATGCCTGTAGCACCAAAGCAATCAAATCTGCAGGCGAGAAAATTGAAGTTAATCCGCACTTGTGTTTGGGTTGTGGTGCTTGCACCACCGTGTGCCCGACCGGTGCCATTCAGTTTGCGCTGAGTCCGGCTACTGTTCAGGGCCGCTCCATCAAAACAGCATTGAAGGCATTCCGGGCCAATGGCGGCAAGAAAGCCGAGGTGCTGCTGCACGGCCCAGATCTTGAGCACAATTGGTTGGAGTCGGCCAAGAAAGCTGCGAAGCCTGCCTCTGGCAAATCGGCAGTTTCAGATTTCAGCTTGTTGCCGATTGAATTGAACCACAGCGCCAGTGTGGGCCCAGATCTTTGGCTGTCTGCCTTGGCTTTCGGTGCCGATCGGGTTACCGTCATGCAGTCTGCTGTTGAAGCAAGTCACTATGGTGAGCCCTTGGCCGCACAGGTGGGTTGGGTCAATGCCTTGCTGGAGGCTATCGGCCTGCAACGCCGCGTCCGGGTGCTGCATATCGGTCAAACAGAGCAGTTGTTTGCTCCCAGCGATTTGCCGACGAGTAGCGTAACGCCGGCCAGTTTCGAGTTGTCTTCGAACAAGCGCACCCGCATGGAATTTGCAATCGACCACTTGGTTGAACATGCACAGGCGAAGTCAAAGATTACTTTTGCTGAACCCATTGCGTTGCCGAGCGCCGCACCGTTTGGTGCTGTTTTGGTGAACAAAGACAAATGCACCTTGTGCATGAGTTGCACCAGTGCGTGCCCTGCGTCGGCCTTGATTGACAACCCGGAAATGCCTCAACTGCGCTTCATTGAGCGCAATTGTGTGCAATGTGGTTTGTGCGTTGAGACCTGCCCGGAAAACGCCATGCAGCTGGTTCCCCAGTTGCTATTGGGTCCTGCGGCGCGAGAAAGACGCGTACTGAACGAGTCACAACCGTTTCATTGCATCAGTTGCGGAAAGGCCTTCGGTACAAAACACATGATTGACAACATGTTCGCCAAGCTAAGCCAGCACAGCATGTTCGAGCGCAATGCAAACCGCTTGAAAATGTGTGCCGATTGCCGGGTGACCGATATGTACAGCGCCAAGGATGAAATGACAATTTTTGAGGTGAAGAAATGATCGCCCCGGTTCAACAAGACGACAATCTGATCGCCGGTGAAGACTGGGCTCGCGCTGATTTCTACGGCCTGTTGTCGCATCTGTACTCCGGCAACGTGACGGACGAATTTTTGGCAAAGTTTCGGGAAATCGACCGAAGCAGCATGGACATCACTACGCCTTTGGGATTTGAGTTTTCTGAGTTGTTGCGCGTGGTTGCACAATTCGACAGCAAACAAATCAATCAGGAGTTCGTAGACAACTTCATCGGCATTGGTCGTCCTGAAGTGATGTTGTATGGCTCGTATTACATGGCGGGTTTCCTGAACGAAAAGCCATTGGTTTTGCTGCGCGATGATCTGGCGAAATTCGGCCTGACCCGCGATGAGTCATTGGTAGAAACTGAGGATCACATTGCATTTTTGTGCGAAGTGATGCGCTACCTGATCCTTGCAGACGATCCACCTGTTGCATTCCCAGAGCAGCGCGCCTTTTTCCATGCGCATCTGGCCAGTTGGTACAACCAAATGGCGGATGACATTGAGGCCGCGGCCAATACTGATTTTTATAAAACTGTGGGTCGTTTGACCCGCGTGTTCTTTGATGTTGAAACACAGTCTTTCGATTTTGAAAGTGCCGTTTGATTGGAGGTGATGAGATGACCAAGAAAATGATAAGTCAAGACAAGCCAAAACTGGCAAGGCGCCAATTTCTGGTAGGTGCCGGAGCAGGTGTTGCTGCAGCCGGTGCTGCGCTCGTGGTGAGCAAACAACCTGAAGTGGCCGAACAAGCCGCTGCCGCAGGCACTGAAAAAAAAGCCAAGGGTTATCAGCTCTCTGAGCATGTGAAAACCTATTACAGAACCTTGCTGGTGTAATTCAAGGAGACCAGGATGTTAAAGCGAAGAGACGAAAAGACAGTGGCCAAAGTGATTCCCAATCACAACCACAGCCTGCTCAATAAAATCGGATCCCGTTTGGGCGCCACCATGGACCGCCGTGCTTTCCTGAAGCGTTCCGGTATTGGTGTGGGCGCGGGTGCTGTTGCAGGCAGCCTGCCATTTGGCATGGTGCGTAAGGCTGAAGCGGCTGCCGAAGGCGGCGCTGCCAGTGGTGCGATCGAGATCAAGCGTACGATTTGTTCACACTGTTCAGTGGGTTGCGCCACAGACGCAGTCGTACAGAACGGCGTGTGGGTTCGCCAGAACCCCGTGTTCGACAGCCCAATTAACCTGGGTGCACATTGCGCCAAAGGTGCAGCGCTGCGTGAACACGGCCATGGTGAACACCGCTTGAAATACCCAATGAAGCTGGTTAACGGCAAGTACGAAAAAATTTCCTGGGACGAAGCCCTGGAAGCCGTCAGCAAGAAGATGATGGAACTGCGCGAGGCCAATGGTCCCGACTCTTTGTTCTTCATCGGCTCATCCAAACACAGCAATGAGCAGGCTTACCTGCTGCGCAAGTGGGTTTCACTCTGGGGCACGAATAACTGTGACCACCAGGCTCGTATTTGCCACTCCACAACTGTGGCTGGTGTTGCAAATACATGGGGCTATGGTGCAATGACCAACTCCTACAACGACATGCAGAATACCAAGTGTGCGTTGTACATTGGCTCGAACGCCGCTGAGGCGCACCCCGTTTCCATGATGCACATGCTGCATGCCAAGGAAACAGGCGCGAAGATGATTGTGGTGGATCCGCGTTTCACTCGCACGGCTGCCCGTGCCGATGAATATGTTCGCATTCGTTCCGGTTCAGACATTCCATTCTTGTTCGGTTTGCTGCACCACATTTTCAAGAATGGCTGGGAAGACAAAAAGTACATCAACGACCGTGTGTACGGCATGGACCAGATCAAGGCCGATGTGATGGCCAACTGGACACCCGACAAGGTAGAAGAGGCTTGCGGCGTTGGTGAAGCTCAGATGTACAAAGTGGCCGAAATGATGGCCAAGTCCAAGCCGGCGACCATCGTGTGGTGTATGGGTCAAACCCAGCACACCATCGGCAACGCCATGGTTCGTGCATCTTGCATTTTGCAACTGGCACTGGGCAACATCGGTATCTCCGGCGGTGGCGCCAACATTTTCCGTGGCCACTGTAACGTGCAGGGTGCAACTGATGTGGGTCCAAACCCAGATTCATTGCCTGGTTACTACGGTGTTGCCGAAGGTTCCTGGAAGCACTGGTGCCGAGTTTGGGGCTTGGATTATGAATACGTCCAGAGTCGCTATGCCGAAGGCATGATCACCAAGGGCGGCATGACCGTGTCCCGTTGGGTCGATGGTGTTCTTGAGAACCCAGAACTGATTGACCAGAAAGCGGGTAATCTGCGTGGTCTGTTCTTCTGGGGCCATGCGCCTAACTCGCAAACCCGTGGTTTGGACATGAAAAAAGCCATGGACAAATTAGACCTGTTGGTGATTGTTGATCCGTACCCAACAGCTGCCGCTGCAATGGCCGCCATGCCAGGCGACCCTGCCGGTTTGAACCCAAACCGAGAAGTGTACTTGTTGCCCGCGACAACCCAGTTCGAATCTTCAGGTTCAATTACAGCGTCCAATCGTTCCATTCAGTGGCGCGAGAAGGTCATCGAGCCATTGTTCGACAGCCGCAACGACCACATGATTATGTATCAATTGGCTGAGAAACTTGGTTTCGAAAAAGAGCTCACCAAGAATCTCACCATGGTGAAAGGCAAGGGCGGCATGATGGAACCAGAAATTGAGTCCATCTTGCGCGAAATCAACAAAGGCACCTGGACCATTGGCTACACCGGCCAAAGCCCAGAGCGTTTGAAGCTGCACATGAAAAACATGCACACCTTCAACGTGCGCACATTGAAAGCCGAAGGTGGCCCCTGTGACGGCGAATACTTTGGCTTGCCATGGCCATGTTACGGCACTCCAGAAGCCAAGCACCCAGGTTCACCAAACCTGTACCAGACTGACAAGCACGTGATGGACGGTGGTGGTAACTTCCGCGCCAACTTCGGTGTGGAAAAAGACGGTGTTAATCTGTTGGCCGAAGACGGCTCCCATTCATTGGGTGCTGAAATCACAACCGGTTACCCAGAATTCACAGCCGACATGGTCAAACAGTTGGGCTGGTGGGACGACCTGACCGAGGCAGAAAAAGCCGAAGCAGAGGGCAAGAACTGGAAGACCGACCTTTCCGGCGGTATCCAGCGCGTGGTTATGAAGCACGGTTGCCATCCGTTCGGTAATGCCAAGGCGCGCGCCGTGGTGTGGAACTTCCCGGACCCAGTGCCAAAGCACCGTGAGCCGCTGTACTCGACCAAGCCCGATTTGGTGGCCAAGTACCCGACACACGACGACAAGGCCGCTTTCTGGCGCTTGCCGACCCTGTACAAGTCTGTTCAGGAAAAGAATGCCGACATTGGCAAGTCTTTCCCGTTGATCATGACTTCGGGCCGTTTGGTGGAATACGAAGGTGGTGGTGAAGAAACACGTTCCAACCCATGGCTGGCTGAGCTTCAACAGACCATGTTTGTTGAAATTAACCCGGCAGCAGCGAACGACCGTGGTATCAAGCACGGCGACACCGTGCGTGTAACAACCCCAACAGGCGCGAAAATCGAGGTTCAGGCCCAGGTTACACGCCGAGTGGGACCCGATACGGTCTTCCTGCCATTCCACTTCTCTGGACATTGGGAAGGCAAGGACATGATCAGCAGTTACCCAGAAGGTTCAGCGCCAATTGTTCGCGGTGAATCCGTGAACACGGCCACAACCTACGGTTATGACGTGGTGACCATGATGCAGGAAACGAAGACCACCGTTTGCCAGATCGAAAAGCTGGTTTAAGCACTAATGCAAAGGAGATAAGAAAATGGCACGTATGAAGTTTCTGTGTGATGCCGAGCGTTGCATTGAGTGCAATGGCTGCGTCACCGCATGTAAAAACGAGCACGAGGTAGAGTGGGGCATTAACCGCCGCCGCGTGGTAACCATCAACGACGGCGAACCCGGAGAACGTTCAATTTCCGTGGCTTGTATGCACTGTTCAGACGCGCCTTGCCAGGCCGTTTGTCCCGTAAACTGCTTCTACAAAACCGACGAAGGTGTTGTGTTGCACGACAAAGACCTGTGCATCGGCTGCGGTTACTGCTTCTACGCCTGCCCGTTCGGCGCACCACAATTCCCTCAGGAAGGTGCGTTTGGTCAGCGCGGCAAGATGGACAAGTGCACATTCTGTGCCGGTGGTCCAGAAGAGGATGCGTCCGAAGCCGAGTTCGAGAAGTATGGTCGCAACCGTTTGGCCGAAGGCAAGCTGCCACTGTGCGCCGAAATGTGTTCAACCAAGGCATTGTTGGCGGGTGACGGCGACGTAGTCTCCGACATCTTCCGCAATCGTGTGGTTGTTCGCGGCAAGGGTGCTGAAGTGTGGGGCTGGAGCTCTGCTTATGGTCAACCTGCCAAGGAGGGCGCGTAATATGGCGCTTCGCGGCAAGTTGATTCTTTCCGGGGCCTTCGCGGGCCTTATTCTGGCCACTGGCTGCTCACCCCTGGAAGACGCCAACAATGGCAAGGGCTATGCAGGCAAAGCCGATACACCAGCATTTGAAACGGGCGGCGGTCAGTACACTGCTGGCGGTTTCAAGGCAGGTGACAAGGAAAGCTGGCAAGAAACCCTGAACGTCCGAGCCAAAGCCCAGAACGAGTATGTTCGTACTGGCGATTCGGCAAAGGCCCAATAAGGAGAGTCAATCATGACACATTCAACCATTCGGGCCGCTACAAAGCCAGGCTTGAACAACGCCCTTGTGGCTTTGTTCATGGCCATGGTTTTTGCCGTGTGCTCTCTGTGGTCGGTGGGGGCCATGGCGCAAGATGCTTCTGAACGCTCACAAGCACAAGTTCAAAAGCAACAAACGCAACCCCTCAATAATTCGCCAGTTTGGGAAGGCGTTGCGTCTGGTGAATCATTCACCACCGTGACCAAAGGCCGTGAAACTGGCGTATTGATCAACAAAAGCGGTGAAACATGGCGCCAAATGCGCAATGACTGGATTTCCTACTACGGTGGCTGGGCTGTCGCAGTAATTTTCCTGTTGATTGTGGGCGCTCATCTGGTGAAAGGCCCTGTAAAGTTGCCCGAACCACGTACCGGCAAGTTGATCGAGCGTTTTACCTCGGCAGAGCGTGTGGCCCACTGGACCATGGCATTTAGTTTTGTGGCACTGGCGCTTACCGGTTTGTTGTTGATGTTTGGCAAACATGTGCTGGCACCGTGGATGGGCTTAACGCTCAACTCGTGGCTTGCATCGATCAGTATTGTGATTCACAACTTCGTGGGTCCGTTGTTTGCTGTCAGCATCATTGTGTTTTTCATCATGTATGTGAAAGACAATCTGCCAGAGAAAAACGACATCGAGTGGCTCAAAAAAGGTGGTGGTTTGTTCGGGCACGCCCCGGCGGGTCGCTTCAATATGGGCGAGAAAATCTGGTTCTGGGGCGGCGTTACGGTGCTTGGCATTGTGGTGTCTGCAACTGGCCTTATTCTCGATTTCCCGAACTTTGACCAAGACCGCTTGCTGATGCAGCAGTCGCATGTGATCCATGCCAGCGCTGCGCTGTTGTTCATCATTATGTCCATGGGTCACATCTACATCGGCTCAATTGGTATGGAAGGTGCACTCGAGGCGATGCGTGACGGTTATGTGGATGAAACATGGGCGAAGGCTCACCACGATGCCTGGTACGAGGACATCAAGTCTGGCAAAATTTCGCCAGTGCGCTCCAAGGAGGGTGCAACAGCCATGGGTTCTCAGGTGATGGCGCAGTAGTTTCAAACGCCGTTTATTCACCTAGGCGCCACTGGCAAATAGGGAAAAGCCTGCTCAGAAATGAGTAGGCTTTTTTTATGTATTTGGTGCATTGATCAGCAATGAATGGTGCAACGCACAAACAGCGTGCGCACTAAATATAATCACACTATCAAATAGTGCGTTAATTTATCCGGAATTAATCAGTAAAACCACATTAGCAAATGATGTATTTTTACTGCTATCAACATTCAAAAACTTCCTTGAAAGCATTGTCAGATTGTGATTGCAAAATAATGTGAATTAAATTGCATTCACCTGGTACGCAACTTGCGATTTCAGACTTGAGGAGCAGGGCTCTTGACCCACCTTAAAGAAATTTGGCTTTCCGCCCTTTTTTATCCTATCCCGGATTTTTTAGCCCGGCAGAAAGAATCTGAACAAGGATTTGCAATGAAACCATTCAAGCTGTTTGTAATTTCCTCTTTTCTAGTATTGTCTGCGTGTGGGTCAGACAATTCCACCAATTCGGAGTCCTCCCGAATCGCTTCCAGTGGCTTTGTCCCAGCTGATAGCCCTTCGCCACCTTTGTTAATTTCCGAGCAAGAACTTGATGCAGCCATGCAGTGCAGTGAGGGCTTTGGCAGCGATTCCGGACGCGCTGTTTTGCTGGTTCCGGGCGCGACCCAAACAGTTGAAAGCAACTTCAGCTGGAATTACATTCCAGCTTTTGATGAAGCAGGCATTCCTTGGTGTGCCGTTGACTTACCCAACAGCAATACTGGCGAGCTTCAAGCATCGTCGGAATACATCACGCACGCAATTCGCAAGATGTTTCGTACCACCAACACCAAAATTGCAATTGTTGGTTTCAGTCAGGGCGGCGTAATGCCCCGTTGGTCTTTGAAATTTTTCCCGGACACCCGTGACATGGTTGAAGACATGATTGGCATTGCTGCTGCAAACCACGGTTTGATTGAGACCAGCTTGTTGTGTGCGACGCCAGTGATCGGTTGTATTACTTCATTCACCCAAATTGCTGTTGCAGCCAAGTGGCTTGATGCTTTAAATGCTGGAGGCGAAACTTTGCCAGGTATCGATTACACGCAGGTCTACACCCGAACCGACGACGTCGCCATTCCGAATTTCGATGAGGAAAATGGCGTGTCAAGCCTGCGTACAGGTGAGGGAAACAAAGTCAATATTGCAACCCAAGACGTGTGTCTAACCAACACGGCAGATCATTTTCTGGTGGGTTCTTCCGATGCGGTCGGGTACGCAATTGTGAGTGACGCACTTTCGCATCCTGGTGTAGCCAGTCTTGAGCGTCTGAAAGCGCAGGTTCCAGCATTGTGTTTGACACCCTTCATGCCTGGCGTTGACCCCTTGTCATTCCCTATTAACTTTGCGACCAAGATGATGAGCACATTTGCACAGTCGGTGGCTTTGCAGCCCAAAAGCACAGAAGAGCCCCCATTGCGTTGTTATGCGGGTGGAATGTGCTGAACTCAATTTGAATAAGAAAAGCCCGGTGACTGGCTTGTCACCGGGCTTTTTTGTTTCAGCACAGGGATCTGGCTGAGACGATATTGCTTTAGTTCGAACCTGACCTGAATTCTGGCTTGGTTTCAACCAGTACCAGGTTCTCGCTTGCAATTTGAACAACCGGCTTGCGCGCACGCGGAACACGTGCGGGTTTTGGTGTGGACGCCAGGTTGGCTTGAACCACAGACCATTTTTCATGGTCAGTTTCAACCCACAGCATGCCAGCACTGCTCAGCATTTGCTCAAGGCCTTCCTTGTTCAGCTTGGGTACCGGAGTTGCGAAAGTCGCGGCAACCGGCGCTTCCTGAACCTTGGATTCAACAACTGTTTCAACCGCTACCGGCACAAACGGTGTTGGATCTGCAGGAGTTTGGTCTACAAACGCATCAACTGCGATCGCAACCGCGGCCTGCTCGGTTGTCGGCTCACTTGTCGCTTCATTGGTAGCTTCATGGGCGACTTTGGTTTCAGTTTGTGTAAGTTCGAGCTCTTTGGGTTGAGCCACCGCAGCAATCACCGATTGCACAGCCTGAATTTCAGGCGCGCGCGCATTGGATTCATCCGGGTTGTTTTCAGTCGAGCCCATTTGTGTTGGCTCGGCTGGCAGTCCCATCTCAGAAACATTCATACCTGTTGCTGCAATGGTGTGCTCCGGGGTTTCCTCTGAAGACTCTGAAGCGTTCAATTCCGATCCTGCGTTTTCACGCGCACCATCACGATTGCCACCACGACCACGGCGACGACGACGGCGACGTGGCTCATCGCCACCTGCCTCTTCATCGCTGCCGTACGACATGGTTTCAGCAATCTTGTTGGCCAGTTCTTCGTCTTCTGCTGCGTCTGCAGCCTGGAATGCGTCTTCCGATTGCATCGCAGCCTGATCCACGGCTGTGCCGGTTTCACCTTCACCTGCACCGCGGCCTCCGCGACCACGACGACGGCGGCGGCGACCACCAGTGCGCTCGCTTTGTTCGGCAGAGGACTCAGCCGAATCCCCAGCTACAGCCTCTACGGCTGCCAAAGGTTTCACTTCCAAGACCTCGGCGCCTGCTGCGCGTTCATCGCGTGGTTTGCCTCGGCCACCACGATTCTGTTGACCAGAACGTGTTTGCTGGGCATCAGCGGCCTTCACCTCGTCGCCGCTTGATGTGCTTGTTGCCTCATCTTCACGACCACGGCCGCCGCGTCGGCGATTTCTTCCACCACGACCATTGCGTTGGTCATTGCGGTCACCTTGTGAGCGGTTTTGCCCGCGGCCTCCACGGTCGTTGGTTTTCTGCTCGATCACCGCCGCTGGCGCTTCCGCCGTGGTATCTCGTTTGAACCAGCCAATAATTCGCTGAATCAACGAAGGGCCTGCCGGTGCAGCAGCCGCAACTGCCAATTCAGTTTTGGGCTTGCGTTCCTGGTGGGGCGGTGCGGGCTGGGTTGGAATTACACCCTTGATCACCGCTTCCTGACGTTTTACAGCTTCGCCTTCGGTTTTCTTGTCGTAGTAGCTTTGCTCATCTTTGGACGTGGCCAACTCAAAACTTTGGCGCGGGTCTTCCAGACGTTCATCGTCATGGCGCAGGCGAGTAATTTCATAGTGGGGTGTTTCCAAATGTTTGTTTGGAATCAGCAGCACATTCACCTTCAAGCGCGCTTCCAGTTTGTAAATTTCTGAGCGTTTTTCGTTCAGCAGAAATGTAGCCACATCGACCGGAACCTGCACATGAACGCTGGCTGTGCCTTCTTTCATGGCTTCTTCTTGCAGAATACGAAGCACATGCAAGGCGGTGCTTTCGGTGTCGCGAATTACGCCGGTGCCATTGCAGCGAGGGCAAGTGGTGTGCGAGCCTTCATTCAGGGCAGGGCGGATGCGTTGACGGCTTAGTTCCATCAGGCCGAAACGGCTGATTTTGCCCATTTGTACGCGCGCACGGTCAAAATGCAGACTGTCTTTAACCCGGTTTTCGACCTCTTTCTGGTTGCTGGCTTTTTCCATGTCGATAAAATCGATCACGATCAGGCCACCCAGGTCGCGCAAGCGTAACTGACGGGCCACTTCTTCAGCGGCTTCCAGGTTAGTGCGCAAGGCGGTGTCTTCAATGTCGGTGCCGCGGGTGGAGCGGGCCGAGTTTACGTCGATCGATACCAGTGCTTCAGTGTGGTCGATTACAATCGCTCCGCCCGAGGGCAGAGGAACCATGCGGCTGTAGGCGGTTTCAATTTGATGTTCAATCTGGAAGCGACTAAACAAGGGAATGTCATCGCGGTAGCGCTTCACCAAATTCATCATGTCGGGCATCACATGCTGCATGAATTGCTTGGCTTGGTCGTAAATTTCATCGGTATCAATGAGTACTTCACCGATATCCGGGCTGAAATAATCGCGAATGGCGCGAATAACAAGGCTGCTTTCTTGGTAAATCAGGAATGCGCCATTGGCAGATTTGCCGGCGCCGTCGATCGCAGTCCACAGTTGCAACAGGTAGTTCAGGTCCCATTGCAGTTCCTCAACTGAACGCCCAATACCCGCTGTACGGGCAATAATGCTCATTCCCTTGGGGTACTCAAGCTTGTCGAGTGCTTCGCGCAATTCCTGGCGTTCTTCGCCTTCAATGCGGCGTGAAACGCCACCACCACGCGGGTTATTGGGCATCAGCACCAAATAACGGCCAGCCAGCGAAATGAAGGTGGTCAGGGCAGCGCCCTTGTTACCACGTTCTTCTTTTTCGACCTGAACAAACAGTTCTTGGCCCTCTTTGACGACGTCTTGAATACGGGCCTTACCCGCTTCAACGCCTTCTTTGAAATATTGTCGAGAAATTTCCTTGAACGGCAAAAAACCGTGTCGGTCTTCGCCGTAGTTGACGAAACAGGCTTCAAGACTGGGTTCTACGCGGGTAATAACACCCTTGTAAATATTGCTTTTCCGTTGTTCACGGCCCGCTGTTTCAATGTCAATGTCGATAAGTTTCTGGCCGTCGACAATTGCGACCCGCAACTCTTCTGAATGAGTTGCGTTAAATAACATGCGCTTCATGCACACTCCAATGGCACCGTAGTGCGAAAAGAGATGCTGAAAAAGCGGAAGGAACAAAGAGATACAAAAACGAATACAACAAAGCGCCGCTCGGCTTTAACCAAGAGCGGCGATTATACTAAGGCATTGATATTTAATAATAAATATTGGTTCAAATTTCACCTGCGTAAGGTGGGCCTGCGTCGTTTTTGTTAGTACCCAGCGCTTCTTGTGCGCGCTGGTGCGTAAAATTCTTTGTTTCCAGCTTAAGGCGGGCATTCAGCCGCGCGCCTCTTTTTCAGCCATCATTGCCACCATCCAGGGTAGGCGGCACACCCACTAAATAAAATCGCGGTGGGGCGTATCCAGAAGTGATTTCGGACGCTTCCCAAGCGATAATCGGATTATATGCTGAACCTGCCCAATTGGTAAAACAAAGAATTGAAAACACAGGAAAAACCCAATCCCGACAGGGCTGTTTTGCTCGAAATTGACGAAAAACATCAAGACCAACGATTGGACAACTTTTTGTGCAGCGTATGTAAAGGCGTGCCCAAAAGCCATGTATTCCGAATTATCAGGTCCGGAGAGGTTCGAATCAATAAAAAGCGTGCCGAAGCAAAAACCAAGCTATGCCTTGGTGATGTGGTACGTATTCCTCCTATTCAAGTTGTTGAAAAACAAACACTTGAATCTCTTTCGTCAAGTAGTGCTGTAAATAAAACGCAACTTTTAAAAGCAGCCGCTGAAATCCCCGTGTTGTTTGAAGACGAACATTTGCTGGTAGTCAACAAGCCTTCTGGCATGGCAGTTCATGGTGGGTCGGGTTCAAGCTTCGGATTAATTGAATGTATTCGAGCACTTAGGGCTGAAACCCATCAAGATTTGGAGCTTGTTCACCGCATTGACCGTGAAACCTCCGGAATCTTGATTATTTCCAAAAAGCGCAGTGCTCTCCGAAAGTTACAAGAGCAACTTAGGGCCAGGTCCTGGAAAAAGTACTATAAAACCTTGGTGTTGGGTTCTTGGCCAGAAACACTTAGGCAAGTTGATCTTCCGTTGTTGAAAACACAGGCTGGCGAAAAAGAGGCGAGGGTTTTTGTTGATGAAGCTGGTGACAAAGCCTGTACAAAGTTTCAAATAATTCAAACCTATAAATCATCTTATTCAATATTTACTTTAATTCAAGCTCAAATTCTGACAGGTCGAACTCACCAAATTAGAGTGCATACCAGTGCCAACAAATTTCCAATTGCTGGCGATGATCGCTATGGCAATTTTGAAATGAACAAGCAGCTTGCCAGGCAGGGCTTGAAACGCATGTTTTTGCACGCAGCACGCCTGCATCTGGTTCATCCAGCCACAAATGAAACTATAGTATTGGAGGCGCCATTGGCCCCCGAATTGGACAGTTTTTTAAAATCGTTACAGGCAGTACAAAGCAGATGACCTACAAAATGGTGGTGTTTGACTGGGATGGCACCATACTCGACTCAACCGGTGCTATCACACGCGCCATTCAGCATGCATGCCTCGATGCCGGGTTGCCCGACCCTGGTGAAGAAATTGCCTCCTATGTTATTGGGTTGGGCTTGAGCGACGCCTTGCGCCACGCAGCCCCCGGAGCCAGCGAGGCTCAAATTGCCCTGTTGGTTGAAAGTTACCGCAAGCATTACCTCAGTAAAGATCACGAATTGGAGCTGTTCAGTGGCGCAATACCCCTTTTGAAGCAATTGAATGCGATGGGCGTTATTTGCACAGTGGCCACTGGTAAAAGCAGGCAAGGCCTGAACCGTGCCATGGCGAACTCCGACACAGCCCGTTACTTCATGGGCTCGCGTTGTGCTGATGAATGCCACAGCAAGCCGCATCCCCAGATGATTCTGGAATTGATGGAAGAGTTTGGTATTGATGCTGCGCATGTCGTGATGATTGGTGACACCACACATGACTTGAACATGGCCAATGCGGCTGGTGTGCATGCACTTTCGGTTCAAACTGGCGCGCATCCGCCCAAACTCTTGAACCAGGTGCCCCACTTGCAGTCTTTTCGTTCAATCAATGAATTGGCCCCGTGGCTAATTCAAACTATTTCAGCCCAGTCATGACTATGCAGCAAATTCAGGTATGCCAATCCGGTGATCTTGAAGAGGGTGGCACAGGTTACCGCTTCAGGGTGCTGTACAACAGCGAGGAAACCACCGCATTCATCGTGCGGGTTGATAACGAAGTCAGGTGTTTTTTGAATCGATGCTCCCATGTGCCCGTTGAGCTTGACTGGAACTATGGAGAGTTTCTTGATGATTCGGGTCGAATTGTAATTTGTGCCACGCACGGGGCCAGTTATGATGCCACCGATGGCAGCTGCCTGGGCGGCCCATGCGACGGTAACCCGTTGGTGCGATTGAATATCGAGGAAAAGGACGGTGCAGTGTACTGGACCCCGACCGAATTAATTACAGTGCCTTCCGATGGTATTGAGGACTAAAGATGAGTGAAGAAAACAATCAATGGGAACGCAAGCTTCTAGAGAAACTCGCCTCTGAGGCACTGGTGGAGCAACGCAGAAAGCGTCGCTGGGGTATTTTTTTCAAGCTGATTGGTTTGGTGTATGTGGGCATTTTGATTGCTTCTGTTTTGGGGCTCACAACTACCTCCAGCCTCGAGGTCAGTCGTCACACGGCTTTGGTCGACCTTGATGGGGTCATTGCCAGCGATAGTCTGGCCAGTGCTGACAGAATCAATTCCAGCCTTCGCACTGCATTTGAAAGCGAAGGCTCCGTCGGTGTCATTCTTCGCATCAATAGCCCTGGTGGCAGTCCTGTTCAGGCAGGTTTGATCAACGATGAGATCAAGCGCCTTCGAGCAAAGTATCCCCAAAAACCCTTCTATGCAGTGGTAGAGGAAGTGTGCGCCTCGGGTGGGTATTACGTCGCCGCGGCTGCCGATAAAATTTATGTCGACAAGGCCAGTTTGGTTGGTTCTATCGGCGTGGTCATGAATGGTTTCGGCTTCACGGGCACTATGGAGAAACTGGGCGTCGAACGCCGCTTGATCACCGCGGGTGAAAACAAGGGCTTTCTCGATCCCTTCAGTGAAGCAGACCCTTATCAAACTGAATTTGCCAAACAAATGGCAGAGGAAATTCACCAGCAGTTTATTCAGGTCGTGAAACAAGGGCGAGGCGAAAAACTGGTCCAAAACCCCGAATTGTTCAGTGGTTTGGTCTGGACCGGCGCCAAGAGTGTCGAGTTGGGCTTGGCCGACGAGCTGGGTTCAATTGACACTGTTGCGCGTGACGTGTTGAAGGCTGAAGATATTTTGGACTACACCGAGCAGGATTCATTTGCGGAGCGTTTCGCCGAGCGTGTCGGTGTGGTGTTCGGGCAGGGTGTTCGCAGTGTGTTTCCAGAGTTCGGTGCTCGCCAAACCCTTGGTTTTCAGTAACCTGATTGCTCAGTAGGTCAGGCCGATAGCCACAAAAACAGGCAAGGTAACTTGCCTGGCGTTGGCATCCGTTTCTTCCATTGCTCCACAGTTTTGGTGTGAATTTGCTGCTCGTCGCCTGTCAAATCCCACCCTATGCACAGCAATGTGGAGTCTGAAAGCTGTTTCAAAAGTGCTTCAATCAGTTTCTCGTTCCTGAAAGGCGTTTCGATCACGATTTGAGTGCATTGCTGAACCTTTGACTCCCGCTCAGTTTGCTTGATCCACGCATCGCGCTGCGCAGGATCTAAGGGAGGGTAACCGTAAAAGCGGAAATTCTGACCATTCAAGCCACTGCCCATCAAGGCCAATAAAATAGAGCTTGGTCCAACCAAAGGGTGAACAGGGCATTGCAGCCGATGTGCCAATGCCACAATTTCTGCACCAGGGTCGGCCACGCCGGGGCAGCCAGCGTCACTCATCACTGCGATGGGTTCTCCCGCCTTGCAGCGCTGAACAATATCCTGGCGTTGCTGTGGGGTCAGTTGCGCAATTTCAAATATTTGAAGATCCCGAATGGCCACTGGCATGTTGAATTGCCCCAGTGCAGCCCTGGCAGGTTTTGCGTTCTCCACCAGCCAGGTGTTGCATTGTCGCACCAGGGGCAGGTCGGCCTCCAGCACAGGCTGTTTTGGGGTTTTCTGGCTGAGTGGGCTTGGAACCAAATAAAGCATGTCAGGGCAAGATGAGTTCGAATTGTCGAAGTGCGTTTGCCACTTCGATCAGAGGTAGTCCTATCAGGGCAGTTGGGTCGCTCGATTCAATCCTTTTGAGCAGCGAAATGCCCAATCCCTCACTTTTCGCCGAGCCTGCGCAGTCGTAAGGCTCTTCTGCAATTAAATAGCGTTCAATTTCCGCGGCGTTCAACTCCCGAAACTCAACGGAAGTGGGTACCGTAAATTCCACCGTTTGCGAAGTTTCATGGCAACAAATGCAAACCGCGGTGTGAAACACAATTGTTTTTCCGCTCATGTTGCGCAATTGTGCACGAGCCCTGTCATGGGTGCCCGGCTTGCTAATGGCCACGCCCTCCACGTCGGCCACTTGATCCGAACCAATCACAATGGCCGCCGGGTGTTCGGTCGCCACAGCCATGGCTTTTTCCCGGGCCAGGCGCTTGCAGGTGTCCAGCGGGGTTTCATCTGGTTCAGGTGATTCGTCAATTTGGGGAGATTCGCACCTGAAGTTGATTTGCAGGCGAGTCAACAACTCACGGCGATACTTGGAACTGGAGGCTAGATACAGTGAACGGGTCATTTGAATAGCGCGCTGGCTTTGACAGATTACGTTAAGCAGAGTATTATCGCGCGTTTCCTGCTTTTCTTATCGGCATGCGCCAAAAAAGCCCATTAAAACAGTTTGATGAATTCGACGCATGGTCGTTTTCTCGCTTGGGTGAAAGCATCCGCAGTGAAAATGTGAAGTTTGATTTCCCAAGGCTGGCGAGTGACGAGAATATTTTGTCCAGTCAAATCGAGAATTGGGAAGTGTCCGGGCGAATCAACGCCAAGTCTGAAAGCGTTATCCGGTTCAAAGGCCGGTTTACCGCAGAGCTTTCTTGTGTAGTGTGTGGTTCAGGTGTGCAGCACGCCATTGACTTTGATCGTCATTTGATTTTGATGACTTCCGAAGCACAGGCCGACAGCTATGATGAAGACACACTCGACGAAGACACAGACGTTGTTGCGTGCCCGGGTGCGATAAACTTGCGAGATTGGCTGGAAGATGAAATTTTGTTGGCATGCCCTATGTTCCCCAAGCATGATGCCTGCGCTGAAGAAGCCGGGCGAAGCTGGCGAGAAGAGGGTGCCGATATCGAAGATACTGACGACCATCAGGATGACACTGCTGATGGCCCAACACAGGAAGTACAGCGTCCTTTTGCCAACCTGAGCGATTTGCTCAAGAAAAGCAAGAAGTAACACCTTTATACATGGAGCTTTAAAATGGCCGTTCAACAGAACAAAAAATCACCTTCGAAGCGTGGCATGCACCGCTCACACCAGAACCTGACAGCGCCAACTTTGTCCGCTGACTCCTCTTCTGGTGAAACCCACCTGCGCCACCACATCAGCCCCAATGGCATGTACCGTGGCAAGAAAGTAGTAAAAACCAAAGCTGACGAGTAATTATTTACAAATCAACAAGGCAACTGCAGTCATGTTGCCATGAAAACCAAAAGGTCTAAGAACGGATGGTTCGCATAGCGATTGATTGCATGGGTGGAGACCACGGTTTGTCGGTCACCATCCCGGCCTGTTTGCGCTTTCTCATGCAGCACCCCGATGTTCAGCTAGTGCTCGTCGGAAAGCAGGCTGAAATAGAGGCGGCCTTGGCCAAGAAAAAGGCTTTGGAGCATCCCCAGATCACCATTCGTCACGCCAGTGAGGTGGTTGAAATGGATGAACCGCCAGCACAAGCCTTGCGCAACAAGAAAGACTCATCCATTCGAGTGTGTGCCAATCTGGTAAAAGACGGGTTGGCGTCCGCATTCGTCAGTGCAGGTAACACTGGCGCGCTGATGGCCATTTCCCGTTTTGTGCTCAAAACTCTGGATAGCATTGATCGGCCCGCAATTGCCTCGGCCTTGCCCAATATGAAAGGCAAAGGCACGCTGATGCTCGATCTGGGAGCCAACGTGGATTGCGAACCGGCCCATTTGTTTCAATTCGCTGTCATGGGCTCGGCCTTCGTGAAAGGCACTGAGGGAATTGAAAAGCCCACAGTGGGTTTGCTGAATATTGGTGAGGAAGTGATCAAGGGCAATGATGTGGTCAAAAAGGCCTCGGAATTGTTGCGCGCCAGCGAATTGAACTTCTACGGCAACGTAGAAGGAAACGACATTTACAAAGGCACCACCGACGTAGTGGTGTGCGACGGTTTTGTGGGCAATGTGGCCCTGAAAACGTCTGAGGGTCTGGCACAAATGCTGGGCGATATAATAAAGACAGAGTTCAAGAGAGGCCTGTGGCCCAAAGTTGCTGCGGTATTTGCAGCGCCAGTGTTGCTTCGATTCAAAAAAAGGGTGGACCACCGCCGCTACAACGGAGCTGCATTGCTTGGGCTGAAAGGGATTGTGATCAAAAGCCACGGCTCGGCAGATGCCTATGCCTTCTTCTATGCGATCAAGCGAGCTTACGATGCAGCCAACGGCAATTTGCTGGACAGCATCAGACTCACCATGTCGCACTATGTGCCATTGGCCGCCCCAGCGTCCAACAGCACTCCAGAGGCAGCAGCTGCACCAGTCGAGGCAAAACCAGACCAAGTGATTTAATGTCTCAATACAGTGCAATCCTTGGCACCGGCGCAAGCCTGCCAAGGCGTGCGGTTTCAAACCAGGAGCTGACTGAGTTTCTTGCCTCAAGGGGCGTGGAAACCAGCGCAGAATGGATCGAAACGCGCACCGGGATCAAGCAAAGATACCTTTGCGAAGCCGATGAAACCAACTGTCAAATGGCCAGCAGGGCCGCCTTGCAGGCCCTGAAGGCCGCAGGCGTTCTGCCCGATCAAGTGGACTTGATTGTGTTGGCTACCTCAACCCCTGATCAGGTTTTTCCATCCACTGCCTGCGCAGTTCAAGCTGAAATTGGCGCCAAAAAAGCCATGGCTTTCGATATTCAGGCCGTGTGCAGTGGCTTCGTGTATGCGTTGACTGTTGCTGATTCCATGATCCGTTCCGGGCAGGTAGGTAATGCGCTGGTCATAGGTTCTGAGGTGTTTAGCCGCCTGATGGACTGGAACGACCGCACGACCTGCGTGCTGTTTGGCGATGGCGCAGGTGCGGTATTCATCCAAGCCAGTGCCGAGCCGGGTATTTTGGGCTGTAAGTTGCACTCTGACGGCACCCTGGGCTGTATTTTGAACACCACTGGCCGAATTGATGGCGGGAAGATTGTTGGTGATCCCTTTTTGCGCATGGATGGCCAAGCGGTGTTTCGCCAGGCTGTATCCGTGTTGGGAAGCAATGCACTGGAGTTGTTTGAAAGCCTTTACTTCAGGCTCGAAGACCTCGATTTCCTGGTGCCACACCAAGCCAATGTGCGAATTTTGCATTCCGTTGCGAAAAAACTGAAGCTTCCTGAAGAAAGGGTTGTGATCACTGTCGGTATACATGGCAACACGTCTGCAGCCTCTGTTCCACTGGCTTTGAACCATGCAATCGAGCAAAAACAGATTAAAAAAGGCGATAACGTGCTCTTACAGGGTGTCGGGGGCGGTTTTACATGGGGCAGCGTGCTCGTTCGCATGTAAAATAGCGCAAATTGCAAATTAGATGAATTCCTCGAAAATGACAAAGAAAATCGCCTTCCTGTTTCCAGGGCAGGGTTCGCAATCGGTAGGCATGCTGAACGCCTTTAAAACCAACAATGCCACAGCAAGCCTTTACACCACGGCAGCGCTCGAGGCAGAGCAGGCTTTGGGGCAAAATCTTGCCGCGTTAATCGAGCAAGGGCCTGCCGAGTCGCTCAACTTGACCACCAATACACAGCCAGCCATGTTGATGGCCGATGTGCTGGTTTTGCGCGCTTGGCTTGCTGCGGGTGGTGCCATGCCCAGTTTGGTTGCGGGACACTCCTTGGGTGAATATGCAGCGCTGGTTGCGGCCGGTGTTTTCAGTCTTTCAGAAGGCTTGGGCCTTGTTCGTATCCGGGCTCAGGCCATGCAAGAGGCCGTTCCTGTGGGGCAAGGCGGCATGGCCGCCATTTTGGGTTTGACTGATGAGCAAGTAAAGCAGGCTTGTCAACAGGCTTGCGCGAATGGTGAAGTGGCTGAAGCTGTGAATTTCAATGCACCCAGCCAGGTGGTCATCGCAGGCAGTGCCCAAGGCGTGAAAGCAGCTTGCGAGGCTGCCAAGGCACTGGGTGCCAAGCGTGCCCTTGAGTTGCCCGTCTCTGCGCCATTTCATTCCAGCCTGATGAAGCCCGCCTCTGTAAAATTGGCGGCTGCTTTGGCCAGCACAAATTTCAATTCTCCGGCAGTGCCTGTGTACAACAACATTGATGTCGCTGTAGAATCCGATCCCGCGAGAATTCGCGATGCGCTGGTGCGCCAGGCCTATGGCCCCGTTCGTTGGGTTGAAACCATTCAAGCCATGACTGCTGCGGGCACAACGTTGTTTGTGGAGTGTGGCCCCGGGAAGGTTTTGGCAGGATTGGCGAAGCGAATCAGCGATGTGCCTGTGGTCAATATTTTTGATCCGGACAGCATTCAAGCGGCGCTTGTCGCCGAATAAAGGGATTAACCGAATGACCATGTTTGATTTGACCGGAAAAGTGGCTTTGGTGACAGGTGCAAGTCGCGGTATAGGCCGGGAAATTGCCATTACCTTGGGAAAAGCAGGCGCCGCTGTAGTTGGCACGGCCACATCGGAAGCTGGTGCAGCCGACATCTCGGAAGGTTTGAAAGCAGCTGGCATCAAAGGCTTCGGAGCGGTACTTAATGTGACCGACACGGAAGGTCTTGAACCCCTGTTTTCAAAAATTGCTGAAGAATTAGGGCCAATGACAATTTTGGTCAATAATGCCGGGATTACCCGTGACCAGTTGTCCATGCGTATGAAAGACGAAGATTGGGATGCAGTGATCGCCACCAACCTGACTGCCGTGTTCAAGTTGTCCAAGCTGGCCATGAAACCCATGATGAAGGCACGTACTGGTCGCATGATCAACATCACATCCGTGGTGGGTACCAGTGGCAATGCTGGGCAGGCCAATTATGCCGCGGCCAAAGCTGGCGTGGCCGGAATGACAAAAGCGCTTGCGCGTGAACTGGGAAGCCGCAATATCACGGTAAACTGTGTGGCGCCCGGATTTATCCAAACTGACATGACTGATGCACTGAATGAAACACAGGTGGATCAGTTGAAGCAACAAATCCCGTTGGGCCGTATGGGGCAGGTAGGCGATATTGCTGCGGCAGTGTTATACCTGGCCAGCGACCAGGCGGGGTATGTAACTGGAACCACATTACACGTGAATGGTGGAATGTGGATGGGCTAATAACAAGGCATTTAGAATATGATCTGTCATATCGCTTTGCTATTCTCACTCGATTTTATTAAAAACCCACGGAGGCTCCGTAATGGAAAACATCGAACAGCGCGTTAAAAAGATTGTGGCCGAGCAACTCGGCGTAAAAGAAGAGGAAATCAAGAACGAATCTTCTTTCGTAGATGATCTGGGCGCTGATTCCTTGGACACAGTGGAACTGGTCATGGCTTTGGAAGAAGAATTTGAAACAGAAATTCCTGACGAAGAAGCTGAAAAGATCACCACAGTTCAACAAGCGATTGATTACGTTAAGACAAACTCTAAGTCTTAATGGCTGAATTTGAAGGGGTGCAGAGGAAGCATTGCTTTCCTCGGCCCCTGCCTGTTCAAGCAAACATTGGATAAAGGGAGGGCTTGTGAGCCGTAGACGTGTTGTTATTACCGGTTTGGGCATCATTAGCCCTGTGGGTAATTCTGTTAGCGAGGCTTGGACAAGCCTGACCCAAGGCAAATCTGGCATTTCGACCATTACCCGGTTCGAAACCGAGGCCCTGACGGCAAAAATTGCCGGTGAAGTGAAGGGCTTCGACGTGGCTGAATACATTCCTGGAAAAGAAGCGGCTCGGATGGATACCTTTATCCATTATGGGTTGGCTGCTGGTATTCAAGCATTCAAAGATTCAGGTCTTGAAGTGACCGAACAAAATTCCGAACGAATCGGTGTGAGCATTGGCTCGGGCATTGGTGGTTTGCCGATGATTGAAGACACACACACTGACTTGATCAACAAAGGGTATCGCCGTATTTCCCCTTTCTTTGTGCCCGGCAGCATCATCAATATGATTTCCGGCCACATGTCCATTATGTACGGCCTGAAAGGCCCGAATATCGCCATGGTGACCGCCTGTACAACGGGTACACATTCAATCGGCGAGGCTGCGCGCATTATCGAATACGGTGACGCGGATGTCATGATTGCCGGCGGTGCTGAATCAACTGTGTCACCACTGGGCATTGGTGGCTTTGCTGCAATGCGCGCTTTGTCTACCCGCAATGATGACCCCACAGCCGCAAGTCGCCCTTGGGACAAGGACCGTGATGGGTTTGTTTTAGGCGAAGGCGCCGGTGTGCTCGTGCTTGAGGAATTTGAGCATGCCAAAAAGCGTGGTGCAAAAATTTATGGCGAGGTGGTGGGTTATGGCATGAGTGCCGACGCTAGCCATATGACTGCTCCTTGCGCAGATGGAGACGGTGCAGCGCGTTGCATGAAAGCCGCTTTGCACAATGCTGGCATGAATCCCGATGATGTGAATTACGTGAATGCGCACGGCACGTCGACGCCCTTGGGTGATGTGGCAGAAACCATGGCAGTCAAGCGAGCACTGGGCGATCACGCCTACAAAACTGTGATCAATTCAACCAAAAGCATGACAGGTCATCTGTTGGGTGCTGCGGGCGGTATTGAAGCGGTATTTACGGCGTTGGCGGTTCACCACCAGGTTTCTCCACCCACCATCAATTTGATTGAAGCGGGTGAGGGTTGTGACCTCGATTACTGCGCGAACACGGCCCGTGAGATGAACATCAAACTGGCCTTGTCTAACTCCTTTGGCTTTGGCGGTACCAACGGTACTTTGGCCATTGCACGGGTGTAACGGGGCGCTCCTTGTCAAACACACGGTCGGGCAGCATGTTGAATGAATTTACATTCGCTGCCCGAGTTGTATCTGCCTCGCGCAAATCTGAAAAGCTTGTGTTCAATTTCACCTCCGAATGCGATTCAAGCATGCACATAAAATTTGATCCCCGGTTTTTTCTACTTCGCGCAACATCAAATGGCTTGGAGTATTGCCTGGTTTCCTTTTATCGGGCTTGGGTTTTGCCGTTCGGTATTTTCCTGTTTCCACAACAACCGGTGCTGCTGAAATCCAGGGTTTTGTTCGTGCCTGCTTCCTCCTCGGCTTTTCGGCAGTTGCGTATTTTGGTGTGTCGGCTGCAGTCACATGAAAATGGGGATAAGCCCTCACTTTCCAGCTATTTTTGGAGGATGAATGTCCTCCGATAAAGACGATGATCTGTTGATCGTTCAGCGTGTTCAGGCTGGTGACAAACTCGCGTTCAACTTGTTGGTCAACAAATACCACAGGCGAGTTGCCCGCTTGCTGACGCGCATGGTTCGCAATCAGGAAGACATTGAGGACGTGGTGCAGGAAACCTTCATCAAGGCCTACAGGGCAATCGGTAATTTTCGGGGTGACAGCGCGTTTTACACTTGGATATACCGTATTGCCATCAATACAGCCAAGAATTTGTTGGTGACCCAAGGGCGTCGTCCTTCTACCCTGAAAGAATCAAATGACGGGGACAGTGAAACTTTTGAAGACAATGCTGCTCTTAGTAACATTGATACGCCGGAATCGCTCTACCAAACCAAGCAGATCGGTGAAGCGGTCAATGAGGCCATGGCGGCGTTGCCTGAAGAGTTGCGGTCGGCAATTGTCATGCGCGAGATTGATGGCCTGAGTTACGAAGAGATTGCTGCAGCAATGGATTGCCCAATTGGCACGGTTCGATCGCGAATCTTCCGCGCTAGAGAATCTATTGCAGCAAAAATCAAACCTTTGTTGGAACCCAAAGGCAGCAAGCGTTGGTAAACCGGTGAGTGTAGAAATGAACAGAAACGAACAAATTTCCGCGATGTTGGATGGCGAGCTTGATGAGGTTGAGCTTAAATTCCTTCTTGAGGCCATGGGGGCTGAAGAAGCCCAGACCTGGCAAGGCTATTGCGCGGTGGGCGACTTGATTCGTTCCAGCGAGATGATTGCATTTCACTCTCCGGATTTAGTAGGGCGCATTGCGGCAAGTCTTGAAAGTGAACCAACAGTGGTCGCGCCGGTGCTAGCTACCCAAATTGGTCGTCAAACTGCATTGCAACGCGTGTTTGCGGCAGGGCGCTCGCGCCGTTTGTTGGCCTCGGTGGCTGCGGTGGGGTTTTTCAGCTTTGCATTGAACCAGGCAGTTCCGCCCCTGGACAGCCAGGTTCAAATGGTTCGAACGCAAGCAGTCGAAAACACATTTACGGATCAAGAGCTGGCACTTTGGCAAGAGTATTTCATGGCCCATCAGCAAAACAGCATTCGAGGCGGGTTGTCCGGTGTGTCCCCTATTGCCCGGGTGGAAGCTGATCGCCCGATGCTGGACAATACAGAAACCATCATCGTGAACAATTCTGGCGCTGGTGAATGGATGAATGTGTGGGAACCTTCCCCATACAGCACGGACCCCAGCGTTGAGTTCAACTACGTTTCATCCAGCCGCTAAATGACATTGAAACCATGAAGATGTACCGCCCGTTTCACTTTGCCAAACATGTTGCAACCGGCGTTTTGTTGGCTTCGGTGGCTTTGACCGCTCAGGCAGACCAAAGCCTTTGGAGTTTGGTGTGGGCCAGCCATGATCAAGCCAAGTTCTTGAGCTATTCCGGGTTGTTGATCACCGAGTCTGGCAAACATTCCCAAACCAGCAAGTTGCTTCATCAAGCAACAGCGGGCAGCGAGTTCGAGGTTCTTGAGCGTTTGGATGGGCAGCCCGCAAAATGGATTCGACACAACGATCAAATTCAGTGTGTTATCCCCGATCGGAAAATGATTTTGACCGAGCGGCGCCACACTTCGATCGCCTTTCCCCGAGTACTTGCGGGTGCTGACGGCTCCAATTCACTTGAAAAACTGTACACGATCAGCGAAATGCCGGGGCGCCGAGTGGCTGGCCGTGCAGTCCGGGTGCTGAAGTTGACCCCCAAAGATGATCTGCGTTACGAATACCGTTTGTATGTGGATCGCGAAAACAAGCTTTTAATGCGTTCAGAATTGTATTCTCCGCAGGGTGAAGTTCTTGAAAACGTGGGTTTCAAGGAAATATCATTTGAACCGGCATTGATTGAAAACCCCTCTTTGGTCAAAGCGGGACCAGGTTGGCGAACCAGTAGTACCGAAGTGCGTACACTCACGTCCGATGAATTAAGTTACGATTTGCCAGATCTTGCGTTTGGGTTCAAGAAGGCTGACACGGTTTGCAGGGTAAAGTCCAAAGACGATCAAATTCACCAAACAGTGTATTCGGATGGTTTGTCGACTTTGTCTGTGTTTATTCAGAAAGTTCAGGCCAATCACTCCATGCCGCAAGTGCCCATGAGCCACGGCGCAGTGATGTCGAAGTCTGAAACTCAGGGGCAACACCTGGTGACAGTACTGGGTGAAGTTCCCGAGAAAACCTTGGGACTGTTTCTTAAGTCCGTTCGTTGGAAGTCTCAATAACAAGGAAATTTTTAAATGAGATCTGAAGTGTTGAATTCCCGAAATTTTGTATGGATGGCCTTTTTTTTGCTGGCCACCCTGTTTTTTGCAGGTGCAGTGCCAGCCCATGCGCAGACCAACTCGCGCGGCTTGCCTGACTTTTCCGATTTGGTGGACCGTGTTGGCCCAGCAGTGGTCAACATTCGCACCACTCAAAAAGTAAGCCAGAATCCGCAGGGCTTCCCCGGTTTTCCGGGTATGGATCCCAACGATCCGTTTTTCGAGTTTTTCCGCAGATTCATGCCGCCCGGCACACCCATGCCAGGACAGCCGGGTCAGCCTGGACAGGCGCCTCGTGGTGGTCAGCAGGCTCCCGAGCGTGAAGTGCCGAGTGGTGTTGGATCGGGCTTCGTGATTGATTCTGATGGTTATCTTTTGACCAATCATCATGTGGTGGATGGTGCTGAATCAATTATTGTGACTTTCCCTGACAAGCGTGAATTCAAGGGCAAGGTCATTGGTTCAGACCAGCGGACTGACGTTGCTTTGGTCAAAATTGAAGGCAAAAGCCTGCCATTCCTGAAAATCGGCAATGTGAACAACACCAAGGTAGGTCAATGGGTTGTTGCGATCGGCTCACCTTTCGGTCTTGAAAACTCAGTAACTGCGGGGATTGTGAGTGCCAAAGGGCGCGACACGGGCGAGTATTTGCCTTTTATTCAAACGGATGTGGCGGTGAACCCTGGTAATTCTGGCGGTCCGCTGTTGAATCTGGATGGAGAAGTCATTGGCATCAACTCTCAGATTTACAGCCGCACCGGCGGCTTCATGGGCATTTCCTTCGCCATTCCGATTGACGAAGCCATGCGTGTGGCCAAGCAATTGCGCGAGAACGGCAAAGTAAGCCGGGGGCGCATTGGTGTGGGCATCGGCGAAGTGGATAAAGATGTAGCCAAGGCTTTGGGACTTGATTCCGCTGTGGGTGCGCTGGTGGGTTCGGTCGGCAAAGACAGTCCGGCTGACAAAGCCGGTGTGATTGCGGGCGATATTATTTTGCGATTTGATGGCAAGAAAGTGGAGAAGGCCTCCGACTTGCCGCGCATTGTGGGTGAAACCAAGCCAGGAAGCAAAGTGAACATGGTGTTGTGGCGCAAGGGTGCCGAGAAAACCGTGTCGATTACCGTGGCAGAGTTTGAAACCGAGGCGGCAAAACCGGCAGCGGCACCTGCTGAAAAACCAAAGCCTGTTGAGGCCGACAAACTTGGTTTGACTGTGACTGATCCAACTGCGCAAGAGAAATCTGCCTTGAACCTCACGGGTGGTGTGGTGGTGCGCAATGCGGTGGGTATGGCCGCATCGGCAGGTATCACCGCGGGTGATGTCATTTTGCGAGTGGGTCGAACCGACATCACCTCGGCCAAGCAGTTTGCCGACTTGGTGAAGGCGATTCCAAAGGGGCAGGCAGCCCCAATGTTGGTACGTCGTGGAGAGAACTCTTTCTTCGTGGTGCTGACACCCTGAGCCTTTAGTTCTGAACAACTCGGCAGGCCTCGCGAAATATGCTGTAAAGCAAGGCCTGATCGGGTAAAATGACACGTTACCGAAATTTTCAGGGGGCCAAGCAGCCCCCTTTTTAATGATGCAAATGCAGCACATACGCAATTTTTCGATCATCGCCCACATTGATCACGGGAAATCCACGCTTGCCGACCGCTTGATTCAGAAATGCGGTGGCTTGAGCGACCGGGAAATGGATTCTCAAGTGCTTGATTCGATGGACATTGAGCGAGAGCGTGGCATCACGATCAAAGCGCAGACCGCCGCGCTCACGTACAAAGCCAAAGACGGCAACACCTATTTGCTCAATTTGATTGACACACCGGGGCACGTTGACTTTTCTTACGAAGTAAGCCGGTCATTGTCAGCCTGTGAGGGCGCTTTGCTGGTTGTTGATGCCTCGCAGGGCGTAGAGGCCCAAACCGTGGCCAATTGCTACACAGCCTTGGATCTGGGTGTTGAAGTATTGCCCGTGTTGAACAAAATTGATTTGCCACAAGCCGACCCTGAAAATGCCAAATCCGAAATTGAAGATGTGATTGGCATTGATGCTTCGGAGGCCATTGCCATTTCCGCAAAAACCGGTCTTGGTGTGGACGAGGTACTGGAGCTGATCGTCAACAAGGTGCCACCTGCTCGCGGCAGTCGCGATGCACCTTTGCAAGCCTTGATCATCGACAGCTGGTTTGACAACTATGTGGGTGTGGTGATGTTGGTCCGCGTGATCAACGGTGTGCTCAACCGCAAAGACAAAATCAAGTTGATGGCCACGGGCGACACTTACATTGCCGACGACGTGGGTGTGTTTACGCCCAAGTCGGTTGCGCGTGAATCGCTGTCTGCTGGCGAAGTGGGGTACATCAACGCAGGCATCAAATTGCTTGAAAGTGCCAAGGTTGGCGACACAGTCACCTTGGCTGGCAAGCCAGCTGACAAACCCCTGCCTGGTTTCAAGGAAGTGCAGTCGCAGGTGTTTGCAGGTTTGTTCCCTGTGGAATCAAATCAATACGAGGCCTTGCGTGAGGCTTTGGACAAATTGCGTTTGAACGATGCTGCCCTGAATTACGAGCCCGAGGTGTCTCAGGCTTTGGGTTTTGGTTTCCGTTGTGGTTTCTTGGGCATGTTGCACATGGACATTGTGCAGGAGCGCCTGGAACGCGAATTTGACATGGACTTGATTACGACCGCCCCCACGGTGGTATATGAAATCAAGCAGCGCGATGGCACCATACTTCGCGTGGACAATCCGTCGAAAATGCCAGACCTGAGCAAGGTCGACGAAATTCGTGAACCGATTGTGATTGTGAATTTGTTGATGCCGCAAGAGTATGTGGGGTCGGTAATGACGCTGTGCACGGGGCGGCGTGGTACACAAACCAATATGGTTTACCACGGGCGGCAGGTGCGTATTACGTTTGAGATGCCCATGGCCGAGATCGTTCTCGACTTTTTCGACAAACTGAAATCGACTTCGCGTGGCTACGCGTCCATGGACTATTCCTTCAAGGAATACAGGCCGGCAGACATTGTGAAAGTGGACATGTTGATTAACGGTGAGAAAGTGGATGCCTTGTCGATCATGGTTCACCGAAGCAATGCGATTTACCGTGGCCGTGCAGTGGCTGGCAAAATGCGGGAAATCATTTCTCGTCAAATGTTTGACGTGGCAATTCAAGCGGCGATCGGCGCCAATATTATTGCCCGTGAAACTGTGAAAGCCTTGCGTAAAAATGTGTTGGCCAAGTGTTACGGCGGCGATATTTCACGCAAGAAAAAGCTGTTGGAAAAGCAGAAGGCAGGCAAGAAACGCATGAAGCAGGTCGGTAACGTGGAAATTCCGCAAGAGGCGTTTTTGGCCATTCTCCAAGTGGAAGACAAATAACAATGAATTTTTCCCTGATCCTGTTTTTGCTGGTGTTGTTCACCGGCTTTTTCTATGTGCTTGATGTGTTTGTGTTCAAGCCAAAACGAAAAATGGCAGCAGAGCAAGCCTTGGCTGGTGCAGGGGGCAATGCCAACCTGAATGGTGATGCCGAAAGGCGAATTCGCCAGCAGTACATGAAGCAGCCCTTGTGGCTTGAATACAGTGCGAGCTTCTTTCCGGTCATTTTGTTTGTGTTTGTGTTGCGCTCGTTTGTGGTGGAGCCGTTCAAAATTCCATCTGGATCGATGATTCCAACTTTGCTGATTGGCGACCTTATTCTGGTGAACAAATTCACCTACGGTATTCGCTTGCCAATCGTCGACAAAAAAATCATTCCAATCAATGATCCTCAGCGTGGTGATGTCATGGTGTTTCGTTACCCGCTTGACCCCTCCCTTGATTACATCAAGCGCGTGGTGGGCGTGGGTGGTGACGTGGTGGAATATCGAAACAAGAAGCTGTCGATTAATGGTCAGGTACTGCCAGTGAAAGAACTGGACAAGTACTACGACCCCAATAATTTTTCTTATTCACTGCAATTTCAGGAAACCCTGGGCGGTAAAAAACACCTGGTATTGAATGATGAAGATGCGCCGCCTTACGTGATTGGTGCGCAGTCGTTCAAGAATCGGGACAACTGCAAATACGATGTCACAGGCTTTCGCTGTGTGGTACCGCAGGGGCATTATTTCATGATGGGCGACAACCGGGACAACTCAAGCGACAGCCGTATCTGGGGCTTCGTTTCGGATGAGCAAGTGGTTGGCAAGGCATTTTTGGTGTGGATGAACTTCAATGACTTTTCCCGAATTGGCTTGTTTCATTAAAGCCAGCCTGGAGGTATTGAGTGGATAGTTCAAAGTATTCAAGTCTTGAAGCTGCATTGGGGTACTCGTTCAAAGACCAGGCCTTGCTTCACCTTGCCTTGACACATCGCAGCTACAGCAGCCATCACAACGAGCGTCTGGAATTTCTGGGTGACAGTGTACTGAACTGTGCGGCTTCCATTTTGTTGTTTGAAACGCATCCCGACATGGATGAGGGCAAAATGTCGCGTGTGCGCTCGCATCTGGTCAAACAAGACTGCTTGGCCATGGTGGGTCGCAATCTGTTGCTGGATCAATATTTGTTTCTGGGTGCGGGCGAGCTTCGCAGTGCGAAAACCATCAAGGACAGCATTGTTGCCGATGCACTTGAGGCCCTTTTTGGTGCCATCCTTCTGGATTCAGGCTTTGAGGCAGCACGCGATTGCGTGGTGCGTTTGCTCAAGCCTGTGATGCTTGAAACTCCAATCGAGTCCATGGGCAAAGACCCCAAAACCCGCCTGCAGGAATTGCTGCAGGGCAAGCGCATGAAACTGCCCATGTACCGTGTGTTGGTAGAGGGTGGAACCTCGGCCAGTCCCGAGTTCAGTGTGGAATGTGCGGTTGAAGACCTTGAAATTACCAAGGTTGGGCAGGGGCATTCTCGCCGGGTGGCTGAGCAGCACGCCGCGCAAGCGGTGCTTATCGAATTGCTTGAACGGGAGTATTCTGATCCCAATCAAGCCAGCAGGAGGCAATGACATGGCCGAATCAAAATGCGGCGTGATTGCCGTGGTGGGGCGCCCCAATGTGGGCAAGTCCACCCTTATGAATGGAATGATCGGCGAGCATTTGTCGATCACCTCCAGCAAGCCACAAACCACGCGTCACCGGGTGCTCGGTGTAATGACCGAGACCATCAAAGACGTGCCCACCCAGTTTATTTTTGTGGACACCCCCGGCTTTCAAACCAAGCATTCAAATGCCCTGAATAAAACCATGAACCGCGCCGTGCTCACTGCGTTGGCTGACGTGAATGTGATTTTGTGGGTGATAGAACAAGGCAAGTTGACCCCGGCCGACATGAAGGTGCTGGAGTTGTGCCCCAAGGGTGTGCCGCTGGTGGCGGTGGTGAACAAGGTGGACTTGCTGGAAAAGAAAGCCGAGATGTTGCCTTTTCTTCAAAAGGTAAGTGGGCAACGTAATTTTGATGCAATTGTGCCGTTGAGTGCGCAGGCCATTAAAAATCTGGATGCGCTAAAAGAAGCAGTGTCAGCCCTGTTGCCCGAGCAACCTTTCTTTTACGACGAAGACACCCTGACAGACCGCCCTGAAAAATTTCTTGCCGCAGAGCGTATTCGGGAGAAGCTGTTTCGCTTGGTGGGCGATGAGTTGCCTTACACCTGCACAGTGGTGATCGATAAATTCGAGATTGAAGAAGGTCGCAGGGTTATTTATGCCTCGATCCTGGTGGATCGCTCTTCCCACAAGGCCATGATTATTGGCAAGGGTGGCGAGAAACTGAAACGAATCGGTTCGGAAGCACGCCAGGACATGGAGCGTTTGTTTGGTGGCAGCGTGCATCTTGAAACCTGGGTGAAAGTGCGCAGCGGTTGGGCTGACAACGCAACACTGCTTCAAAGCCTGGGGTATGAATAACACTCGATCCAACACTGATTTTGCCTATGTACTGCACAGTGTGCCGTACAAGGAAACCAGTTTGATTGTTGAGCTGTTTTGCAAGGAACACGGGCGCCTGCCAGTGGTGGCGAAGGGTGCAAAAAGACCGCATTCAGGTTTGCGGGCAGTGTTGGTCAGCTTTCAGCCGCTTTCAGTGCGCTTTACTGGCAAGTCGGAAGTAAAAACCCTGATGCAAGCCGAGTGGCTGGGCGGTTTGATGTCGCCAGATGGCAAAGCATTGTTTGCAGCGTACTATCTGAATGAGCTGCTGATGCGCGGTTTAAGCCGTGAGGACACGCACCCTGATCTGTTTGAGTTGTATCAGAATACCTTGCTGGGTTTGGCTGGGGGCGATGACATGAATGTGTGTATTCGTCAGTTTGAGGTGGGCTTGCTTCAGTCCCTGGGCTACGGCTTTGATTGGCAACAAGACAGGGCCGGTGTTGCAATTGATCCCGATCGTCACTACGTGTGGCAAGAGCAGGAAGGCTGGGCTCCCTCAGACGGGGGAAATGTAAACAATTCGACGAACAGCAGCGTTGAACAGCTAGTCCAGGGTTTGTGGATTGCTGAAATTCAGAATGGCATTTGGTCAAAGTCTGCTGCAAGTGCCTTGAAACCAATTACCCGCAAACTGTTGATGACGCACATTGCGCCGAATGGTTTGATGTCTAGAGTCTGGATGGAGCATTTGTTAAGAGCATGATTGAACTCGGTGTAAACATTGATCACGTGGCCACGATCCGCCAGGCCCGCAGAGGGCACGAGCCCGATCCATTGAGGGCCGCATTGCTGGCGGAAGAATATGGGGCGGACGCCATCACCGTGCATGTTCGCGAGGACAGGCGCCACATGCAGGATGACGATGTACGCCGAATTCGACCTTTGATCAGTACCCGCATGAACTTTGAATGCGCAGTGGTTGAGGAAATGATTCGCCTGGTAGAGGACGTAAAACCTCAGGATGTGTGTTTTGTGCCGGAACGCCGGGAAGAGGTAACCACTGAAGGTGGCCTGGATGTGATTGGTGGTTTTCACCTGATCGCGCCTGCTGTGGCACGCTTGAAAGACCAAGGAATGCGAATTTCGCTGTTCATTGATCCAGACTTGGATCAAATCGAGGCTGCTTTGAAATGCGGGGCAGACGCGATTGAGTTGCACACCGGGCGTTATGCCCACGCGCTGGGATCTGCAGTTGAGCTTGAGCTGTCCAGAATTCGGAAGTCGGCCAATTTCGGTGTGGCCGAAGGGTTGAGGGTAAATGCTGGGCACGGCTTGAACTACGACAATGTGCAGCCTGTGGCCGCGATTGAAACCATTTCAGAGTTGAACATTGGGCACAGCATTGTAGCCAATGCGGTGTTCATGGGTTGGGAATGCGCAATCAAGAAAATGAAAGAGTTGATGATTTCAGCGAAGTTGGAATCAATTCGGCCGCGATAGGCTAAAAATAGGTTTAATTGCCCCATGATAGACGACATTCTAGGTTTGGGTTGTGACATTCTCGAGGTGGGTCGTCTCGAGGGTTTGCTGCGCAAAGGCAGGGATGTGTTTATCAAGCGCGTGCTGACACCCGGCGAGATTGATGAATACGAGCGCCGGTCTGACAAATCGGCCATTCGGGGCACACTGTTTGTTGCAACACGCTATTGCGCCAAGGAGGCCTTTTCAAAGGCCATGGGCACAGGAGTGGGTGCCCAATTCTCGTTTCAGGATTTGTCGGTGTTGAACAGCGATTCCGGGGCACCCGTTTTGGTCTATTCCGAACGCCTCGAGAATTGGTTACAGTCCCGCAGGGCTCAGGCAAAAATTTCCATCAGTGATGAACAGAATTACGTGATGTCAACGGTTATTTTGTATTCAAAACAATAAATTACATTAAGGAATTCATTCAATATGTTAGGTCCATTCATCATTGGTTTGACGGGTTTGACTTTGTCCAAGGAGGACATTGCACGCATTCAAAACCCGGCCGTTGGCGGACTTATTCTTTTCACACGAAACTTTGAAAGCAAGGCGCAACTGATTGATTTGGTGGAGTCTATCCGTTTAAATGGGGGTTTGAACAAGCCCGTTTTTGTGGATCATGAAGGTGGTCGCGTGCAGCGTTTTCGGGATGGTTTTACCGCAATTCCCTCGATGCGCCAAATTGGACAACGCGCCGAAACTGATTTTGACGACGCAGTGCTTTTGGCCCGTGAAGCCGGATTTGTCATGGCTGCCGAATTGCGTGCCTGTGGCATAGACATGAGTTTTGCGCCAGTACTGGACCTGGATTGGGGCAATAGTGAAATTATCGGTGACCGCTCGTTTGGCAAGGACGCCCGAATGGTCTCCCGCCTGTCCTCGGCCTTGATGAATGGCATGGCCCTTGCAGGCATGCAAGCCTGCGGAAAACACTTTCCGGGGCATGGTTGGGTGAGCTTGGACAGCCATTTGGCTTTGCCTCACGACAATCGCTCATTGAATGAAATTTTGAAGGTGGATGCGCTGCCGTATCAATTGAATTCGACCTTGAATATGGCCAGTATCATGCCGGCGCATGTGGTGTATTCCGAGGTGGACCCAATGCCGGCGTGTTTTTCCAGCTTCTGGATTCAAGAGGTATTGAGGGTGAAATTCAGTTTTGACGGTGCAGTGATCAGCGACGACCTGGACATGGTGGGTGCACACGGTGTTGGGGACATACGTGCCCGAGCCAGCGCCGCTTTGCAGGCGGGTTGCGATGCAGTACTTGCTTGCAACAACTTTGACGACATTGACACTTTGGTCAACAACCCGGTACCTGAAGTTCATGAACACATGGAAGTGCGAAATCGCCGATTGAGTCGCTTGCTGTCAGGGCAATCGCTGAATTGGGAAAGCCTGCGTCAAAGTTATATGTATCAGGCGGCAATCGACAGGATTACCAATGCATGAATAACTGCAGATTGAACCACTGATGCACGAGTGAATTCGGTAAAAATAAAAAAGCCGCCAGCAAATTAACTGGCGGCCTTTTTTTTGGGGTTTACTGCTTACTTTACTTTTGCCCCGGACAACAGCTTGCCTTGATACTCTTCCCACTTGTCATTGATCATTTTCTGTTCAAGTTGTGGGCGAATTTCTTCAAGCTTGGGTGGTGTGGCCTGGCGGGTGTCGGCCAACAGAATAACGTGGTAACCAAACTGGCTTTTCACGGGAGTCTTGGTGTATTCGCCTTTCTTCAGGCTTACCATGGCTTGAGAAAACTCGGGTACAAAGCTGTTGGGGTTGGCCCAGTCCAGGTCACCACCATTGGGCGCTGAGCCAGGATCTTTAGACTTGGCTTTTGCGATGTCTGCAAACTTTCCGCCTTTGCCCAACTGATCGATAATGGCTTTGGCCTCAGCCTCCTGCTCAACCAGAATGTGGCTGGCTCGGAATTCGCTGCCACCCATCATTTTGGCGATTTCTGCGTAAGCTGTCTCAACTTCCTTGTCGGTCAGCTTGGTGTTTTTGTAAAAGTCCTCACGCAGGGCATTGGCCAAAATGGCCTGGTTCATCATTTGCACCTGGTACTTCACTTCTGGGCTGCTTCCCAAACCTTTTTTAACGGCTTCCTGCTTCATCACTTCCTGATTAATCAGTTCTTGACGAATGGTAGCGCGCATTTCCGGAGAGGCTGCCTGGCCGCGCTTTTCCTGCTCGGCCATGATGAAATCAACCAAAGCGCTGGGGATGGACTGGCCATTGACCACGGCGGCATTTTGGGCGTAAACGGGGTTGCCAAGAACCAATACGGCTGCCAGGCAAGTTGCTTTCAGGGTGGTTTTCAACATAACAAAATAACCTTGTGTCTCAGAGAGTTAAAACAATGGGCTTGGCTCGAATCCCGGTGCGCGTCTTCTGTTCAGTTCCCTGTGGAGCCTTCAGTGGAGTCCTCAGTGGAATCTATAGCCAAAGCATGGATTTCTTTTTTCATCCATTCTGCCAAAGCATCATACACGAGACGATGGCGCGCTAATGTTCTTAGCCCATTGAAGCGTGCAGACTTCAGTTTGACCCGGTAGTGCCGCCCGCCAGACTTTGCACCTTCATGGCCTGCATGCAAATGTGATTCATCAACCACTTCGACTTTGGCATTGAGTGCGGTTTCAAGACGCTGTTTGATGTCTTCACTGGTGACCATGCTTTACTTGGCCTCGCTGCTTTGTTCATTGGTTTGCTTCATGTGTTTGGACATGTAAAAACCTTGCCCGAACACGAATATCAGAGTGGCCCCCAAGGAGCCGAACAATTTGAAGTCTACCCACACATCGGTTGAGAACGAGTAGGCAACCACAATATTCAAAACGGCCATCACCACAAAAAAGCCTACCCAAGCCCACAATAAATTGACCCAGACCGGGGCGGGAAGATCAACCTGGCCTTTCATCATCAATTCAATAGGATTGCGCTTGAAGGCGTAGGCGATCAGGAAGCCTGCTGCCATGGCGAGGTAGAGCACAGTTGGCTTCCATTTGATGAAGGTTTCGTTTTGCAAAACCAGTGTGGCGCCACCAAACACAGCGATCAGGATCAGGCCGATCCATTGCATGTTTTCCACTTTTTTACCGGTGGCTTTTTGGTAAACGATTTGCAGCACCGTGGCCAGAATGGCGACTACCGTGGCCAGCAAAATTGGCAATTGCGCAGTTTGCACTTCCGCATTGGAAATGCTGCCCAATATGGGTTCAAGCATGGATTGCGCCTGTTCAGGGTTGCTGCCAGCCCATTTAAAGCTGACAAAGAACAGAACAATCGGTAGAAAATCGAGGAGCAGTTTCATGTTGTAGTTGTAGTGTAGTTAAGCCGATGAGTCAGAGGCAAAGGGTTCAAACGCCAAGCTGACCGAGTTGATGCAGTAGCGCAGGCCTGTGGGTGCGGGGCCGTCTTCGAACACATGGCCCAAATGCGAATCGCATATCTTACAGGTCACTTCGGTTCGAATCATGCCGTAGCTGCGGTCTGTGTGTTCTTCTATGTTGTCAGGGTTCAACGGTGCGAAGTAGCTGGGCCAGCCGCAGCCCGAGTCGAACTTGGTGTCTGATGCAAACAATGGGGTGCCGCAGCAAATGCAACGATAAATACCGGGTTCATGGTGATCCCAATATTGCCCGGTAAATGCACGTTCTGTGCCTTTTCTTCGGGTGACTTCAAAGCTGGTGGGTGTGAGTTCTTCGCGCCATTGGGCCTCTGTTTTTATTACTTTTTCAACCATGATCTTGTCTCTCTCATTCATGAAGAACAGCTCAGTACCAGCGATTTTGCCCAGTCGGGTGGCTGTGCCGTGTACTCATCCGGCATTTGTGCTGCATCGTAAGGGTCAGACAACGCCGTGAACAATCGGTTCACCTCGGCAAAATCACCTTTTTGCGCTTGCTCAATGGCGTTTTGCAGCAGGTGGTTTCGCAGCACGAATGCAGGGTTAGTGTGGTCGAGCTGGTGTCGCCACGCTTCAATAGGCAAAGTTTGCTGCTTGGCGACTTCTCGCCATTGTTTGAGCCACAGTTTTGCGTTGTCCACCTGTGCCTCGTCGCCCAAAGCCAACGGGAAAAAGGTGCTTTGCTGCCAACTGGCGAAGTTTTCCTCGTCCGTGGCACTTGGGTTCAGTGTTGAAATTGATCTGAAAAACCGCGTGAAATCGAGTGAATATTCGTGCATGAATTTCAGGGTGTTTTCAATCAGGCTGTCTACGTTATGGCCTCGCTCGTTGGGTAGACCCAGTTTGCGCGAGAATAAAGCGCTGTGCTCGGCGTGAAATACATCCGCAAAGCCATCCAGCAGATTTTGCAGCGTTTCTTTGCTGTCGGGGATTAGCGGGCTTAATGCTTGGGCCAATGCATACAAGTTCCAGTGAGCGATTCTAGGTTGGTTGCGATAGCTGTAGCGGCCCTGGTGGTCGGAATGGTTGCAGATGTGGTCAATGTCGAAACCATCGATGAAGCCATAGGGGCCATAATCAATGGTTAAACCCAGAAGGCTCATGTTGTCGGTGTTCATCACGCCATGACAAAACCCCACGGCTTGCCACTGGGCCACCATGCGCGCTGTGCGTGCCACTACTACACCAAGCCACTGAAGCAAACCGGCATGGAAACTGTCATCGGACTCGCCCAGTTCAATGTCGGGATGATGTTGCTCAACGTGCCAGGTCAGCAAGTTTCGCAACGCCTGGAGCTGATTGGTGTAGCAAAAAAATTCCACATGGCCAAAGCGCATGAAGCTTTCGCTGACACGACACACAATGGCGGCGGTTTCCGTGGTTTCGCGAAACACAGGGTCGGCACTCGCCGTCAGGCTAAGTGCGCGGGTGGTGGGTATGCCAAGTGCATGCATGGCTTCTGAGGCAAGATATTCCCGAATAGACGAACGCAACACCGCGCGGCCATCGGCGTGGCGGGAGTAGGGGGTGGGGCCTGCACCTTTGAGTTGTAGCTGGCGGTATTGCTTGCCCTTGCGAACCTCTGCAATCAGAAGGGCGCGGCCGTCGCCCAACTGGGGTACAAATTGCCCGAACTGGTGGCCGCAATATACGCTAGCTCTGCTTTGGTAACCGGGAAATGGCGAGTTGCCAGAGAGAATATCAATGCCATGTGTGCTGCTCAATTCTTGAGCATTCAAGCCCACTTCGGTGGCCAAGGCGGTGTTAAGGTGAACCAGGCCAGCTTCGGTGCGAAGGGGTGTGGTGGGTACCTCAGCAAGATAAGGCGCACCCAAACTTGCGTATTCTTGAACCAAAATAGAATCGTGATTATGAAACAAAGGGCGGTCCTGAAGTATAGTTTCGTTAAACAACCCCACCATTGTAGTCGGGGATGGCACCAGAACTAATGTAATACCCGGAGGAGAGAGCGCAAATGCAAGGTTTGATGATGAACATGCCCCTGTTGATTTCATCGGTGATGGAACACGCAGAGCGGCACCACCCACATGTTGAAGTTGTGTCACGCCGCACAGAAGGCGATATTCATCGAACTACTTATGGGGAAGTGGCCAAACGCACCAAGAAACTGGCCAATACCTTGACGAACCTTGGCGTTCAACAAGGCGAAAATATTGCTACATTGGCCTGGAACGGCTATCGCCATGTTGAAATTTACTATGCGGTGTCAGGCATGGGCGCGGTGGTACACACCCTGAACCCCCGACTGTTCCCAGAGCAATTGGTTTACATCATCAATCACGCGAAAGACACCATGGTGTTCTTCGACAGCACATTCGCACCATTGATCAAGGCCATTGCACCCGCATGCCCCACAGTGAAGCGCTGGGTACAAATGTGCGATGAAACTGCCATGCCAGCTGAGCCGGCAGTGGCTGGCTGCCTGAACTACGAAGCCTTGATCAAAGACGCTTCCGACCACTATGTGTGGCCGCAACTGGATGAAAATGCAGCCTCGGGTTTGTGTTACACATCGGGCACCACAGGTAACCCCAAAGGTGCCTTGTATTCACACCGTTCAACGGTATTGCATGCCATGGCGGCCTGCACACCCGATGCCTTGGGCTTGAGCAGCCGCGATACGATTTTGCCTGTGGTGCCCATGTTCCACGTCAACGCCTGGGGCATTCCTTACATTGCGCTAATGACTGGCGCAAAAATGGTCATGCCCGGCGGGGCTTTGGACGGTGCTTCCATTTACGAATTGCTGGAAAGCGAGAAGGTGAATTTCTCGGCTGGCGTGCCCACCGTGTGGCTGGGTTTGTTGAACCATGTGCAACAAAATGGCTTGAAGTTTAATCACTTCAATCGCACCGTGATTGGCGGCTCTGCAGCGCCGGCAGCGATGATTAAAACACTGAACAGTTTGGGAGTTGAGGTTATTCATGCCTGGGGCATGACTGAACTTTCGCCCTTGGGCACGGTATGCCGTTTGAAAGCACAGCACATGGAGTTGTCTCTGGAAGAAAAGCAAAACATCATGCAAAAGCAGGGCACTGCAATTTTCGGGGTGGACATGAAAATTGTCAGCGACGATGGCGAGGAATTGCCATGGGACGGCGAGGCTTTCGGTGATTTGCTGGTTCGCGGGCATTGGGTGATTGACAGCTACTACGGCGGAGAAGGTGCAAAGGCATTCACAACCGACAAGGATGGCAAGAAGTGGTTTGCCACAGGCGATGTGTCGAAGATCAATCGCGAAGGCTTTATGCAGATCACTGATCGAAGCAAAGACGTGATCAAGTCTGGCGGTGAATGGATTAGCTCGATTGACCTTGAAAACGTGGCCATGGCGCACCCTGCGGTGCATGAGGCGGCGGTGATTTCTGTTTACCACCCGAAATGGGATGAACGGCCCTTGCTGGTTGTGGTGCGCAAGCCAGGCGTAGAAGTCAGCAAGGAAGAACTGCTGAACTTTTATGAAGGTAAGGTGGCGAAGTACTGTTTGCCCAACGATGTGGCGTTTGTTGATGAATTGCCGCACACAGCGACTGGTAAAATCCAGAAACTGAAATTGCGCGAGCAATTCAAAGACTATCAGTTACCAAACTGAGATTACCCAACCAAATCTAGAGAAGTTCAATGATTAAGCACATCGTATTCTGGCAGTTGAAAGACGAAGCCCTTGGCAACACCAAGGCCCGCAACATGGAGCTGGTGAAGGAAAAGCTGATGGCTTGCGCCAACATCGTACCCGGCATTGTGGACTTTGAAGTGGGCTTGGGCGGTACCAGCCTTGAGTGCACGTACGACGTGGTGTTGTACTCGACCTTCGAGAACAAGGCCGCGCTGGATGCCTACGCGGTGCATCCCACGCATGAAGCCATTAAAAGCTTTATTGGTGAAGTGCGCACGGCACGGCAGTGCATGGATTACGAAGTCTAAAAACAACTTCGACTAAAGCTTGGGCGACAGGGGTATTTCAAACCTTTGTCGCCCAATTTCATTTCCGGCCTGGTCGAGTGTAATTTCGGTGAAGTGAATGGTGTTGCTGCGGTCCAGCAGAATTACCGCGCTTGAGCGAGTGCCGTACAAAGGCGATACAATTTTCACCGCCGACAACATTTTTTCCCACTCATAAGGCACACCCGTGCTGGGCAACTCAGCATCCTCAGCAAGCTCGGTGTTGGCGAGCAAACCCAACAAGGTTTGTTCAAAAGCAGCCAGTGAAGTGTGATTTGAGACATTCGCCTCAATTTCTTGTTGCAGTCCTGTTTTCAACAGACGTGATTTTGGCCAGGGCGCATTCAGGTAGCCATTGGACAGGCTGTGCAAGCCCGATTGCAATGCCGTGGTGAAATCGAGCCCATTGTTGAGTTTGACGCCCTGGTTGCTGGTGCAGCGAAGGTTCAGGGTTTGCAGACTGCCGTGAATCAAATTAAAACCTGCAAACTGAAGTGAGTTTGCTTCATCGGGTGCAGTCCCGGTTTGAATTGCATCGAGTACCAACTGACCGCGCGAAGGAGCCGTACCGGGCATATTCAATGTGCTGTTTCTGACATTGGTTAGCATTGCAAACTCACCATGGCTGCCAATTCCAAGCCAGGTGCCACCAGATTGCAGGTCTTTCCCGGCCCAAAGCGAACCATACGAGGTTGGCCAAACTTGCAATGGGGCAGTGGGGCGATTGTGAAATTCATCCCGGTTGGCCAGGCAAATAAAGGGATAGTCAGGGTGTGCGTGAATTGCGAGCACGGCCAGGCACATTACTCTTTGACCCCGCTATCAACCTCACTGAACAATTCGATATGGCGGCTGGGCAAACTTGGCAAACCAGCAAAACAAGATTTGGCAAGCTGCTCCAGTGTCTCGATGAATGCTGCGTGACAAGAGGAGTGTTCATGCGCAGGGTGAATCACTTCCATCAAAGTGAAGTAGGGTTTGCCCGCTTCTTCACGTTGAAACAGCTGGCTGTGGCCCAAGCCCTGTTCTTTTAAACAAGCTGCCATGTGCCTGGCGCATTGCAAACCCAAGGCAATGTCGGCTTTGGGTATGCGGTAGTAAATGAAAAGCTGGCGCGTCATTCAAATACGCTGCCTTTTTGATGTACATCGTAGGGAGGTGGCTGAACGTTCAACGCAATGGCGCCTGCGTCGTTTTTTACGGTGAAAGTGGCACCGCTTTGCTCGGCATCGTCGACTGGCAGTTCAACCAGCAAATACTGCTGACCATTGAAGTTCACCGCAGTGGCTACGGCACCTGCCGGCTCGTTTTCCTTTCCTGCAAGCCAAACGTCTTGGCCAGCGGTAATGGTTGAAGAGCCTGTTGCTGTGGCTTGAAACACGCGCCGCTTTACCTTGCCAAGGTAGTGGCTTCTGGCCACAATTTCCTGGCCGGGGTAGCAACCCTTGCTAAAACTGACACCACCCACCAAGTCGAAATTAATGGCTTGTGGAATAAACATTTCAACAGTGGGTTGTGACACATAAGCAATGCCTAGTTGCTGCAATGCAAACTCGAATTGATCATCGGCGCTGGATTGTTCGGTTTGTCCGTTGCCAGTTACAAGCTGAAAACCTGGCATTGTGCTGTTCAATACGCGCAGGCTGGCGGTGGCGTTGCCCTGTTCATCCCACTGAACCCGCATGGGCGAGGTAAGCCCCGAATCAGGCAAGAAAGCAAGTTGATAATCGGCTGTGCAGTCTCGTACTTTGCATTTGCTGCGCAACACAAACATACTCAGGCGCTTAGCCAAGGCTGCTACGGTTTCTTTGCGGCACACCAAAAACACCTGCTTGCTCTGGCGCAATACGAAAAAGCTACCCAACAAGCGGCCTTTTGCGGTGCACAGGCCTGCCATGCGCAGTTGACCTTCAGCCATGCCAGCCACGTCGTTGCTGAGTTGTGATTGAAGAAAGGTCACTGCGTCGTCTCCGTCCACGCCAATGACACCCCAACGCGATAAAAACTGTGCAGACATGCTCAAATCCTTAGTAACAAACAAAACAAACAGTGCCGATAAGCCATGGAAAAACTTTCCCGCTATCATGAATGGCAATCTCCACATTGTAGTGGCTTCTGGTAAGGTCTCGCCTTCCAACAACCCAAGGTGAAGCAAAGTCGTGCGCAAAGCTAAAAAAACAAAGAATGCAATGAAAAAAACTGCGTCTGGTTGGCGTTGGTTCAAACGAATTCTGATTGCCAGTGTTGTCGCGGTGTCTGCAATTATTGTGGGTATTTACTTTGTGTTGAACATGCCAATCGATCGCAGCCAGCCCCGTGTGGATGCGCATGTGAGTTCAGGTTTGGGTGCGCGCGCCATCGCCAATGAACTGAACCAGCAGGGTTTGGATGTCAGCCCTGATTTTTTTGTGTTGGCTGCACGGTTAACTGGTAATGCCGGCCACCTGAAAGCCGGTCGATATGACCTTCCCGAGGGAATCAGTACCTTGGGTTTGGTGGATTACCTGAGCAAAGGGCAGGGGGTGCTAAGCAGTGTGGCCCTGGTGGAAGGGCAAACCGCGCGTGCCTTGTTGGCAAAGTTACGCGCACAGCCCGATTTGATTGATGATTTGCCTGGCATGGATCACCGAGCAATTGCTACAAAATTAGGCCTGGAAGGGGCAAGCCTGGAGGGCTGGATTTACCCGGATACCTACAAGTATTCACCTGGCTCAAAGTTGTCTGAGCTATTGAACAGGGCAGTGCGCCTGCAGCAAGTAGAGCTTGAACAGGCCTGGGCGCAACGCGATCCCCAAACACCTTTGAAAACGCCTTACGATGCTTTGAAAATGGCCTCGATAGTCGAGAAAGAGACAGGCTTGGCCAGCGACCGTGGCAAAGTCGCCAGCGTGTTTGTAAACCGTTTGCGCGTGGGCATGTTGCTGCAAACCGACCCCACGGTAATCTACGGTGTTGGCGAGGTTTTTGATGGCAATTTGACTCGAAAACACCTTCAAACTGATACGCCTTACAACAGTTACACCCGGGCAGGTTTGCCTCCAACACCTATTTCCAACCCCGGCAAAGCTGCTTTGTATGCAGCGGTAAACCCTGACAAAACGCCTTACTTTTATTTTGTAGCCAAGGGTGACGGCGGCAGTTATTTCAGCAAGAATCTGAATGAGCACAACAACGCTGTGCGCAAATACCAACTTGGGCGATGACTGCGTCATGAAAAAGCAAAAGCAAGGTTACCTGATCAGTTTTGAAGGCGTGGACGGCGCGGGTAAGTCATCGCACATTGCGCGGGTCAAAGCACGCCTTGAAGAATTGGGTTTTGAATGCCTGCAAACCCGTGAGCCTGGTGGAACACCCGTGGGTGAGGCCATTCGGGAACTGGTGTTGCACCATGACATGGACGTGAACACCGAGTTGCTGCTGATGTACGCCGCACGCCGACAACACATGGTTGAAACCATTCAGCCTGCCCTGGATCGCGGTGTGTGGGTTATTACTGACCGGTTTGAAGACAGTAGTTTCGCTTACCAGGCCGGGGCGGGCGGTGCCAGTTGGGAAGACTGCCAACAATTGAGCAAGTGGGCCTTGCAGGGGTTCGAGCCCACATTGACCTTTCTGTTTGATTTACCCATTGCCGTATCGCAAAGCCGCATTCAGGGCAGGGCGGGCGCTAGCGACAAATTTGAAGAAAAACCGACGAGTTATTTTGAAGCAGTGCGCGCGGGTTTTATCAAACGCTCGCAGTTGAACCCACGCCGAATTCGGCTGATCGACGCCCAGCCTCCTGAAGCGGAAGTGGGTGAAACCGTGTTGGCTGAACTCGACAAGTTCATGCGGACCCATTTAAACCTGGGTTTGGCATGAGTACCGCTAGCTGGTTGTTGCGTGCCCAGGCGCAGTTGGGCAGTTTGATGCAAGCCACCACGGCGCCGATTTTGGTGCATGGTCACCAGCCCAAAGGGCTTTACGAGTTGGTGGGCCAGCACCTGGCCGAATTGCTTTGCGAGACCCCAGCTGGCAACAAGCCTTGCCTGCAATGTCCAGGGTGCCACATGCGTGTGGCGGGCAATCACCCGGATTTGCGCTACTTGATGCCACAAGCCGTTGCGCTTGAACTGGGTTTCAATGTGGAAGTAAAAACGGGTGTTAAACCCAGTCAGGACATTCGAATTGATGACGTGCGGGACCTGCAAAACTATTTCAACACCGCATCCAGCCGTGGCGCTTCCCGTTACGTGGTGGTTTATCCATTTGACAACATGAACGCCAACACGGCCAATGCGCTGCTAAAAACGCTGGAGGAGCCAGCCAATGGTCTTCGGTTTGTGCTGGTGGGCAGTCGTGTAGACAAATTGCTGCCCACCATTCGTTCGCGTTGCCAGGAATTAACCATGCCCATGCCCGCTATTTCTGAATGCCTGGCCTGGCTGGAAACGCAAGGTGTGCAGCAGCCAGATGTGGCTTTGGGTGTAGCCATGAACGATCCTTTTGAGGCACTCAGCCTGGCACAAACAGCAGCAGACCAACTTGATTTGCGCAAGAAGTTTCTGGAGTGGCTTGCCAACCCTGACCAGCACGCCAACCCGCCAGCCGGGCTTGAAAAAGTGGGTTTGCCCACGGTGCTTGAGCTGGCCATGCGCTTATGTAGTGACTGTGTTGCACAAGCCCATGGCTTGAAAGCCACCAATTTTCCCTGGTTGTCACCCAAACTCATGTGGGTGAAATCGATTGGCATTGAGCGTTTCAGCCAGCTTTATCAAAATTTACAGAAAGAATTTCGCTTGGCAAATCACCCTATTAACCCCCGTTTGGCGCTAGAGTATGTGGGGCAACAGTGGCAAAATTTAACGAAGTAATTCATTGAAGAATTCCCTTTCCGGACAGCGCACGCCATGACCAGTAACTTGATGAATAACCCGCGCAGCAACAAGGAAGCCAGCCGCCCATGGATGCTTTCTTTGACCTTGGGTGACAAAAATACGGCAGCCAACCTGTACATGCCTTTCATCAAAGGCGGTGGTGTGTTCGTGGAAAGTGACAAGGAATACAATTTGGGCGATCCGGTTTTCGTGTTGCTGACTGTGGGTGAGGAAGCCAAAAAGTTTCCCATCAATGGCAAAGTGGTGTGGATTTGCGGTGCAAATGCGCGTGGTGACAAAGCGCAGGGCATTGGTGTGCAGTTCCCGAAAGACGACAGTGGGGAAGGCGTGCGGGTGGCAATTGAGCAAATGATTGGTAAAATGCAAAATTCCATGAAAAAAACAGCAACCTTGTAGTGTTTACTGATTCACATTGTCATCTTGATTTTCCCGGTCTGGTCGAGCAGCTCCCAGACATTCTGAGTCGAATGCAGGCAGCGCAGGTGAGCCGCGCCCTGTGCATTTCTGTTCAACTTGAAGATTTCCCCAATGTGCTGGCGCTGGCCGAAAACCACGAGCAATTGTGGGCCACCGCAGGCGTGCATCCTGATTACGAAGACATAACCGAACCCACTGTTGAAAAACTGCTGGAACTGGCTGATCACCCCAAGGTAATTGGCATTGGCGAAACAGGTCTGGATTACTTTCGCCTGAAAGGCGATTTGCACTGGCAACGTGAACGTTTCAGGGTGCACTTGCGTGCAGCCAATGTGTGTAAAAAGCCCGTGATCGTGCATACGCGCGCCGCAGGTGATGACACCTTGAAAATTCTTGCTGACGAAAATGTACAAGGTTGTGGTGGCATTATTCACTGCTTCACCGAATCCCTCGATTTCGCGCGTAAAGCGTTAGATTTGGGCATGTATTTGTCATTTTCGGGCATTGTCAGTTTCAAGAATGCAGCCGACCTTCGCGAGGTGGCCAAGTTTGCACCCATGGATCGAATCCTGATCGAAACCGATTCGCCTTACCTTGCACCCGTTCCGCACCGTGGCAAAACCAATGAGCCAAGCTTTGTGCCGCATGTGGCCAAAGTGATTGCGCAAGAAAAGGGTGTTGGGGTGGAAGAAATTGGCATTCAAACATCGGCCAACTTTGATCGTTTGTTTGGTTTCGCACAAACCGGAGTGGCCGCGGTTTGAAGCGGCGTGTGTTTGTAAGCAGCCTGCTTTTGTTGGCCATGCCAGCTGTTTCCCTGGCAGGTGCTTTCGAAGACTTTTTCGTGGCAATCAAGTTTGACGATGAATACCGTTTGAAATCGTTGTTGCTTAGGGGCATGGACCCCAACACAGTGAACGAACAAGGCTTTCCCGCCATCGTCTTCGGCATGATGCAAGACTCGCCCAATGCAGTGCGCGTTCTGTTGTCTTCCCGTAAATTGAATCCAGACCAAGTCGATCGCCGCGGCGAAACCCCACTGATGGTGGCTTGTACACTGAACAAGCCCGAGTGGGTTGCTGCTTTGCTGGAAAAAGGCGCGAAGCAGGGCGGTGATGGTCAGTGGACGGCGTTGCACAATGCGGCAGCGTCGGGCTCGCTTGAGTCCATTGAATTGTTGGCAAAGTCGGGGGTGAAAATTGATGTGCTGTCCCCGAATGACACCACGCCTTTGATGATGGCTGCACGCGAGGGCAGGGAGGCTGCCGCTCGAATGCTCCTGAAGTTGGGAGCCAACCCAGCCTTGAAAAACCAGGCTGGTTATAACGCGGCAGGTTATGCCATGAAAGCGAATCGAAAAGAATTGGCTTTCGAAATCATGAAAAAAGAAAGGGCGCTGAGAACAGCGCCCTTGAAGCCTAACAAGACGAACTAATGCATTCGCCTGATTGACGGGTGAAAGTGGACGGTTGGAAAGTGCCTAAAGGCTTGCCTCAAAATGTTTAACCAAGGTGCGCAAGTCGCCCGAAGTTGAGGCCAGCTGTTTTGCGGCGCTGTCCAAATCGTTAATCGCAGCCACGTTGCTCTCGGTCAGGGCACTCATGCGCTCCATGCTGTTGGCCACTTCAAGCGAGGCCTGTGACTGCTGTTCCAGCATGGCTGAAATATCCTTGGCTGATTGGGCAACACCACGACTGGCCACCTTGATGGCTTGCAGGCTTTCGCCCGCTTCCAGAATCAGGGTGGTGCCAATATTGACCTCCTCGACAGCCCGGCCCATGGTTTCAAGGCCCTTGTTCGTGCCGCTTTGAACTTCTTGCACTGTGGCAGAAATTTCCGTGGTCGATTGTCGAGTCATTTCAGCAAGTTTGCGCACTTCGTCGGCCACCACAGCGAATCCGCGGCCTGATTCACCCGCTCTGGCCGCCTCAATGGCAGCATTCAGTGCCAGCAGGTTGGTTTTCTCGGCAATCTCGGTAATGGTGCGGGTCACGTTGCTGATCTTCACCACAGCGCGGTTCAATTCTTCAATGTTCTGTTTTGCATCCTGCACTACCTGTGCCACTTTCTGAGTAGCTTGGGTGGACTTGTCCATGCTCTGTGCGCCTGTGTCCACTACATCCATGGCGTTTTTGGCATGCGCCGAACTCTTGCCCGTGGCTTCAGAAATTTCCGAAACAGACACCGAGAGTTCCTCCAGCGCCGAAGCAACACCGTTGATGCCGTCGGACTGCTGTCTCGAGCGGTTCATCAAATTAATGGCCAACTGGCTGAGGTGCTCCGCATTGTTTTTTACTTCCGATGAACTTGAAATGACGTCTGCAATAATGGCGCGCAGGTTCACTTGCATGCTCTTGAAAGCGGTGTGCACCTTGTTGAATTCGCGTGTGCTGGACTCTGGAATTTCATGCTTGAAATTGCCTTCTGCCAAGGCGCGCATGGCGTGCAGCATCGAGTTGTTGGTGTGTTCAACACGGCCTTTCAACCACATCAGCCCGAGGGCTGCGGCTACAAATGATGCTGCGGCGCTGCCATAGCTGAGGGCAGGGATGTTGAGCATGGAAAGCAGGGCGATGATTACTGGCAAAAAACCGACGATTGCCAAATCAACAATGAATGGGCGCCCTTTTGCAGGCTTTGTGAATGGAAAGCTGGCGCTGCCGGCGTTGATTGCCTTGTACAAGGCCTCGGCTTCCCTTTTTTGGGTGTCGCTGGGCTTGGAGCGCACCGACATGTAACCAATTTTTTCCCCGTTTTGCGTCAGCGGCGTGACGTAAGCATCAACCCAATAGTAGCCACCGTCCTTGCAGCGGTTCTTCACCAGACCTTTCCATGGTTCATCCCGGCGGGCTGTGTCCCAAAGGTCTTTGAATGCGTCGCGAGGCATGTCGGGGTGGCGAACCACGTTGTGAGGCTGACCCAGCAGCTCTTCAAGTGTAAAACCGGAAATTTCGACAAAGGCAGGGTTGGCGTAGGTAATGCGACCTTTCAAATCTGTTTTGGTCACAATTGGAATTCGGGGGTCCAGCAGGCGCTCTACAGCGGTTGTAGGGGCGGCCATCATTCTGGCATTGCGGCCTTTGAGATCGTTTTGGGCTGTTGCTGACATGAAGGTTCCATACCGTAGGGGTCGATTTACCTTCACATCATACGAACACTGAGGTTTGATGAAGACCCGCAACAAAGGCCCAAATCAACCTCAATTTGGGGGTTTACATGTTTTGGCCAACCACAATTACTTTGGATTGAAAGCCCTGGATAATGTCCTGGCCAGCAGCAACAGCTTCGATGGGCCAGTCGGGATACACGGCGCAAACCACAAAAGCGAAGAACATGAATTTGTACATAAGAATAGCCTCAGATAAAAGTGAACCAACCTATGTACTTTTTCGGCGATTACTGACTGGAGAGCATCGCCAGTATTGGTGGGGGTCACTCTGGGTAACCCTTTTTATGTTTAATCTATTTGTCGCATAATTTGTATTATGTAAACTATTATATTTTTGCAAGTTCTCCCACAGAAGCAAAGCCGACTGTTCTATTAAAGTTGTAACGATTTTTTGCCTAAATTTGTAAAGTGATGTACTTTTCGCTTAATTTTGTAAAGAAGCATTACTTCTAGGCAACATTCCACACTACTCCAACCGCCAAATCTATGCAAACTTCAGAAATCAATCATGAATCTGCTTCATGGTTTTCCTGCGGCTATTTTTTGGATGTGTGATGTTCTGTTTTGCACTGAGTTGTTCTAGTTGAGCTTTAAGCTGGCCGTTTATCCTGGTTTGTTCTTCATAGCTGATGCGGATCGTTTGAAGATTTGCGGTGGTCATTTCAAGTTTTGTCTTTGCTGCGCTTAAATCTCGTCTAGATTCTTCAAGCTCCGATGCGAGTTCAAGGAGTTTGTCGTCCCGTTGTCTTAATTCATCCTCTCGGAGTTTCAGGGCGTTCGTGGCATCCTTGATTGCTTTATTTGCTGCTTGTCGTTCTCTTTCAATCTCCATTAATGCCCGGTTTTCGTGGTCTTTCAATCTGGCCAATCCCTGTTCGTGCTCCTGTGACATTCTGTGGCTTTCAGCAATAAAGTCGTGTCTGGCTTTATCTAGTTGTTTTTTCAACTCCTCACACTGATCTGTGGCGATTGCGAGTCGGTTCGATTCCAGCGAAAGTTTGGTTTTACCCTCACCAATCTCCTTTTGCATCTCCGATACATGAATGTCTTTCTCAGCGAGGATTTGCGCCATTTCATCGATGCGAGACTCCAAACCTTGATTTTTGTTGTCCAGTTGTTCGATCTGCTGAGTGAAACGATTTAATTCCCTTTGGTGCTGTTCATTTTGTTCACGAGCCGTTGCGGAGCTAATTTGAGAGGCGATTCGCCAAGTCTCCTTTAGCGCTTCTGTGAACGTCGTTTTCAGCGATTCTGGCATTTCTGGAATCTCCAGTTCTATTCTGCCCTTCTCTTTTTGCTGTGCTAAAAATTCCTGTATTGCTTTACCTGGCGTTGACATGCTCCCTTTCCTAACCAACGCATAGAGTCTGGTTGGTGTCGGCATTATTCCATGTTGATAAAAAAGGATTGCACACGTTTTCTTGTAAATTTCCAGTGTGGACAAGCCTTGGTTCATCAATTCAAGGATTAGCTGACGGATTTCATCATCAGAGTTTACATCGTTCATTTGCTTGTACAGAGATTGGCTAAGAGTCATATATTATTACATAATACGTAATCTAATTACTAATTTATTGATTATTTTTGACATTACACTTATAATGTCAATGTACTTGTTCACCCGAGGTTGTTTTGAGTTTTGAGCTCATTCCCAGTGCTTTTTCTAAGAATCCAGCATTCCAAATCAGTGCTTTTGATGGTTCTACTGGAGTAAATCGTGCCTCTGGTTCCCGGCAAATTGCGGCCAACAGAGATGTCGATGCCATTTCTGCGTGGCTCATGCAGTTTCAGGCCTCTAAAAGTACATTTGATAGTTACCGCAAAGAGGCCGAGCGGTTGCTGTTGTGGTCTGTTTTGCAGCTGTCAAAACCACTTTCCTCACTCGTGTATGAAGATCTGCAGCTCTATAGGCAATTCTTGTTAGATCCGCAGCCTGCGGACTTTTGGGTGTCTTCCCCAGGACGTCGATTCGGGCGCAACGATCAACGTTGGCGTCCCTTTGCAGGGCCTTTGTCAACAAGTAGTCAAAGGCAGACCTTGGTTATCCTTAGTTCGATGTTTAGTTGGTTGGTTGAGTCCGGGTATTTGGTGGGTAATCCGCTTGCTTTGGGCAAGCGCAGATCATCGGGTGCGCCTAAAATTATTACTCGCTACCTTGATCCCACTCTGTGGCTTGAGGTGAAGGCTTTTATCCTCGAATTGAGATCGACTGATTTGTCCAAGTACCATCGCTTGAGGTGGTTGTTTTCACTGTTTTACCTAGGTGGTTTGCGCATTTCCGAGGTTTCACAGGGGGCAATGGGTGATTTTTATTGCCGAAGAGCCTCAGATGGCAAAGAATTGTGGTGGCTAAGGGTTGTCGGTAAAGGCAATAAAGAGAGACAAATTCCTATTTCCGGAGAGTTTCTTGATGAGTTGTTGCTGTACCGATCCTATATTCAGGTGCCTGGTTTTCCAAGTGTAGGGGAGCAAGTTCCGCTGTTTGGTTCAGCCCGTAATTTTCGCGTTAGGGTTGGTAGATCTTCCATACATGGGACTGTGACCGATTTGTTTGCACATGTGGCGGCCAAATTGCGCATGCAAGGAGATATGCACGCTTTACGTCGTGCATCGCAGCTTGAATCGGCTTCAGCCCATTGGCTTCGCCATACCGCTGGCTCTCACATGGCAAATTCAGGCGTTGATTTGAGAGTGATTCGGGACAATCTGGGCCATGCGTCGATCAGCACAACCTCTATCTATTTACATACCGACGATGATCAGCGTCATGCCGACACTTCAACGGCTCACCGCGTTGGTTGGTCAAATTGACGATTATGGCAACAACTCTTTGATGTCGCATCCGAGGGTGGCTGCGAGTTTGTAGGCTTTTTCAAGGGTGATACGCACCTCTCCCCTTTCAATCCTTCCCATGTAGCTGCGATCAATTTCTGCTCTCAGCGCCAATTCATCTTGAGAAAGTCCCCTTAGTTTTCGTGCTGCTCGTACTTTGTTGCCGAATATTTTTACCACGTCTTGCATAGTCGCCTCTCTAGAGGCAATGACTATCCAAATTTGCGGCTTTAATAGCCACGGATTATAATCCGTTCTTTTTCAAAAACCCTTTTTCGCAGTTCTTATTTGCAAGGGGGAAAATGACACTGATGGAGCATCATGACTAGAAGTCTTTCACCCGAGTTTTACTCAGTTTTGATCGAGGGGAATTTGAACAATTTTACGGTCATGGAATTGAGAGATGCGATCATTCGTGAATATAAACATGAAACAGATATGAATTTGCGCGACTATCACAAACGTGCGTATCGGGTGGTTCTAAGGCTTCTAACCGCAGGTTTGCTTGAAAAAAGCAAAGATATTTCTGAATTTGCTCGCTATAAGAAAACCCCTCTTTTTGTAGCCTCAGTGTTTCAGCAAAGAGTGACAGTTGATCGGGGCCCCAAGCAGCCCAAGCAGCCCAAGCAAGTCGAGCATGGGGCCCTCATTTTGCCGGTTAACGATCCTTGCATTCGAGATGAATTGGATCAATTGGTAAAAACTTATCAGGTGGATTTGCTATCTTCGATCGGTGAATCCGAGGAGTATCTGCGCTTGCACCAAACCTATCCGCAGCTTAAAGCCAAGCTCGAGCCTCATTACCTTAAGTCCAGGGATGTCAGTTCAAAAATACTCGGCAAGATTCGCGCCATTGAAAGCGTGCTTGCTGGCATGCTGAAAGATCCCGTTTTATGAAGCTGCGTCGATGGCAATCCAACTGTCTTACGCGTGCTTTGAACTGGTTTAAAACTCAGTCACATTTCATGTGCTTGGCAACGCCTGGGTCGGGTAAAACCCGGCTATCCGCAGAACTGGCTAAAAGTCTGCTACAGGCAAATCAGGTTGATTTTGTATTGGCCTTTGCGCCATCAATTGAGGTTGTACAAAACACCTCAAACACCTTCACCAAAGTGCTTGGATGTCGATTTGATGGTCAAATTGGTGCAATAGGTGGCGCTTACACCTACCAAAGTTTGTTGTTCATTCAAGCAGATTTTTGGCAGATATTCGATTCCCATCGTGTTTTGGTGGTCTTGGATGAGGTTCATCATTGTGCTGGCAGTGATCTTTCAAACTCGAATTCTTGGGGGGAACAGGTTTTGCTCCGGATTCAAAATAGAGCCACCTTTAGTATCGCACTTAGCGGCACGCCTTGGCGAAGCGACAATTTTCCTATTGTACTTGCCAAATACACTGATCCAGAAGGCAAGGTTCGATGTGATTATGAGTATGGTTTGGCCGACGCAATCCACGATGGAGTTTGCAGAAATCCAAAGCTGGTCCTCATTGACCATGATCGTATCCGTTTGACGAACCAACAAAATGGAATCCAGTTGTTCGACTCCTTTGCCGAGCTACTGAGCTCGAACGGCATTTCTTATGATCAACTCATTCAAAATTCCCAGGCTGTTCATTTCATGCTGAATCGTGGGTGTCAAAAGCTAAAAGAAATTCGCCTGAAAAACCCCAATGCGGCTGGTCTTGTTGTGGCTCGATCCGTTGAACACGCACATGTCATTGCCGCTGAGCTTTCAAATACGTTCGCGCAGTCCGTGAAAGTTGTGACCTACAGAGATCACGATGCCTCAAAAACGATTGATACATTTAGGCACTCTAATGAACAGTGGATTGTCAGCGTTGGAATGATTAGCGAGGGTACTGATATTCCAAGATTACAAGTGTGTTGCCACCTCAGTATCGTCAAAACAGAAATGCATTTTCGACAGGTTTTGGGTCGAATATTGCGTATGACCAATGATGTCGATAAAGATGGTTGGATGTTTGTTTTTGCTGAGCCAACTCTAGTCGAGTTTGCAAATGATCTTCACCATGAAATCCCGGAGTCTCGTGTTGTTCAATTTGATAGTTACCGTCCACGTGTAGCCGCAGAACAAAGGATCGGCAGGACTTTTGATGCTTCAACAAAGCTCGACGACTATTCGGAAATTCGCTGCAATAATGACTTGCACCTAACGCTTCAACCAGAGATTTCCGATTCTGAACCAGTGAGGTATTCCCGTACTCGGTTGGAATGGGCTGGTCAGTTTAGAGAGCAGGTCATTGCAACATTCAACTCATCATTTTAACGGATGAAGATGTTTTGTTCGCGCTGGTGTATAGGGTGCTCCCATTAGTAGCCCCCTCGCCTTTTGTTCATGCATCATAGCTCCTTCTGCATGCTATGTTTACGGGAATGTTCTATTTTAAGTGAGGCATGGATTGGGCACTATTACGCGTGTAAATGAAGGTGACTGGAGTGACAGCACCTCCCTGTGGCGTTATATGGATGTCTACGGATTTCTGAGCCTTATCGCCGGACAGAAACTTAAGTTTACAAATCTTTCCAAATTCGAAGACGGTTTTGAGGGCCGAATGCCCTTTAGCAATTCCGCTACTCTGAATATTGATTTTTCAGATGACAGCAAATGTTTTTCGAGGTCTATCGACGAAGTTACTGCCCTTAGAGAAAGTCTAGAAAATATTCGTACAAGAACATGGGTGACCAGTTGGCAGCAATCAGACGAAGAGTGCTCTTTAATGTGGCGAGTTTACGGTAGCAGGTAAAACGGAGTTGCTGTAAAAACTACTGCTGGTAATTTGATGGCTGCACTAGATCCAGCCCACGACTACATCGCTGGTCCAGTTAAGTACATTAATTACATCCGAGAGAGGATCCCCGAGGAGTCAAATTTTTCTTTTTCTTTTCATAAGGGGGTCGTCTCAGAAAACGGAAAATAAAGCACGCTAAGGCGTAGTCAGCCCGTGAGGCTCCCGCGCCGACGCAGCGAACTTCGTTCCGTCTTGTAGTGACGCAATCAGCGGACAGGAAACGTTCCCTTGCCGCGCATGACAGGCGCACACCAGTTCAGACAACACGGCCTCCATGCGCGCCAGGTCAGCCATCTTCTCGCGCACGTCCTTGAGCTTGTGCTCGGCCAGGCCGCTGGCTTCCTCGCAATGGGTGCCATCCTCCAGCCGCAGCAGCTCGGCGATTTCATCCAGGCTGAAACCCAGCCGCTGGGCTGATTTCACGAAGCGCACCCGCGTTACATCCGCCTCGCCATAGCGACGAATGCTGCCATAGGGCTTGTCCGGCTCCGGCAGCAGGCCCTTGCGCTGGTAGAACCGGATGGTCTCCACATTGACCCCGGCCGTCTTGGCAAAAACGCCGATGGTCAGATTCTCAAAATTGTTTTGCATATCGCTTGACTCCGTACATAACTACGGAAGTAAGCTTAAGCTATCCAAACCAAATTTGAAAGGACACGCGTATGTCTGAACCACAAAACGGGCGCGGGGCGCTCTTCACTGGAGGGCTGGCCGCCATTCTTGCGTCGGCCTGCTGCCTGGGGCCGCTGGTTTTGATCGCCTTGGGGTTCAGCGGGGCATGGATCGGCAACCTGACGGTGCTGGAACCCTATCGCCCGATCTTCATCGGCGCAGCGCTGGTCGCGCTGTTTTTCGCCTGGCGGCGCATCTACCGCCCGGCGCAAGCCTGCAAACCGGGTGAGGTCTGCGCGATTCCCCAAGTGCGAGCTACTTACAAGCTCATTTTCTGGATCGTGGCCGCGCTGGTCCTGGTCGCGCTCGGATTTCCCTACGTCATGCCATTTTTCTATTAATCACAGGAGTTCATCATGAAAAAACTGTTTGCC